>NZ_JBHJUV010000051.1:0-64983 GCF_042268025.1 Streptomyces sp. NPDC056161
CACCCCCCAGGTCATCCCTTCGACAGGGGGCAGACAGCCATACCGGGCCCGGAGGCCAGGCGCCCCATTGCGGGGCCACGAGAAAGGTAACGGGGGGGGGGAGGCGGCGGCCTGGCAGGAGGGCGTGTCGGTGCGTCAATTTGACGGCTCCGTCCCGGAGTCGGTGGTGGGCCCGGTCAACGGTGTGACTCGGGTGGTGTGAGTTATCGGCGGCCGACGGAGAATCGGCCGTCGAAGGGCACCGACCGGGTCTTGCTTCTCGTAGCCGAGGTGGGTGGTCGGTGATCTCGCCTTCGAGGGCGGACTCCGGCACGCGTTCCGTCACATGCGGGAGCAGCCCGCCCTCGCCTGTCTGCTGCCACTCGCTCGCGCGGGCCCCGTCGACCAACTGCCCGATCAAAACTGCTCGTCCAGCTCATCCCGCCAACTCGGCCGGCCGGACATCTTCAACCGTCTCAGCCGCGACAGTCATGTCGCTCATCAGGTGCTACTTCCATGATCGAGAGTTACACCGAAGACCGTACAGATCCACCACACAGGGGGCGCCGTCCCGGCGCGGCATGCACCGCACTCGGGTCCCGCAGCTCCTCGTCCGAGTAGTCGGCGAGAGCAGCGACGAAGCCGAGCGGAAGGTTGGAGGAGAGCCGATATGCCAACGACAATATACAGTCTAGCTGCAGGTTCTGGCACGGTGGGGCCAGGGAGGCCCATAAGGAGGCGTGGATGGCAGAAGCGCGAGACAGCGGCCCGACGGGGTATCCGACGAGTCCAACGATGATCATGATCCTACAGGCGCGATCTTTGGAAGTGCGAGTCGAGGAGGGGCTGAAGGCGATGGGCCTGTCCCTGCGCCGACTGGGTCTCCTCGGGCATCTGCGGGCGGATCCAGGAATTTCGTTCAGCGCGCTGGCACGGCGTGCAGGCATCAAAGTGCAGAGCCTGCACCCGATTGTCGAAGCGCTGATCGCCGAGGGCTATGTCGACACGGTCGGCGGAGTGGGCCAAGGTCGTGCGGCGGTGATTGAGTTGACGGACCAAGGCGTCGAAGCGATAGAACGCGCGAACCAGCTCCTCGCCGAGTACGACCGTGACGTGTTCGCCGAGGACGAGTGGAAGGATCTCGGTGGTGCCCTGACTCGGCTCGCAGAGGCACTGTGGCGTCAGCGCGTCGCGTCGTCTCGATCAGGAAACAAGTAGGCCCCTCATCGTCCGACGCCACTTCCCCTCGGACACCACAGCCCCATCGCCTACGGGCACCCCGAACAACAGCAACTACGCCGGCCGAAGCCGCATTGGCGTGGGGGGTGGAGTTGTCGATGTCGATGTCGATGACGGTGGTGGCGGTGACGCCTCGGCCGCAGCGACGGATACAGGTGGGGTCCTTGATCTTGGCGGCGTGGCCGGTGATCAGGTGAGCGTGTCGGGCCAGGAACGCCTCGATGCGGACGCGGTCTCGGGGGTGCCGCGGTCGTGGCCGTAGAAGGGGCTGACCGGCTGCATGGGCAGGTGGGCGGGGGTGAGGGGCATTGCTGGTGTCCTTCCGTCAGGTCGCTGTGCAGGGCGCGCAGGTGGGTCAGGGCGTGGTGGAGCCCAGCCCCGAGCCGGCCGCGCCCTTCGTCCAACGGAAGATCCGTCGACTCCCGCAACTGCTGTGCGTACTCGACGCGTTGGCACCGCAGTCGGCGCAGGGGCGGCAGACCTGTCCGGGTCGGGAAGCGGCGGGTGAAGCCGCGCTCCGACATGCGCGCGTGCTGCGCCATCCGGGCCACGGTCAGCGGCTCGTGCAGTACAGACAGCAGTCACACGTGGCCGCCCGCCGCGCGGTCCGGCCGCCCGCCGCGCGGTCCGGCCGCCCGCCGCGCGGTCCGGCCGCCCGCCGAGCGACGCGGTGGTCACCTCGTACCCGGGCAGGGTGGCCGCCCGAACACCTGGAGCAGAATCCCCGCGTCCAGCGGCAGGACGGAGTCGAGGAGCCGGACGACGATGCGGTGTGGTCGTACCGCCGTGGGAGTCGTCGTGGCGGACATGGCAGAATGCTGGCGAATGATGGCATTCCTGCCTCTCGTGGGGGGCGGCCCCGCTCGGCCAGGGTGGAGCACATCCACTCCCGCCCGTTCGAGGAGAGCATCCGCGTGTCCCCCCGCCCCTCGCGCTCGGCCGCCGACCTGGCCCGGCTGGTCGCGTCGCAGACGGTCTACTACGGAGCGGTGAGCGTCGACCTGACCCTCACCTCTCTCGCCGGACTCCGTCTGGCGCCCACTCCGCTCCTGGCCACCCTGCCGCTCACCTTGATCACCGGCTTCGGCCTGCTCGCCTCGGTCGCGGCGGGGCTCCTGACGGCCCGCTACGGCTACCGCGCGGTGATGGCGATGGGCGGCGGCTGTGCGGTCGTCGGCGGGCTGCTGTCGATGATGGCCGTGTACACGGACGCCTTCTGGCTGCTGTGCCTCGCCACGTCGCTGCTCGGCGCGTACCGCTCCACCGGTGGCTACATCCGCTACCTGGCAGCCGACCTCGCGCCCGACGGCCGCAAGGAGCGCTCGCTGTCGATCGTCATGTACGGCGGCCTCATCGCGGCGTTCCTCGGACCGTTCGCCGCGCTGGCAGCCTCGCGTGCCTTCGCGGTCGAGTTCATCGGGTCGTACGCGCTGGTCGCGCTCCTCGGACTGGTGGCGGTGCCGCTGGCGCTCACCGTCTCACGCGAGCCCAGGGCCGCGGCCCCGGCCGGTGCGAACGCCGGGGGAGGGGACGACGCAGCCGGGCCGGCCACCTTCCGCGAGGGCCGGGGCAACCCGAACTTCGTGGCGGCGCTCGTCCTGCTGCCGCTTTCAGGCGCCCTGATGACGCTGGTCATGGCGATCGGGCCGCTGGCCAACGCGCACGCCCACCACTCGGCGGAGCTGGGGGCCGCATTGATCCAGTGGCACCTGGTCGGGATGTTCGCCCCGGCACTGATCAGTGGCGAGCTGATGCGCAGGATCGGCCCCTGGCACACCGCGCTCACCGGCATCGGGATCACGCTGCTCGGCGGGGTCGCGGGGGCCTCCGGCGACGGCGCGACCGCCATGATGACGGCGATGATCTGCGCGGGCGTGGGCTGGAACTTCACGTACCTGGCCGGAACGGCGTTCCTGGTGCGCAGCTACGCGACCGGCCGGGGCTCGCGCCTCCAGGCGGTCGTGGAGGGCGCCACCGGCGCCGCGTCCGTCGTCGCGTCCCTGCTGTCGGCCACCGCGTTCGACACCCTGGGGTGGCGGATGTCGAGCGTGCTGGTGCTCGCCGTCGCCGGGCCGCTGCTGGTGTGGCAGCGGCGATACGGAAGGCGGAACGCGACGGCGGCGGACGCGCTCGACCTGTCCGTGGCGGGCGCGCGCCCGGCGGCCGAGAATGCCTGAGGACCGATCGACCCTGTACGGGAGTCACGATCGATCCGAAGTCGCCATTCTCGCCGATGTACCGCGAAGGCGACGGCCCGTGCCTCGGCCGGCCGCCCCTTAAGTGGCCGGCTCCAGAGCGGAGTTGGCCGGGTGGTCGTGTTCGTGGTCGATCGGGCTGCGGCACCCGTACACGCTGTGCAGTCGGCGGGTGTTGTAAAGTCCGGTGATCCACGTGGCGACCTTCAGCCGGGCCTCGGTACGGGTGGCGAAGGTGTGCCGGTGGACGTATTCGACCCTGAGGACGCTGTTGAACGCCTCGCTGAGAGCGATGTCGAAGCACGAGCCGACGCGTCCCGTGGACTGGGTCACGCCGAGGCGGCGGCAGGCTCGCTTGAAGCGCCGGGAGACATGCGTCGAAGATGCGCCTGATGGCCTCGGCAGGCTGTCCGCGCCGCACCTCGCGAGCGGTGACAGGCTTGCCCTTCCACTCATAGAACCCCGACTCGCTCACGCCCAGGACGCGGCAGGACACGGTGTGCGCAATGTCCTGCTCGGCCTTGCAGTCGCTGATCACCCCGGCCAGCCGGGCCGGGTCCGCGGCAGCTTGATCATGGTACGCACAGCACCCTCATGGAACTCGGCGTCGTACTTCTGCTGCTTGCACCCCATGAACCTCTGCTTCCCCCGCTATCACGGACTCCGGTACGAAGGGACCCTCACCTCACCTGCGATCCCGGTGAGGACCTCGCCCGACGGTCGCGGCGCCCTGCCCTGCTCGAACCGCTGTGTCGCCTGCCTCGGCGCAGCTCCGCTCGATGGCACCAGGCGCTTAGTACGATAATGGAGTAAAAAGAGTGATTCATAATTTAATTTCACAAAGGGTGATCGGCGCTAGGAAGAGGGTTTCTGTGTCGGGGTCTCGGGGTGGACAGTGAGCCGGCTGAGCAGCGAAGAAGTTCTGCGAGATCCGGGGCGGCTCGCGGCCGTGGAGTCGGTTCGTGCGGTCGACGGCCTGGCCGAGGATGCCTTCGACCGGACGGCGCGGCTGGCCCTCCGGCTGCTGGACGGCGCAGGAGCGCTGATCAGTGTGGTCGGTGACGGCGGCCAGACGCTCAGGTACCGGGCCGTACAGGCCGGGCTCGGGGAAAGGGGCTGGGAGCGCGCCGTCGGCTCGAAGCTGTGTGCCGAGGCAGTGGTCTCGGGGCGTCCAGTCGTGATCGACGACATGCACGACCATCCCGCACATGCCGACCCCGCGGTCGCCGGCAGCGGTGTGAGAGCTTGCCTGGGGGCGCCGCTGCTGCTGGGCGAGCAGCCGATCGGCGCGCTGTGGGTCGTCGACATCCGACCCCGGATCTGGGACCAGGAGGAGTGGCGCTCCCTCGAACGGCTTGCCGTATCGCTGATGAACGAGATTCGGCTGCAGCTGTACATAACCGAACGCAACCGGCTGTACGAGCAGGCCGCAGCGGCTGCCGCGGCTGAGCGCCGACGCTCGCGGCAGTTGCAGGACCAGGCCCGCGCCAGCGTGCAGATCAACGCCGCGCCCTCGCTGGAGCAGGCGCTGCAGGCGGTCACCGACCATGCCCGGGAGCTGGTCGGTGCGCATCAGTCCCTGACCAGCTTCACCACCGACCCGGTTCGCAACTATGCGATGTCCGCCCTGTCGCTCTCGGACAAGTACGCCGCTTGGCGCCATACGAAGGTCCCCGCGCAGGGAGAGGGGATCTTTCTCCTGGTGTGTCAGAACAACCGTGCGATGCGGATGACTCAAGAAGAGCTTGAAGCCCATCCGGCCTGGCGCGGCTTCGGTTCGTATGCGGGGAAACACCTGCCGATGCGCGGCTGGCTGGCCGTGCCGCTGATCGCTTCCGACGGTCAGAACCTCGGTCTGATCCAGCTCTCCGACAAGGAGGACGGCGGCGAGTTCACTGCCGACGACGAGGCGGTCCTCACCCAGCTCGCCCAACTGGCGTCCGCGAGTATCGAGCGGGCTGCCAACCTGGAGAGCCAGTATGAGATCGCCCGCACCCTCCAGCGGAATCTGCTGCCGCGAAGCCTTCCGAAGCAGTCGGCGGTGGCGTTCGCCTCGCGCTATCTGCCCGCGACATCCCGGGCCGGGGTGGGCGGTGACTGGTTCGACGTGATCGGTTTGTCCGGCGGCCGGGTCGCGCTGGTGGTCGGCGACGTGGTCGGGCACGGCATACACGCTTCCGCGGCCATGGGGAGGCTGCGGACAGCCATACGCACCCTCGCCGATGTCGATCCCACCCCCGACGAACTGCTCACCCGGCTCGACGACATGGTCATCCAGATGTCCGCGGAGTCCGGTGCCGACGCACCCGACCAGAGGGCGAGCGCATCGTCGGCGATATCGCGGGCCGGCCTCGAAACCGTCGACGCGGGGCGCGATGTCGAGGCGAACGTCGGTGCCACCTGTCTGTACGCGGTTTACGACCCGGTGTCCGGGCGCTGCTCGATGGCCCGCGCCGGGCATCCGCCACCCTTCTTCGTCGCCCCGGACGGAACCGCCGCCTTCCTCGATCTGCCGGCCGGACCGCCACTCGGCCTCGGCGGCCTGCCCTTCGAGTCGGTCGACGTGGAGCTGCCGGAAGGCAGCCTGCTCGCCCTCTACACCGATGGGCTGGTGGAGTCCCGGGAGCGCGACCTGGACGTCGGGCTGGAAATCCTGCGCGGTGTGCTGACCGAGCCCGTCGACTCACTGGAACGGTTGTGCGACCGCACCGTACAGGCGCTGCTGCCCGATCCACCTGCCGACGACGCGGCTCTGTTGCTGGTCCGGTCCCACACTCTGGACGACGAACGGGTCGCCAGCTGGGACGTGCCCGCAGATCCGGCCGCAGTGGCCGGAATCCGTACCGAGGCCGTCCGAACGCTCGTGGCATGGGGTCTTGAGGAGCTTGAGTTCGTCACCGAGCTGGTGGTGAGCGAGCTGGTCACCAACGCGATCCGCTACGGCAGCCCACCGATCCAGCTGCGGCTGATCCACGACCGCACGCTGATCTGCGAGGTCTCCGACAGCAACAGCACCGCACCGCACCTGCGGCGGGCGCGGATCTTCGACGAGAACGGCCGCGGACTGCTGCTCATCGCCCAACTGACCCAACGGTGGGGCACCCGGCAGACCACCACCGGCAAGACCATCTGGTGCGAGCAGGCCCTGCCCGCGACCAGCGAGCCGTCGCCGAAGGCCCACGCCGCCTACGCACGTCGAGCCTGACAGCGTGGCGTTGTCAGGCTCGACATGCGGAGCCAGGGAGGTTCGACATGCGGAGCCAGGCAGCGGTCAGGTGTTGATGACGCCGACGCCGGGGCGGGCGTTCTCGTCCGATCCCGCCTGCGAGCTCGATGCTGCACGCTGCTCCAACAGGTGGGACACCGCGTTTCGGAGCTCGGTGTCGGGCTCGGCCATGAAGCGTGTGCGCAGGGCCACGATTTCGGGGCCGGCGCTCTCGGGCGATCCGGCGTTGAGCGGCGGCTCGGGGTCGTATTCCATGACGAGCTGCGCGAACTCGGCGGCCTTCTCGCCCAGGGTGTGAGCGACGATGGTGAGCCCGAAATCGATTCCTGCGGTCACACCGCCACCTGAGAACCTGTTGCGGTCGATGCACACACGTTCCGTCGACACTTCGACGCCCATCCGTGCCAGCTGGTCCCTGGACGCCCAGTGCGTGGCCACGCGGTAACCGTCGAGGAGTCCGGCTGCCGCAAGGACGAGCGGGCCATTGCACACCGCCGTGATGTACGAGGCAGTCGCACCGCGATCCGACAGCCATGCGATGGTGGCCGGGTCGAGCATCGGCTTGTACACCATCCCGCCACCCGGAACGAACAGGATGTCGAGCCGCTCAGGGCAGTCATCGAAGGTGGTCGTGGGAGCGATGGTCATGCCGCCGTCGTCCGAGACGACAGGGTCGAGGGTCTCGGCCACGAGGTGGACCTTCATGCCCGCCAGTACAAAAGTGGTGTACGGGCCAACAAGGTCGAGTGCGGTGTGCCCCTCGTAGAGAAGGATGCCGACTTCCAGTGGCTGCGCATCGCCTGTCAGGTGAGCAGGCCAGTCCGTCGCGTGGTCCGTCATTGTGAAGCCTCCGAGATTCAAACGCTTGTAGCGTTTCTGCCGTGACGCTGTGAGGTCCCCGGGCTGGCGTACTCCCCACGCGGGTTCGATCCACCGCGTCGTCCGCCGACAACTGGAGCCTGCCTCATCCGCAAGTTACAGTCAAACTGAAACCCTCGTGATCGAATGAGATACCGTGACCGTCCCGCCCCAGCCCGCCAGCACCGCCTTCCTGCTCGCAGCCCTCGGCAGGCGCGTGCGCAGCGACGTCGAACACGCACTGAAACCGACCGGCTACACCCTGCGCCACCTCGCCGCGCTCGGGCATCTGCGTCGCGAACCCGGCCTGTCCTACAGCGAGTTGGGGCGCCGGGCAGGGATCACCGCCCAGAGCGCTCAGGCCACCGTCCGTCACCTTGAGGAAAGGGGGGCCGTCGAGCGGCGCACCGAAGCAGGTCGCGGCCGCACCGCCGAACTCCACGTCACCGAACACGGCATGCGACTGCTCGCCGCCGGCCAGGACGCCTACGCCGCGGCCGACGCGGGCCTACAGGACGTACTCGGTCCTGACGCCTGCCGCGATCTCACCGCTCTGCTGCTCCAGGCGCTCTCCGCTCGCGCCGACTGACCCTGCGCGCGACAGGCGGCGAGCCGTCACCATGGCGCTTTGTGGTTGAGGCGAAGCACTCGGGCTGCTCAGAGTCATCTCAGGGACAGTGCCGTGGGTGCAGGGCATCGGCGGTGACCACAGCGCCGGTGAGGTCGATGGTGTCCAGGAGGGGGGCGAAGGCGGGGATCTCGTTGCTTTTGTCGGCGGCCTGGCGCTGGGCGAGGCCGGTGCCGGTGTGGTCCATCGCGGCGAGCGGGGTGACGTACGTGGTGGTGGCGGTGCGCGAACCGCGCAGGGCTTTGCCGTCGACCGCGATCGCCTGCGGTCCGGGGCCGCGCGGGCGGCAGGGAACGCTCCGATCGCCCGGTCCAGGGCGTCGCCGTCGAGCTGGACGAGAGGGCGTCGCAGGGGGTGTGGAACACAGACCGCGCCGGTCCGCGGGTTGATGGGGAAACCGAGAACCGGCGAACCGGAACGCCCCGTGTGTCTGCTCGCCGGTGACGGGTTACCGGCTATCGGCTTGGCACTTCATGGGATGGGATGAGGGGTTCACCGTCAGGTTTCATGACGTACCAATTGCCGTCGTTCAGAAAGACGTCCTGTCCGCTGTGTTCGCCAGCTGTCGTATCGGCAGCGTATCGGTAGAGCGGCCAGCCGTGGTAGGTAACGACGTTACCGCTGGGGGATTTGGGTAGAGTACCCAATTGGCCTGCGTCAACGCCGGCACCAGCAGCCGGGGACGCGCCGTCGGTAAAAGTGGCCGAGAATCGCCACGCAATATGTTTCCATGGAAACAGTCGTGAGTTGGACGAAGGGCTGGCCATTTCGGGAGCCTCAGAGTCTAAGGAGTGGATCGACAGCTACTGCGGCGAACAGCAATGCGAGATACGTATTTGATGCTGCAAACATTCGCATGGGTCGAGGCGAGGCTGCCGCTCTACGGGCGGCAATCTGAAACCGAAGGGCCTCCCATACGAACCATCCCCCACCGGCTACGGCTATTGTTGAATAAATCCAATTCATTCCGGCAATGGGGATGAGGAGAACGGAGGTTATGGTGGTCGCGGCAGCGTATGCAGTTACTCTCCTGGCCACGTGCTCGATTCCTCGTATCGCACCGAGCATTGGGACGTTGACACGACGGTAGTCCTCGCCGTACTTGACGGACAGAGGCCAATAGTGTGCCGGGGTCCAAAAGAAAATCACGAGAAAAAGCGTTACCGCCGCCCACGACACGGTCCCTGTCTCTGATGCCCAGCCAATGACTACGGGGAAGCAGCCGGCGATTCCGCCCCACACGATGTTTTGCTCGGTGCGGCGCTTGAGGATCATTGTGTACACGACGACATACCATAGGATCGCGCAGACAGACAGTGCGGCGGCCAGGTAATTCACCAGGCAACAGAACCAGACCGTCGAGGCGACTGCCAGGAGCCAGGCGAAGATCAGGCCGGATCGCGGTGTCACCTCTCCGGTTACCAAAGGGCGGCCAGATGTGCGTTTCATCCGGGCATCCATGTCGCGGTCCAGGTACATATTGAAGGCCGAGGCGCTGCCTGAGCTCGCCGCTCCACCGATGAGCGTCACCACGACGAGCGACAAATTTGGCAAGCCGCCATGAGCCAGAACCATGGTCGGCGCAGTCGCGACAAGCAGGAGTTCCATAACTCGCGGCTTTGTCATGACAACGTAGGCACGGACGCGTAGAAATATCCTGTATGCAATTGCGGCTGACGCATCGCGGGCGAGATGGGATGCGAGTGGTTTGCCCCGGTCTTCTGCTTTCCTGACCTCCGTTGGCACACCATTTTGTCGAGTCTCTCCGCCGCTCACAACGGCCTACCTTTCCGGCGTAGGGCAGTAAGCCTCGCGGCTGCTCCCGCATCGGCTCTCGATCTGCGCCACTTGCAGTCTAGCTGTAGGTGAGTCGCTTGTTGTAGTCCGGCTGCTGCGGCAGGTAGGGGAGCAGATGCCGCAGACGGGAACGTGCATGCCGGAACCACTTGGCCTGGGATGGGAAGCCGAGCACGGCCTGCACCATGGCGAGGGTGACCAGTTCAGCGTCGCTCAGGAGCGGTGCAATCCCGATCCACGGGCGCCCAGGGCGCCAAGTCCGGACGCTGCTTCAGTAGGCCATCGGGTGTCGCATGGAGTGAGCTGGACTGGTCGGGCTGCGCGATCGACTCCGTCAGCCTCCGGGCGACAGAAGGGGGTCACTGACCGGACCGAATCCGACCGACCGTGGCGAGCCAGGATCGAAAATCCACTTCACACCGATCGGAATAGCGTGCCGCTGTCCCTGGGCATCTCCGGAGCCGACATGTACGACAGTCTCGGCCCGCAGCCGCTCGTGTGCGGGATCCCGCCCGTCCGCTCCGCCGCGGACGCAGCCGTCGACGTACGGCCAAGCTCCATGCCGACAAGGGCTACGACTACGACCACCTGCGGAAATGGCTTCGTGAGCGTCGCATCCGTCACCGCATAGCCCGCAACGGCATCGAGTCGTCCACTCGGCTCGGCCGCCACCGCTGGGTCGTCGAACGGAGGGTGTCCTGGCTGGCGGGATACAGCCGTCTGCTCCGCCGCTACGAACGCAGGGCCGAGCGCTTTCTGGCCTTCGTCGGCATGGTCGCAACCCTCGCCACCCATCGTCGACCCACCAAGTGAAACGACGTCTTCAGCCCGCTGCCTGTGGATCTGACGACGCTGACGGCACGGTGCGGAGCTGCTCAGGTCGCTCACGCGCCAAGTAGCTCGTACAGCTCGTAGAGCTCAATTCGCCGACCTGTAAAGAACGGTGTTTCTTCACGCACATGCAACCGTGCCCGTGTGGCGCGGAGTGTCCGCATCATGTCCACGAGGTCAATCGGATCGTCAGCTTCAAGCGGAAGGATCCACTCGTAGTCGCCGAGGGCAAACGCCGAGACCGTGTTCGTCAGAACCGAGCGGTACGCCGCCCCGGCACGACCATGCTCGGCAAGGAGGTCACGTCGCTCTTCCTCAGGAAGCAAGTACCACTCGTAACTCCGGTTGAACGGGTACACAGTGAGCCACTTGGCGGGCGCGACACCCCTTATGAAGGCTGGTACATGGTTCGGATTGAACTCGGCCTCGCGATGGACCCCCATCGCGTGCCATACCGGCTTCAGTCCCGTGAACACCCGCTCGTGCCGCAGTACGCGCGCAGCCGACTGCAGTCGTTCCGGGTCTGCCCCGTGCAGCCAGATCATCAAGTCGGCTCCAGCTCGCAGACCTGATACGTCATACATGCCTCGCAGGACCACGCCGTCCGAGGAGACGGCGTCCAGGACAGACGAAAGGCTGCCAATCGCCCTCTCGTCAACCACGGGGCGGTCGTCCCCGACGCTGTAGACGTTCCACAGTGTGAAGGCGGGCCCAGCTGTTTCGTTGTCGCTCACGAGAATCTCCTTAGTCCAGGTGAGGGGGCGCCGGCTGCCCGGTGTCGGCGGTGGTCTCTGGCGGTACCACTTCGAGGCGCGCGCAGCGGGAGGACGGGAAGCAGGCGCCTCAGGTGTGCCTGCGTCCGGACGTCAACCTACAGCATGCCTGAAAGTATCCCTCTGGGTGGCCTCCGGTGCTGCGGGAGGTGCTATGTTTCAGGCGGGCTGCAAGTTGCGCAGGGGTGGCGCCTGAGCATCGGGAACGCCGTCATCCCTTGCGGTCAGCCTCATCGGGTCAACCCCCGGAGTACGGCAAGCGTTTCTCACTTCACACCGGAAACCGACTTCCCGCGGAAATTTCGGTGGTCTGAGTAATAGGAGCGGCAATGTTCATCGTGCGCAACGTTCGATCCGCAAGGCGCGTCGAATCATGACCAAGACCCTTCTTTCCCTCCATGTCCTGGCTGCCATCATCGCGATCGGCCCCGTATCCGTTGCTGCCAGTATGTTCCCGCCAACTGCCCGCCGCGCCGGGGCTGGTGAGTCGGTCGCTTCCGCAGCGGCTACAGCCCAACTCCTTCACCGCATCTGCCGGGTCTACGCCGGTCTCGGGCTGGCTGTCCCGGTACTGGGGTTCGCCACTGCCTCGTACATGGGCATACTCGGGAGCGGATGGTTGATCGCATCGATCATCTTGACCGCGGTGGCGGCCGGCCTCCTCGTCGTCCTCGTACTGCCCAGCCAGGAAAAGCTCCTCGGCCACATCAGTACCAACGCCACGATCGAGCGATCACACACTGCGCAACTGGCCATGTATACGGGCTTTTTCAACCTGTTGTGGGCGGCGGTCACCGTCTTGATGGTCGTCCGTCCCGGCTCCACTACAGGGGCATGAACATGGACCGCAATCGCACCCCTCTGCGTGGGCAGTTCGTGAGTCTTTGATTTGTTCTGTGGTCGCCTGATGGTGTGGGTAAGGGGCGGAATCCGCAGGTTCGTGCTGCGGGTCTGCTGGGGTTGGCGGCGGGAGTGAACGGAAGCCGTATCCCAGGCGACGGTGGTACGGATCGCGCCGCGGCTGACCCCGTGGTCGCGGGCGAGGGCCGCGATGGAGCGGCCTTCCAGGTGCGCAGTGCGTACGTCGTCGGTCTTCCCCGCCGCCACGGCGGGGCGGCGCCCGCCCTTCGCACCCTTGGCCTCGGCGGCCCGCAGCCCGTCGTAGGTCAGCTCGCGCTGGAGGTCGCGCTGGAGTTCGCTGACGGCGGCGAGGGTCTGCACCATGAACTTCACGGTGGACAGCAGCTCGCCGGTGCGCGGGTGGCGGGCGGTGAGGTCCATCGCGGAGAACGCGCCGTCGTGGATGCGCGGGCGAGACGGTCGCGGTGCAGGACGTCGAGCACGTCGAGGATGTGCTGGTTGCCGCGCACGAGGCGGAACATCTCGGAGATGTGCACGGTGTCGTCCGGCCGCGCGTAGGTGAGCAGTTCGCCGAACTTCGGCCGCTGGAGCGGGTGGAGGCGGCTGGAGGTGCCCGGGTCTTCCTCGAAGACGACCGGGGACGCGCCGCCTGCCTGTCGTCAAACGATCGTTTGACGACGGCTACGGGGCCCTGCACGCTCGCGGCTCCGCGAACCCCCTCCAGCGCTGGGCGGCGGCGTACGAATTCCAGCCCTTGGATCAGGCTGGTCGATCGGAGGCGTACCGGGCGAGCGTGGTCTCCACCGCCTGCTCGACGGCGTAGCGGATGTCAGAGGCTGAGGGGTCCCAGTCGGTCAGCAGCATGCGGGGCCACAGGACGTAGTTGGCGATCATCCCGAGGAACTGGTTGGCGGCGCTCTCGGCGTCCGGGACGTCGGCGTTGCCGGCCTCGTGCTCCGACTCCAGGTAGTGCTGGACCGAGGTGAAGTAGGGCAGCTTGCCGAGCTGGAACTGCATCTGCCCCAGTTCGGGGAAGCGGGGCAGCTCGGCAATGACGATGCGGAACAGGGCCGTCATACCGGGCCGGCCGATCAGGTCGGCGTAGCGGTGGCCGATGGAGGTCAGGCCGCAACGCAGGTCTCCGGCCTGAGGCCGCGCGACAGTGTCCGCGGTGTCACGCTGCCAGGACTCGGTGACGATGGCCTCGAAGAGGGCTGCCTTGGTGGGGAACTGCTTGAACAGGGTGGACTTCGAGACGGCCGCCCCTTCGGCGATGCGGGCGAGAGAGGTTCCGTCGTAGCCGCGGTTCAGGAAGAGGTCCGTGGCTGCGGAGATGATCGCCTCACGCTTCTGCTGGGCGAGACGGCGGTGGTGTGCGGAGAGCTCTGCTGCCATGCGTGCAGTATGCACCAGATCTGAGGCGAGTCACTTGACTCGCCTCTTTTGGTGTGCCTACGCTGCGATGGAAAGGCGAGTCAGTCGACTCGCATCTGATGGTGGTGCCCGATGTCTCTCTGGTGCCGTGCGATGAGGGAGCAGCTGATGACAGCCGACAGGATCGCTTTGGTGACCGGTGCGAACCGTGGCCTGGGCCGGAGTACAGCTCTCGCGCTGGCGGCGCGCGGGGTGCGGGTCGTGGTCACTCATCGCGGTGATGTGGCTGGGGTCGAGGAGACGGCACGGCACGTGCACGCCGCGGGTGGGACTGCCGCTGTCATGCGTCTCGATATCAGCGACATCTCCTCTTTCGGAGCCCTCACTTCCGAGCTGAGCGCACTGCTTGAACGCTGGGGGGCCTCGCGGCTCGATATCGTGGTCAACAACGCGGGGGTTGGCGTTTTCGGTCCGCTGGAAGCTGTCACGGCCGACGACTTCGACACGGTGTTCGGCACGAACGTGCGGGGCACGTTCTTCCTCATCCAGTCGCTTGTGCCGCTGCTGGCGCAGGGCGCCCGGGTCATCAACGTCTCGTCGTCGTTGACTCGCCACACCAGTCCCGCGACGTCGGTCTACTCCGCTTCGAAGGCCGCCGTCGAGGCTCTGAGCCGCACTCTGGCCGCAGAGCTTGGCCCCCGAGGTATCCGGGTCAACTCCATTGCCCCGGGGCCGACCGCCACCGACTTCAACGGCGGTGCCATGCGGGATGACGTCGGTATGCGCCAGGGTCTGGCCGGGCAGACCGCGCTCGGCCGTGTCGGCGAACCCGAGGAGATCGGCGACGCCATCGCCACGCTGGCGTCGGAGGGCCTGCGCTGGATGACGGCCCAGCGCATCGAGGTCTCCGGCGGCGTCCTCCTCTGACCGACCGGGCGAGCCTGTCCCGGGCCGAGCCGGATTCATTCCGCGCCGGTCTCGTCCTCGTCCAGCTCTGGGGCATCCGGGTCGCGCAGTGGGCGCAGGGCGCCGACGGCCGGGGTCGAGGCGGTGAAGCTGTAGCGGCCGAGCCGGTTCAGGTTGCGGTGCTTGAGCGGGGGAGAGCCGGGCGATGTCCTCGTCCCGGATCTCGTGGCCCTCGACTTTCAGCTGGGCGATGGCGGCGTCGATGTAGCGGGTGGTCCAGAGCACGATGGCGTTGAGGACCAGGCCGAGCGCGCCGAGCTGGTCCTCCATGCCATCGCGGTACGCCTGGTGGATGGTGCCGCGCTTGCCGTGGCACACGTCCCTCGCCAGCTTGCGGCGGGACTCCTGCACGGTGAGCTGCCGGTTCATCTGCCGCCGGTAGGTGTCGTCCACCGGGTCGACGACCCGCAGCAGGTGCTCGGTCTTCGCGATCCGCCCGTACTCCGCGAACGCCGCCCCGAGCGGGGTCGGGCGGCTGTCGCGGCCGAACATGCGCAGCAGGTCGTAGGCGCGGACCTGGTTGGTGACCAGGGAACCGGCGACCTTCAGCATGTCCGGCCAGTGCGTGATCACCTTGTTCAGGTTCACTCGGTTGCGGGCCGGGTCCTCCACCGGGCCGTACGTGCCGGTCTCGACGCCGGGCATGGTGGCCCGCCAGAACCGCTGGTCGTCCAGGTCGCGGAACCGTGGGCTGAAGTTGTAGCCGAGGATCTTGAACAGGCCGAACACCATGTCGGAGTACGAGGCGTTGTCGGTCGCCACCATCTCCGGCTTCACCCCGCCGTCGAGGTTCAGCAGGGCGTCCAGGATGTGCAGGGTTCCCATGACGTGGGGTCAGTTCCGTGGCCGTCCCTGGCAGGGACGGATCCGCGGAGAACAGGAACCCCGCACGCCCACGCCGTCATGGCGCGTCGCGGGAGGAGTTCACCGGGCTTTGGCGCGTGGCCAGAGCATGCCGTTCGCGGTGTGGATGACCACCCAGCGTCCGGGTCTCGGAGTGCCGATGACCTTGACGTGTTCGATGGCCGACCCGTCCGGCGCGTCTGCGCCCTTGGCCCGCCGGGTGATGTCCTGGCCGTGGAAGGACTGGAGAAGTACCGCGAGCGCGGGCCACTCGGTCGCTTCCTCCTGGTGCGGGGCCCGGCCGAGTTCGTCCCTGGTCCGCAACGGCTCCAGGGATGTGCTTTCGTACCGCAGCCAGGCCCACGGCTTGTGCACAGTCGTCACGCTGAAGCCGTCGGCGACGTCCTCCGCCACCATCCCCGTTTCCATCACCATCGGGATGGCGTACAGCCCTGAGCTGCGCAGCATGCCGCGTATCCGGAGAAACCTCCAGGCGTTCCGGAGATACCAGAGCGCCAGGACGACCGAGACGACCATGGTCAGCGTGAGGGCTCCCCCGCCGACGCGTTCGTACCAGGCCAGGCCGTCCAGGGCGTTGTTCGCCAGCGTCTCGGGGATGAGCGCCACCGACCACAGCAGGCCCCGTCGGGCGGACGCTCTCAGACGCCGGTAGCCGCTGTCGGCCCGGTACTCCTCGGGGGTGGGGCTCTGCGCGCGCGGTGTGCCCGGCCAGCGCCCCTGGGCACTGGCCCGCCCGAAGGCGCGTACCTGCGGCTCCTGCCACTCCACGGTGCCCAGCTCGTCGGGCAGGGTGAACGATACGCCGCCGCCCGAGGTGTCGGCCCGCAGCTCCGCCTCCTTGCGGCCCGATGCCCGGGCGTGGATGTCACGCCAGGTGACGTCTGCGTACCGGTACAGCTCGGCGACCACGGGTGTGTGCTCGCCCGCCGCGGCGATGTCCTCGCGATGGGTGGTCAGGAGCGCGTTGCGCCAGGGGAGGCGGACGTACAGGACGCCGCTGAAGTCGGTGTAGGTGGCGAGCCGGTCCTGCCGTCCGTCGACGGTCGTGAAGACGGGCCGTACGTCGAGGAGGGCGGTGCCGTCGCCCGCGCCCGCCTGATCGCCCGCCTGATCGCCCGCGGCGTCCGCCGCCGGGCGCGGCGGACGCCGCGCGAGCGGAATGGCACCGACCCCGCCCTCCGTCTTCATGTGCGGAACCTGCCCGGAGGACCGCAGCCGGCCGTGGACGTACCGGTAGATGTCGTACGCCGTGACCAGGCCGTCCCGGCCCGGGGCGCCGGTTCTCAGCCCGGCGACCAGTTGCCGGGTGAAGGGGCTCGCCGTACCCGCCGTCTCGGCGTCGGCGGAGGTGTCCCCATGGCTGGAACTCGTCATCACGAACCGGCCGTGCCCCGCCAACTGGGCCGCCGGGTCCTGCCCCTTCACGGCGGCGGCACCGCTGAAACAGCAGTCCAGGATGACGACGATCGACCGTGCCGCGCATCCCTCGATCAGGCCGTCGACGAACTCAAGGCCCACCGCACGGGACTGGAGACGTCCGGCCGTGGTGTCGCGCGCGCACAGGCGCAGCCTGTTGCGGAGGTCCAGGAGACCGTGCCCGCTGTAGTAGAGGAAGAGTTGCTCGTGCGCGAGCGCGCTGTCGAAGAACTCCTCCAGTACGTCCCGGATGTGCTGGGCGTCCTCCTCCAGGACCGTCCGCACGGCATCGGCCCGGTGCAGGCCGGTGTCGGGGTCGGTAAGAGCCGCGGCCAGCAGGGGGACGTCCGTCGGCGGTCCCAGGAGGGTGCGCAGTAGGCCGGGGTCGCCGGGGAACTCGGAGTTCCCGATCAGTAGCGCGCGATAGGCCCTCCCCGGTTCAGCCACCCAGGACACCGTTCCGTCCGGCCTGCTCACCGATGACCGCGCCACCTGCGGACCCCGGAGCCCCAGCGGACCCCACGACCTCTGCGGACTCCCCGGAACCTGCGGATTCGGTGCGCTCGGCGGACTCGGCGGACTCGGCGGACTCGGCGGGCTCCATGCCCTCCCCCGCTGCCGCGCGCAGGCCGTGCTCCAGCGCGCCGCGGAGGACGTCGTTGTCGATGGAGGCACCCGTCACGGTGAACTCGCCACGACGGCCGTCCACGGTCCAGGTGAGACACACGCTCCGTCCCCGGTCACGCCTCAACCACGCGGCGAGCGCCGTCACGACGCCCGCGGCGATCCCGGGACCGGTGAGGTGAAGCACCGCCTCGGAGAGCGCCCCCTTGGCCCCCGGGATCGGCTCGGAGCGGCGCTCCACCGGTCCGGCCGCGTCGTCGAGCGCTCTGTACAGCAGCAGCACCTGACTCTGCCAGCGGTCGTCGTCCTCGTCGAAACGGTCGCTACGAGCCGCTAAGTGAACCTCCGGCATGATGTCGCCCTCCCCGTGTTCTGGTCCGGTCCCCTGCCGTTTGTACACGAGGCGCACGCGGCCCGACAGGTCCGGAGCACCGACTGCCGCGATGGCTGCGAGAACCGGCGGACGGACGGTGGGCGCCGCGGCGAGCCGGAACGTACGGCCGTCATCCGGCAGCCTGAGTGAGAACCGTACGGCCGAACGGTCCGCCGCTTGTGCTTCCTCCCGACCGGGAGCAGCGGTTCCAGCTTCGCCCACTGCGCATACGCCAGATCGTGCCTCCCCACAAAGCGGATCTCGACACATCAAGATCCACTTCTGAAACGCACCCTAGTACGCCAGCTCCCCGATCCCCCCATCAACTCGCAGCACCGTGCCCGCAGTGTAAGCGGACTCGTCCGAGGCGAGGTATACGGCCGCTTTCGCCAGCTCCGTGGCGGTTCCCAGGCGGTGGAGGGGTACGGTCTGCCGGAGTTCCTCATAGAGGGCGGCCTGGCGTTCGGGGCCGAGAGGGGCGAACGCGTTGGTGACGGTCGGGCCTGGGCTCAGTCCGTTGACGCGGATGCCCCGGTCCTTCAGCTCGTAGGTCAGGCCGCGCGTGTAGGAGAGCAGCCCCGCCTTGGCCGCGCCGTAGACCGTCGCGTTCTCGTGTCCTATGTACGCGGAGACCGAACCGACGAGGATGACCGAGGACTGCTGCGAGAAGAGCGGCAGCAGGTCCCTGATCAGGAAGAACGGCGACTTGAGATTGGTCGCGACGAGCCTGTCGAACGCCTCCTCGGTCCATGCGTCGAGCGGTAGGTGGGTGACGTCGGCGGCGTTGCTCATCAGGACGTCGAGCTTCGGCCACTCCGCCCGCAGCCGTGCCGCGAGTGCTGCCTGGCCCGGTACGTCGCCGGCGTCGCTGGCGATGGTCAGCAGAGGGCCTTCCAGTTGCCGGGCTGCCTCGTCCAGCCTTTCCCGGGAGCGGCCGGTGATGGCGACGGTCGCGCCTTCGGCGAGGAACTGGCGGGCCGTTTCCAGGCCGATGCCGCTCGTTCCTCCGGTGATCAGTGCGTGCTTGCCTGCAAGACGATTCACTGTTCTGATCTCCTCAGATCGCGGTCCGGCCGCCATCGGCGGCCACGATCGCTCCGGTTACGTAGCTTGCGCGGTCACCGGCGAGGAAGGCGACCACCTGAGCCACTTCGGCCGGGTCCGACGCGCGCTTGAGCGCGGTGGTCAGACCCATGCCGCCCATGTCCGGGCCCATCGTCGCGACCACCTTGGAGGAGCGCATCGGTCCTGGGGCCACGGCGTTGACCCGCACGTTCGACTCGGCGAACTCCGCCGCCCAGGTGCGGGTCAGTGATTCGAGCGCCGCCTTGGTGGCGCCGTAGACGGCCATGCCCGGCATGCCGAGGCCGGCCGCGGTGGAGCTGATGCTGCCGCCGCCGCCCGCGGCCATCAGCCCGCCGAACGCGCCGGACCCGGTGACGAGCGCCGTCTTGCCTGCGAATTCCATATCTTCGCCCTTCACGCCGGCTGTTGGCCGAGCGACTTCTGTGCGTTCGTTCAAGAAGTAACGCGACAGAAGCTATGACTTCTTGAACGTTGAGTCAAGAAGTCGTATTCTTGGTCGCGTGGCACGAACCGGACGCCCCCGCGAGTTCGACAAGGAACAGACGCTGGCGCGCGCACTCGAACTGTTCTGGTCGCGGGGATACGGGGCGACGTCGGTCCAAGACCTGGTCGACGCGCTGGCCGTCGAGCGCGGCAGCCTCTATGGAACGTTCGGTGACAAGCGCCGCTTCTACCTGGACGCCGTCAGGCTCTACTGGGAGGTGTACGAGCGGCACCTGACCACCGCGCTCGACACCGCCCCGCTCCTGCCGGCCCTGCGTGAGATCCTGACCCACCCGGCGCGGCTGGACGAACTGATCTCCGACGTGGGCGTGCCGCACGGCTGCCTGGTTGGCAACACCACCGCCGAACTCGTCCCCCAGGACAGTGAGGCCACGGAGGTCGTGACCCGCTCGTACCGCCGGTTCATCGAGATCGTCACCGACGCGCTCCGCCGTGCCCAGGCCGCCGGCGAGGTCACGGCCGACTCCTCCCCCGAGGCCCAGGCACAGCTCCTGCTCTACATCGTCCAGGGCCTGTCGCTTGTATCGAGGGCGGGTCTTGATCGGAGCGCGGCGCTGGCTGCGATCGACACGGCGGTGGACGGGCTGCGGGCGTGACCAGTCCCTATATCTAAGACGTCTAGCAATTGCCCGGGGGCGGGGCAGGGGCTGGTGGCATGTTGTGCACAGGCCGGTCCGGCAGTTCAGAACGTCTTGTAGGGCGTCGAGGGTCTGGTAAAGGGTGAGGCCGGTGTGTGAGCTATTGGGGCCAGCCGCTGTTCGGTGAGGAAGGTGTGGGAACTACGTCACCGTCCGCTTCGCCCGTAACGCACGCATGTACGAGCCGGGCGTCTTCATCGACCGCATCTCCCCGACACCGCTGCTGATGATCGTCGGTGAGCGGGACACCGTCGCCCTTACCGACATCGCGCGCTGCCTGCAATCGGGCGCTGGAACCGAAGCAGCCGGTGACGATACCCGGCGGACACTTCGCCCCGTACACCACCGAGTTCGCTCGGGCCTCGGCTGCGGCCACCGCCTTCTTCCGAAGCCACCGCGCGCCAAGCGGCGAGTAGTTCGCCGTGGCTGCGCTGGGCGGGAGGTCGACGGCCTCGCCGACGCCGAAGAACTAGGCTCGGACCTGCTTTGGCGATTGACGGCGCGAACGCCCGCGTAGTCGTCAGCGGTGACCGCGACGTCGAGCGCGGCACCAGATCGGCCGCGGCCCGGCTCGACGTGGCCACCCGGCCGCACCACTTCCCCACCCGGCACCAGCACACCAGAAGACGACGAGAACACGGAGCACTGAATGCGACCGCACCAGCACGCGAGGACCGACCATGACCGGTCCAAGACGAAGATGTCCGCCCGCACGGCCGGCAGGGAGGGACAGGCATGAGCAACCGCGCCCCTCAGCACCCTGTCTTCGATGCCCACCTGCACATCATTGACCCACGGTTCCCGCTGATCGAGAACGATGGCTACCGGCCCGCCGCGTTCTCCGTCGACCAGTACCGCGAGCGTGTCACCGGCCTCGGCATCCGCGGCGGAGCGGTGGTCTCGGGCTCTTTCCAGGGCTTCGACCAGAGCTATCTGCGAGACGCCCTGGCCCGGCTTGGCCCCACCTACGCCGGGGTCACGCAGGTGCCGGCCACCGTCACGGACGAGGAGATCACCGAACTCGATGCCGCAGGGGTGAGGGCTGTCCGTTTCAACGTGCGCCGCGGCGGATCGGCCACCCTGGACGAACTGGACCGTCTCGCGCGCCGTGTCCACGACGTGGCCGGGTGGCACATCGAGCTCTATATCGACGCACGGACTCTTCCCGACCTGGCGAGCACCCTGGCGGCGCTGCCCGCGGTCAGCATCGATCACCTCGGCCTGCACCGCGACGGACTCCGGAACCTGCTGCGGCTGGTGGAGAAAGGCGTGAAAGTCAAGGCCACGGGGTTCGGGCGCGTCGACCTCGACCCTGCCGAAGTCATGACCGCCATCGTGAAGACCAACCCCGCCGCGCTGATGGTCGGCACCGACCTGCCCTCTACCCGCGCTCGCCGTCCCTTCGTGGACGAGGACTTCAACCTCGTCGCCGAGACTGTCGGCGAGGAACACCTCGACGCCGTGCTCTGGGGCAACGCCGCTGCTTTCTACCGGCTCTCCACCGGTCCCGAGGGAGCTGACGCCGCGGCGGACAGCTGACGCAATCCGGCCGCCAGACCGGCCACACCGGCCCGGGAGCCGGGCGGGTCACCATCCAGGCCAAAGGCCAGGATGGTGAGGCATCAACATGCTGGGGCCGAGCGTGAATCAGGGGCGCCCGAAGCGCCGTACCGGTGCTGATTCCGGAGTACACCCGAGGAAAGCGCCCGGGGCCGGAGATCCTGCCGCTGCCCTGAGGGCGGTCGCGACGTCCGTCCTCTCGACGACGGGCCGATGGCGGTGTCGCGTACCTTCCGCGTGCGGCTCCGTCGGCGCGCTGCGCTGTCCCCTGTCCCGATCTCGCCAACGCCGTGCCGCACTACCTGCTCAACGACCGACTCGTCTGGTCACCGATCGTGCGGCTTCTCGTGGCTATCGGCCGGTCGGGCCGAGGATTCCTTTCACGAGCCGACGCGCGTACGCGGCGTCGAGTCCGTCCGGGCGAAAGAGGATGCGGTACATCAGGGGAGCGACGACGTGATCCATGACCGTCTCGACGCCGGGCGTCTCCTCCCCGCGTTCGGTTGCGCGGGTGAGGATGACGTCGATCTGTTCGGCGGCGTAGGCGGAGCACTGCCCGGCGTTGCCGCCGTCGGGGTCGCCGAGCAGGGCGTCGCGGATGTAGGCGCGGCCGGCGGAGGAGGACATCTCGTCGAGGAACTGCTCGGCCCAGGCCGTCAGGTCGGGTGGCAGGGCACCGTGGTCCCCGGGCGCGGTCTCGGGCCGCAGACGTTCGACCGCTACGTCCGACAGCAGCTCCTGCAGATCACCCCAGCGGCGGTAGACCGTCGATGGTGTCACGCCCGCACGTAGGGCGATCATCGGTACCGTCAGCGCGTCCCGGCCGACCTCCGAGGCGAGTTCGCGTACGGCGGCGTGCACCGATGCCTGGACCCGGGCGCTTCGCCCGCCGGGGCGTACCATCTGCCTGCTCATGGCACCCAGCTTAAAGCAAAATCATTGCGTCTGGTGATCCGTACACCATGGTGTGCCCAACGGGGCACCACCCGACGGCCTTCTCTTCGCGCGGCGTCCACTTCAGCGTCGCTTCGGTACACGCTCGCAAGGACGAGACCTCCATGACGCTGCCCCGTTCTGTCCCCTCGGCCCCGAAGACGCCGCGAGCCAGTGCCCGACGGCTGCGTCAGAGCCGTCGGGCGTCGACCCTGCCGCAGTGATGCGGCCGGGTCCCGTAATTCGTTCACGTCGCGTGCGCGAGGCCGCGGGCCGGCTGGGTCTGCTCGTAGGCGTGGCCGACCCGTAGGAGGACGTTCTCCTCAAGCGGTCGCCCGAGGAGTTGCATGCCGATCGGCCGGCCTCCAGGGGGATGCGGACGTCGTCCTGGTAGAGCTCGGGGACCGCGCGCAGGGTGCCCTGATGGTAGGCGGTGGCCTCGGCCACCATCAGGCCCCACTGGGTGGCTTGGATGTAGCGCGTCATCGGGATCTCGACCTCTGCGAGGTGTGCGCCGAGGGCTGGAGCTGGTCGATGGGTCTGCGCGCGGTGGTCGGCCCTGACCGGGAGCTGGCCGATGTGGCTGTGCCGGCGACATCTATCAGGTCCTTCAGGCCCATGGGGATGCCGTGCAACGGGCCGCGGTAGTGATCGTTCGCGATGTCGTGTTCGGCTTCACGCGCGGCCCGGTGGGTGCGCTCGGCGGTGACGGTGACGTAGGCCTGAAGATGCGGCTCCACCTGAGTGATGCGCTGAAGCACGGAGTCCGCCAGCTCGACGGGGGACAGCTGCCGTTCCCGGATCGCGTCGGCGGCTGCGGTCAGGGTCAGTTCATACGGCTGCATCGTGCTTGTCCTGTCCGGCGCGGTAGGCGGGGGCGGGCGAGGTGTCGCCGAAGTCCAGCTCCCGCAGGACCGCGACGACGGAGTGGATGTGATGGGCGACGGCCGCGACCGCGGCGTGGCGGTCGGCAGGCAGTTGAAGCCCGGCGCGGGCGGCCCAGCGGGCCGCCTCCGGCGGGGTGAGTTCTGCGGCGGACATGTGGGCTTCTCTCCTCGAACGGAAGCGGCGAGGTGCACCCACCAGCCTCAAAAGCTAAAGGTTTGCGTTAGCGCACTGCAAGGGCTACGGTGAATTAAAGCAAACCCGTAGCGTTTAGCGCATGAGGAGCCCCATGCCCGCCGTCACACCACGAGCACCCGCGCAGTGCTCCTCCCAAGCAGTCCGCGCCTCCACGTCCGACCGCGCGGCGCCCTTCGTCCTGCACGCCTCTGTCCTGGCCGCCCTCCTCGCGGCATCCAGTGCACCCACACCGCTCTACGCCCACTACCAGGACGCCTGGCATCTGAACGCGCTCACCATCACCGTGGTCTTCAGCGCCTACTCCCTGACGCTGCTGCTGGCCCTGCTCACCACCGGAGCGCTCTCCGACCACCTGGGGCGACGCCCGGTCCTGGTGGGCGCCCTGCTGATGGAGGCCGCCGCCATGGTGCTGCTGGCCTCGGCGGGCGGCGCCGGTGTGCTGATCGCCGCCCGGGTCCTTCAGGGTGCGGCCACCGGCGCGGCCACCAGCGCCGCGGGCGCGGCCCTCCTCGACCTGGCCGACCCCCGGCGGCCAGACCGAGCCGCCCTGACGAACACCATCGCCCCGGTGGCGGGCATGGCCGCGGGCGTCCTGACCGCCACCCTATTCGTCCGCTTCGCACCCGCCCCCACGGTCACCGTCTACGTCGTGCTCGCGGTCCTCTTCGCAGCCCAGGCGGCCGCGGTCACGTTCACCACGGAGACGGCGCACCCGCACCCCGGCGGCCTGCGCTCCCTGCGCCCTCAACTCGCCGTGCCACCATCGGCACGCCGCGCCCTGCTGGCGGCCGGCACCGGCGTCGTCGCCATCTGGGCCCTGGGCGGCTTCTACTCCTCCCTCGGGCCGGCGCTCGTACGCCTCGTGGCCCCCGGCGCCCCGCAAGCAGCCGGCGGAATGGTCTTCTTCACGCTCACCGCCGCGGCCGCGCTCACCGTGTGGACTCTGCGGCGCACAGCGCCGCACGCTGCCGCCGGCGGCGGCAGCCTGGCCGTCGTCCCCGCCACGGCCTTGACGCTGAGCGGTCTGCACGGAGCCGGCCTGCCTGCTGTCTACGGCGGCGCGGCCCTGGCCGGGATCGCCTTCGGCGCCGTCTCCCAAGGGGCGCTGCGCATGACACTCGCCTCACTCGACGCGCAGGACCGTGCCGCGACCTTGGCCGCCTACTACGTCCTCAGCTACCTCTCCATGAGTCTGCCCGCCATCGCCGCGGGCGCCGCCACCCAGCACTACGGGCTGCGCACCGCAGCCCACGCCTATGCCGTCGCCACCGCGCTGCTCGCCGTCGCGGCCCTGCCGGCACTCGCCGCGTCGCGGCGCCGGGCAGCCCACAGTGCACACCATGACCTTCCGTAACGGGACCCGAGGGAACGACTGATCATGAACACCGCACCGGCCACCGACCCGACCGCCGCCCCTTCCTGGACCGTGGGCGACGTCACCGTCCACCGCATCGACGAGGTTCCGCTCCCGCCCGCGACCGGAGCGTGGCTGCTGCCCGACGCGACCCCGGACCTCGTCACCCGGCAGGACTGGCTGCGCCCCCAATTCGCCGACGACTCCGGCATCCTGCACCTCGACAGCCACAGCTTCGCCTTCACCCTCGACGGACTGCGCGTCCTGGTGGACACCGGCATCGGCAACGGCAAGCAGCGCGCCAACCCCGCCTGGCACGACCTGGACACCGACTACCTCCAGCGCCTCACCGCCGCCGGATTCCCCCCGGACGAGGTCGACCTGGTCATCCTCACCCACCTGCACGCCGACCACGCCGGCTGGAACACACAGAAGGTGGAGGGCGAATGGGTTCCCACCTTCCCCCGGGCCCGCTACCTCACCTCCCGCACTGAGAGGGAGTTCTGGGCCGGGTACGACATGGAGGAGGCGCGCGAGCAGATGTTCCGGGACTCCGTGATACCGGTCGAGGAGGCGGGGCTGCTCGATCTCCTCGACGTCCCCGCCGCAGGCGTCGACCTCGCCCCGGGCCTGCGCCTGCTCCCCACACCCGGCCACACTCCGGGCCACGTCGCCGTCGTGCTGACCAGCGGCGGCCGGAGAGCTCTGATCACCGGCGACTGCATCCACCACCCCGTTCAGCTCGCCCACCCCGCCATCGGTGCATGCGTCGACATCGACCCGCAGCAGTCCGAGGCCTCGCGCCGCACACTGCTCGGCTCACTCGCCGACACGGACACTCTCGTCCTGGGCACCCACTTCGCACCGCCCACAGCCGGCCATGTCCTCACCCATCAGGGCACCTACCGGCTCGCGCCCGTCCCCGCGGACGCGCACTGACTGCCCGAGCCGTGCCAGGACAGACACCGGTGGCCCGCTGAACTCCTCGATCAGACGCCGGTCCAGGTAGTCGCCCTCATACCCCCGGTCGCGGCCTCGCCCACGTGGCCGACCGCATACCGCCCAGCGGTGACACGGGCCGGAGGAACAATGCGGTCCGCCGGCCCCACTACCCTGCACCCCCCGGCTGAGGCCCATCGAAGCTGGGAGTCCAGGCCGAAGCCGGTCAGGGGGTGGAGGAGGCGGTCGTCCCGGCGGTGATCGCGACGATCGCCTCGGTGACGTTGTAGGTGATGGTGGCCGCGACCAGCATCGCTTGGCGAGGACATCGAGGCGGGGCGGGGCCGGGTGGCTTTGGTCACGAGAACCGACAGTGTCCGGCTCGGCGTCAGGCAGGTTCAGCGGGCGAAGAGCGTGCTGGCGAGGATCACGTGGGTGGCGGTGCCGCCGAGGATGCTCAGCAGCGCGTTGCGGCGCCACAGGTGCAGGCCGATGGTGACGGCCAGGGCCGCGAGCGGCGCTGTGGCGCGGGCCTCGGTCACCGGCAGGTCGCGGAGGCAGTAGACGACCAGGATCACCATGACGCCGGCGGGCATCCGGGTGCTGAGGTACTGGACGGTGCCGCTTTCGCGCAGAGGCGTGAGGGCGGCGAAGGGCAGGGCGCGCAGGGCCCAGGTGACGGCGGCGGCGACGAGGACGGCGGCGATGGTGTAGCTGGTGTCAGGCATGGCGGGACTTTCGGGACGCAGTGAGGTGGCGGGCCAGGAGGGCCGCGGTGAACAGGGCGAAGGCGGTCAAGAGCACCTGGCCGGGGAAAAGGAGCCGAGCAGCCAGGGCGCTGAGCAAAGCCAGGACGGGGGTGGGTATGTCGCCTCGCAGGTCCCGGACGGCGTCGAGGGCGAGGACGGTGAACAGGGCGGTCAGAGCGAAGTCCAGGCCGGTGACGCTGTCGGGGACGAGGGAGCCGAGAAGCGCTCCGGCGGTGGAGCTGCCGGCCCAGTACAGGTGCAGGTGGAACTGCAGCCACAGGACGCGGCGGCTGGACCAGGTGCGGGCCTGCTCGCCGGTGGTCAGCGCGTATGCCTCGTCGCACATCGCGTAGGTGCTGTACGCCTTGCCGAGACGGCCGCGTACGCGGTGCAGGGGGAAGGACAGCGTGTAGAAGACATGCCGGACGTTCACCAGGAGCGCGGAGACCGCGATGGCCGCGAGCGGGGCGGAGGCGGTGACCATGCCGATGAGCAGGAACTCGAACGAGCCGCCGAAGACGAGCGCCGCGGACAGCCCCGCCCACCACCAGTCCAGGCCCGACTGCGTCACCAGCGTGCCGTAGGCGAGCCCGAGCGGGAGGAATCCCAGGCCCACCCCGGCGGAGTCCTTCAACGCCGCGCGCGCCTCGGAACGTGTCGTGGGCGATGGGGCGGCCGCGGGCCGAGGCCGATCCTCGGTGACGGCGGGGGTCATGTCCATGCGTGAAATTTTAGGAGGAATTGCGTCTCATATGGTTGCCACTTTTCAGCATATGATCAAGCAATGGGCAATGAAATTACTCTGGATTCCATTGATCGTGACATTCTGTTTCATCTGAGTCAGAACGGGAGGCTGACCAACGTCGATCTGGCCAAGCGGGTTGGTCTGACCCCGCCGCCCTGTCTGCGCCGGGTCAAACGGCTGGAAGAGGCCGGGGTCATCACCGGGTACCGGGCCGTCATCAACCCCCAGGCCCTGGGCCGTGGCCTGGAGGTCCTCATCGACGTCGAGATCTACGCCCAGGACCGCAAGAGCTTCCAGGAGTTCGAGGACACCGTGGTCTCCTACGAGGAAGTCATCGAGTTCCGCCGCATGTACGGGCGCCCCGACTACTTCATCCGCGTCGCGGTCGCCGACCACGCCGCCTATGAAGCCTTCATCACCGGAAAGCTCAGCGGCCTGCCCGCCGTACTTCGCCTCGAATCTCACCTGACCATGAAGGAGATCACGACCAGTAGAACGACCTGAAACCCACAGCCCGCCAGAGTCCGGGAACGCGCCCCACCTCGGCAAGTGGGCGCTGGTGCTGTCCCAGCTCATGAACATTTCTTGGGGGTCAGTGGCTGAGGTGGATGGGGAAGCGCAGGCGGCAGATGCCGGCGTCGGTGTGGCGGCGGATGGCGCGGTCGAGGACGGCACCGCGCTGGTTCTGCAGCAGTCGCTGCCAGGGCCCGGGCGGCGGTCAGGAGCGCGCCCAGTCCGTTGACGGCCGCGCGCCGGTACCAGCCCGGACTCCGGTCGAGGTGTCAGTGCCGGACCATGCCGGCCTGGGAGAGGGTGAAGCCGATGAACATGCCGATGGCGAAGACCGGTACCGGTTTCTGCGTGTCGCCCTCGGCCACGACCAGAAGGACCAAGGCGGCGACGGCCAGCACGATGACGCCGTAGCGGTAGACCTTCCGGTCGGCGCGCAGCCCGAAGATGTGCGGCAGACGGTTGTCGCGCGCCAGCACGGAGGCCAGGACCGGCATGCCGCCGAAGGAGGTGTCGGCCGCGACCGCGAGCAGCACCATGGTGGCGAACTGCACCACGTAGAAGCCCGCGTTGTGGCCCAGGGACGCCTCGGTCAGCTGTGCCAGTACGGTCTTGGTGCTGTTCGGGCCGACGTGAAACGTGCCGATGAGCGGCGACAGCCCGATGAGCATGGCCCCGAGCAGCGCGCCGAGAGCGCCCACGGTGCGCTGGACTCGCTGGACTCGCGGAGTGCGGAGGGTGGGGACGGCGTTGGCGATGGCCTCCACACCGGTCAGGGCCGAGCAGCCCGAGGCGAACGCGTGCAGCAGTAGGGCGCCGACAGTGGAGGCGCGGAGGCCGTCTGATGGGTGGGCGGCACGGTCGGTGTCGGACGCACCAGGCCGGCCACGACAACGGCCGCGATCGCCATGATGAACACGGCCGTGGGAGCGATCATCACCTTGGCGGACCCGGCGACGCCGTAGAGGTCGACCGCCGTGATCAGACCCAGACGATCACGCACAGCGGCACCCGGGCACGTACAGGGCGGGGAAGGAAGAGGTGAGCGCGGCCACGCCGGCGGAGACCGGCACCGCCACGTTCAACAGGTAGTCGATGATCAGCGAGGGCGCGGCGACCAGGCTGAGCCGCTGGCCCAGATGGCGCCCCGCGACCGCGTACGCAAGGCCCCGTTCGGGAACGCGGCGATCACCTGCCGGTAGGAGAACGTCAGTGCCGCCAGCAGCACCACGATCGCCAGCGTGACCGGCAGTGTGAAACCCAGGCCCTGGCCGCCGGCCACCGCCAGCACCACCACGATCGCCTCCGGCCCGTAGGCGACGAGGCGAGCGCGTCCAGAGACAGGGCGGCCAGCCCCTGCGGCACAGTCAGCCGGTCCCGCTCCCGCCGTCTCCCGTGTTGTTCCAGGTCGAGCTGGCCTTTCAGAGCAGAGCATCGCCTGCATGACCGCGAGGCACAGCAACTCCGAGTGACTGAGCTTCGGCGGCCGACCACCTGCGGATGCGCTGGAGGGAGGAGTGCTCAGGCGGGCTGGCGGGAGAGCTCGGCCAGCAGGGCGCGGGTCTCGGCGACGACACGGGCGCTGAACGCAGCGTCGCGGACCTGGTCGGAGCCGAGCATCGGCTTGCCGTTCTCGTCGTAGTACACGCCGGTGGCGCCTGAGGCGTCGGTCAGGACACCGGTGATCATCCGGGCGGCGCGCTTGGGGGTGCTCCAGTACTTGATGAACGGCGCCAGCGGCTGGGCCACGTACTTCGCCGCGAACCGCGTGACGGCCCCGGCGTCCCGGGCCAGGCCGGTGCCCGGGTTGAGGCCCGGTTCGACCGCGTTGAAGCGCAGCCGGGGCATCTCGCGGGCGAATGCCAGCACGGTGGCCAGGTTGCACTGTTTGGAGGTGGCGTACGCGTCCAGGCCGGGGCGGGTCGCTCCGCCGGGTTGCCATTCACCCCTCAGGCACGCCTCGGCCGAGATGTAGCGTCCCCCGCGGAAGCCGGCCATGGTCGCGGGTTTGCGTTTGGGGTCCTCGACGGCCGAGCAGGTGAAGACCACGTTTACGCCGTCGGGCAGGTGCGGGATGAGGGCTTCCGTGAGGGCGAAGGGGCCAAGGTGGTTGGTGGTGAAGGCCAGGTCCCAGCCCTGCGCGGTGGATGCGGGGCCCATCGGTGAGATGCCTGCGTTGTTCAGCAGGCCGGCAACCGGAAGGTCGAGCGTGGCGATCTGGGCGGCGGCGCGCCGCACACTCGCCAGATCGGAGAAGTCGCAGACGACTGTGACCGCATGGCCCTGGGGGAGGGCGTTTATCTCGGCTTCGACCTCCCTGAGCTTGTCCGGGCTGCGGCCGACCAGCACGACGGTGCCGTGCTGGGCGAGTTCGAGCGCGGTGCGGTGGCCGATGCCGGAGGTCGGCCCGGTGACGATCCACGCCTTGGCGGCGGGGCTGGTGCTGTTCATGGTGTCGGTTTCCTTGTCGTGAGGGGTTGCCTGATCAGGCCGTATCCGTGGCGCCGGAGCCGGTCAGGATCTGCCACATGGCGTCGAAGGTGACCTGGCTGCGGGCTTCGGCCGAGTCGGGCTCGCGGATCATCGCGTCGATCGTCGCCTCCGCTATCGCGTTGATGAGAGGCAGCAGGAAGCCCAGCGGCACGTCCTTGCGCGGCCCGTCGGCGCGGCACTGCTCCAGCAAATGCGCGATGCCGGCCATGGCCGCGTGTGCCGCTTGATGGCTCTCGGCGGTGATGTCGTCCGCCACCTGAAGCTGGGCCAGCGCCCGCCGCTTGTGCGGGTGGGCTGTCGCCCAGCGTGCCCACTGCGTCCACATGTGGCGCAGTTGCTCGCGGGGATCACTTTCGGTCGGCAGTCCAGCGACTGCCGTCTGTCCCATCTCGGTCTTCAGCGCTACATAGAGCTCGTTCAGCAGTGCTGTTTTCGTATCGAAGTAGACGAACAGCGAGCCGTTGGAGACACCGGCCTCCTTGGCCATCACTGCCGTCGACGCACCAAGGCCCTGGGATGCGATGACCCGGGTCGCCGCCGACAGGATCGTGTTTCGTCGTTCTTCACTGCGCGGTCTGGCCATGCCCTCCACCCTATAAGAGAGTGACTACTCACTCAAGTTTCCGAGCGGAGCACCCGTCGGTCAGGCCGGAGACGGCTGGCTGGGTCGTCAGCTGTCGGCGCGCAGGTGGATGTGCGGGGTGTCCTGGCCCAGGAGCGCGGTTACCTCCCGTGCTTCGGCGCAGACGGCTTTCTGCTGGCTGCTTGCGGTCCTCTCCCTACTGCAGACCCGCCGCGACTGGCCCGGCGAGGACCTCGCCGAGCGCCTCGACACCACCACCCGGGCTGTGTATCGCGACGCCGGTCGGCTGCGCGCGCTCGACTACCCGATCCTGACCGTCAGGGAACCTGCAAGCGGCTACTGCCTGCAACCCGGTACACAGCTGCCGCCTCTGTTGTTCGACGACGGCCAGGTCGCCCCGCAGACCGCGGCCGTCGGCACCACCGCCCTGCAGACAGCGGCCGCCGGCACCACCGCCCCCGAGGGCGCCGCCTATGCCTTCATCGGGAGTTCACTTGCCTTCCCCCGTCCGGTCTTCCCCTTGCCGGGAACTTCCGGATGGAACGGAAGTCCTTGGGATTTCCCCCGAGCATCGCACCACGCCGTTACCGACATTGATGGGGCTCCGACCTGTAGCGACGGTGGTTGCCGTCGGATCCGGTGGTGCTCCTCGTGTTGATCGCGCTGGTGGTGCCCTGACGTCAGTGGGCCTCGCCGACCTGGGCGTCGGCTGACTTGGGCTCAGCGGCCTTGTTGGTGCCCGCGCTCGTGGTGGCCCTGTGCAGGGGGATGCAGGCCGCGACGGCCGCGGCCACCACGGCGACGCCGCAGCCGATGAGCATGCCGGTGCGGAATCCGTTCAGAGAGGGGAGGACGTGCGAGCCCGACCGGGTCGTCATGTGCGAGAGGACGACGCCGACGACGGCCGCGGACAGTGTGGAGCCGATGGAGCGCATCAGGGTGTTGAAGCTGTTCGCAGAGCCTGTGTCGGACAGCGGCACGGCCCCCATGATCAGTGCGGGCATCGCGCCGTAGGCGAGTGCCACGCCGCTGTTGATGACGACGGAGACGGCCAGCAGGCCCCAGACCGAGTTCATCAGGGCGATCGACGAGCCGTATCCGGCGGCGATGACGAGGCTGCCGACGACGAGCGTCGTTCTGGGGGTCCTTGCCGCGGAGAGCTTCGCACCGAGTGGGGAAACCAGCATCATCATCAGGCCCGCCGGGGCCATCCACAGGCCGGCAGCCTGCATGGACTGACCGAGGCCGTAGCCGGTGGCCTTGGGCAACTGGAGCAACTGAGGGGAGATCAGAGCCGAGGCGTACATGGCGAAGCCGACCACGATGGAGGCGGCGTTGGTCAGCAGGACCTGGCCGCGCGCGGTGACCCGCAGGTCGACCAGCGGGGAGGCCGAGCGCAGCTCCCACCAGGACCAGGCGAGCAGCACGATCACGGCGGTGGCGAGCAGCCCGAGGATGGTGCCGCTGCCCCAGCCCCAGTCGGCGCCCTTGGAGATGGCCACGAGCAGGCAGACCAGGCCGGCGCCCAGGCCGAGCGCACCGGGGACGTCGAAGCTGCCGCCGGCGCGGGTCGGGACGGACGGTATGAGGGCCCAGATCAGCGCGCAGACCAGGACGCTGAGCGCGCCGGCGACCCAGAACAGGACGTGCCAGTCGGTGTGCTGGGCGACGGCCGCGGAAATCGGCAGGCCGAGCGCGCCGCCGATGCCGAGTGAGGAGCTGATCAGCGCGATCGCGGAGCCGAGCTTCTCGGGCGGCATCAGGTCGCGCAGGGTGCTGATGCCGATCGGGACCACGGCGGCGCCGATTCCCTGCAGGCCACGACCAATGATCATCGGTGCCAGTGAGCCCGCCGTCGCGCACACGACCGAGCCCGCGACGAGGGGAACCGTGCTGACGAGCAGCATCGGCTTCTTGCCGTAGAGGTCGGCCAGACGCCCGATCGCGGGTGTGGTGACGGCGGCGGCCAGCAGCGTGGCGGTGACGGTCCAGGAGGCGTTGCCCGCGCTGGTGTGCAGCAATGTCGGCAGCTGGCCGATCAGCGGAACGATCAGAGTCTGCATCAGCGAGGCGACAATGCTGGCGAGGGCCAGCACGCCGACGACGGTGCCGGTACGGGGTGCAGGCTGTGATTCGTCCATCGCGTTCTCCTTGCCGTGATCGAGCTGTCCTTCCAGTCCGGTGGCGCCGGTCATGGCGCTGCTCCTGCGGCGGATGGGTGGAGCGTGGAAGTGGCGTTGCCCCAAGAGGCGCGGGCGGTGATGGCCTGCTGCCAGGGGCGGATGGTCTTGGGCGGCATGCCGACGGACAGGACGCCGGTGAGTCGGTCGCCGGTTCGGTACAGGGCGGTGAACTGGCGTTCTTTCAGGCTGCCTTCGACGATCCTTACCTCGTCATGGCCGCGCAGGAAGCCGTAGGCGCGGATTTTCATGTCCCACTGGTCGGACCAGAAGTAGGGGGCGGGTGCGAACGGCTGGCGTGCACCGAGCAGGTTGCGGGCGACGGCCATGCCCTGCTCGGCGGCGTTGGTGCGGTGTTCGATCCGCATCGAGGTGTCGAAGAGGGGGTTGTGCCAGCGGGCGACGTCACCGGCGCCGTAGACCCCTGGCGCGGCGGCGCAGAACTCGTCGCAGACCAGACCGTCTTGCACCGTGAGCCCGCTGCCGGCCAGCCAGTCAACGTTGGGCCGGGAGCCGATGGCCACCAGAACGGCGTCGCCTTCGACCACAGTGCCGTCGTCGAGCCGTACGCCGCCTGCAACGACCTCGGTGACCCTGGCCCCGGTGCGCAGATCCACGCCGTGGTCCAGGTGGGCCTCGGCCAGGACGCGGCCGACGTCCTCGCCGACCGCGTGGGCCAAGGGGACCGGGGCTGGTTCGAGGAGGGTGACGTGAGTGCCCAGGCCGGCTGCTACGGCGGTGGCTTCGGCGCCGAGGAAGCCGGCGCCGACCACGACGAGCCTGCGCCCGCGCCCGAGCCGGTCCCTGAGAGCCAAGGCGTCATCCAGGGTGCGCAGTACGTGGGCCGGTGTGCCGGGCAGGCGCCGGGGGCGGACCCCAGTGGCCACGATCAGCCCGTCGTACGGCACCAACTCACCATCCGACAGCCGTACCGTTCGTTCGACGAGGTTCAGTCGGTCGGCCTTCCGGCCGAGGCGGGTCTCCAGTTCGAGGGCGTCGAGGTCGGCCGGGGTTCGCAGGGGCAGCCGTTCGGGATCCCAGGCGCCGGAGAGGATCTCCTTGGACAGGGGCGGCCGGTCGTAGGGGGCGGTGGGTTCGTCACCGATGAGAGTGATAGCGCCGGTGTGGCACGACCGGCGCAGCGTCTCCGCGGCGGCGAGGCCGGCAGCGGAGGCGCCGACGATCACGACGCGCTCCGGTGCGCCGGTCACGGTCGCGCTCACGACTCCACCAGCCGGATCGCGGCCGCCGGGCATACGGTGGCGGATTCACGGACGGCGTCGCGGAGTTCCACCGGCGGGGTGTCGTCGAGGAGGACGACCAGGCCGTCCTCCTCCCGCTGGTCGAACACGTCGGGGGCGAGCAGCACGCACTGGCCCGAGGCGACGCACTTGGGGACGTCGACTTCTACCTGCATAACGGTTCCTCTTTCCTGCTCTTGGCGGGTGATTAGGTGGCCCGGGTCACCAGGTGACGGGCAGTTCGCGGACGCCGTAGACGACGGTGTCCTGCTTGAAGGTGATGTCCTTCATGGGCACGGCGATCTTCAGGTCGGGCAGCCGGCGGAAGATCTCCGGCAGGGCGACCTGCAGTTCGGCGCGGGCCAGGGGCTGGCCCAGGCACTGATGGACGCCGTAGCCGAAGGCGAGGTGCTGGCGGGCGTTGGCGCGCTCCAGGTCGAGGCCGTCCGGGGTGGTGAAGACCCCGGGGTCGCGGTTGGCGACGTGGACGGGGACGATCACGCCCTCGCCCGCGCGAATGGTGACGCCCGCGATGGGGACGTCCTCGACGGCTGTGCGGCGCAGCCCGCCGTGCACGATGGACAAGTAGCGCAGGAGTTCCTCCACCGCGCCCGCAACCTGGTCCGGTCCGCCGAGGACGTACGGGATCTGGTCGGGGTGGTGCAGCAGAGTGACCACGCTGAGAGCGATCATGTTGGCGGTGGTCTCGTGCCCGGCCAACAGCAGGAAAGCTCCCATGTCGGCCGCGTCCTGGTCGGTGATGACACCGGCGTCGGCCTGCTGGGCGAGCCGGGTGATCACGTCGTCCCCGGGGGTGACGCGCTTGGCCCGCACCAGTTCCAGAAGGTAGGCGGTGAGTGCCTGGCGGGCCTGGACGGTCTGCTCAGCCGTGGCTTTCAAGTCGACGAAGATCTTCGACTGCGCCTGGAAGAACGGGTGATCGCTGTAGGGGACGCCGAGGAGTTCGCAGATGACCAGCCAGGGCAGCGGCAGCGAGAAGTGTTCCACGAAGTCGACGGAGCCGACCAGATCGGTCATGTCGGTCAGGAGCTCGTCGGTCAGTCGGGCGACCGCAGGGCGCAGCGCGTCTACCCGCCTGACCATGAACTCCCGGGTCAAGGTGCGCCGCATGGACGCGTGGATGGGATCGTCGTAGCTCAGGAAGAAGCCTCGGGGGCCCCGCGAGGCGCCCTCCCGGAAGTTGGGCGCGCCAGGGAGCTCCGGGTTGGAACTGAACGCGTCGCTCCCCAGAACCGCCCGGGCGTCCTGCCAGCGGGTCACCAGCCAGGGGCTGAGCTTCCCCTCCCACAGGGAGACCCGGGTGACCGGGCGCCCCTCGCGCAGCTGCGTAAACAGGGGCGGGGGGTCGAGAGGCGCGTCTGCGGGGCGGCCGAGCACGTATGGCGGCAGAGATGAAGACATGGCAGCTCCTCGTCACATCGCATAACACCGTTAGGTGATTGCGCGTTAGCCTAACATTGTTAGTCGATGAAGAGGTGACTGATCCTGCGGATCTGATCGAAAATGGCTGCAGCAGACAGGCCGAGACCAGGCGGCTACGCGCAGAAAGCGAGAGGGGAGAGGCAGTGGAAAGGCAGGGGCAGCCCCAGCGGGTCCACAATGCCCGGGGCGAGGGAGACCGCCTGCGGCAGGAGATCCTCGATGCGGCCACCCGCATCCTGGAGGAGACCGGCCGCGAGAAGGCGTTGTCGCTGCGGGGAGTCGCCCGTGAGGTCGGGATCGCCGCACCCAGCGTCTACTTGCACTTCAAGGACAAGACCGACCTGGTCTGGGCGGTACTCGCTGACGCCTACCGTGCGCTGGCGACGGCGATGCATGAGGCCGGGGCGGCCGCGGCAGCCGCCGATGCCGACCCCTGGGAGCGGCTGCGCGCCACCGTTGCCGCCTACCGACGGTTCGCGATCGACAAGCCCAGCCGGTACCGGCTGATGTTCAGCCTGGAATACGAACCCAAGGACCGGACCATTACCGGCCATCCCCTCGACACGGTGTACCAGGCGTGGACCGACGCCGTGGACACTTACCTGACCGTGGTCAGCCCCCATCACCGTGACGAAGCCGACGTCCTGGGCATTCATCTGTTGACCGCCCTGCACGGCCAACTGGCCCTGTGGCGGACCCTGCCCCATCCCTTCGCCGGCAGCGAGGCGATCCTGATCGAGCTGGAGGAGTCCCTGCTGCGCCGCCTGATGCCCGCGCCGGACGCTTCACGCCCTGCCGGGTGAGGCCGGCAACTCGTGAGCGAGACCGGGAAGACCGTCACCCGCAGACTGGTTCGGTGGCGGACTGGTAGTGCTGGGTTCCGGTTTCGGTGGGTATAGGTGCTGGTAGCGGGGTGGTTGCGGGTGCTCGGGGGCTGGTGCTGGGTCATGGCGCTGAGGGCACGGCCGGGCTGTGACGAGGGCGATCAAGCGGTGGTCCACCGTCTGGCGTCGGCGCGAAAGGCGCCGAAGGCTGTGGTGGAGCGGTGCCGGATGGTGGAGCTGAGCTGGGATGGGTGGCTGGTTCCACAGATCGCCGGCGAACTGCGGTGCAGTCAGAGGACGGTGCGCCGCTGGCTGCACCGCTTCAACCGGTCGGGTGTGCAGGGGCTGGAGGATCTGGGCGGGCAGGGCCGTGGACGCCGGATCACCGAGGTCGAACGCTCGAAGACTGTCGGCCTGGTCAGACTGACGCCGCCGGGCCGGCTGGAGGTGCAGCCGCCGAACGGGATGTGGGCTTCGGACGAGTCCGGTCCCCCGGAGCGGACCCTGGACACGCTGACTGCCGCGGCCAGGGACCTGGGCATCGAGGTCAGCCGCTCCCAGGTGCGGCGAAGCCTGCCGGCCGAGGGGGTGCGCCGGCGGCGCACGCGCTCGTGGACCCGCTCGAAGGATCCGGACTTCGAATCCGGACTTCGAATCCGGACTTCGAATCCGGACTTCGAGGGAAAAAGACACGGATCGTCGACGGCGCGACGGTGGTCTGCGCCGACGAGCCCGGCCCGGTGATCCCGCGTACCTTCCCGCCGGCACCGGGCCGGCCGCCGGACGGACACCGCATCAAGAACGAGATCGACTACTCCCGCGGACCGGAGAAGACCTGGGTCTACGGCACCTTACGCATCCGTGACGGTCAAGCCGTCCCGATGACTGCCGCCTCCCGCAACAGTGCCTTCTACCAGCAGTTCCTTCAACTGGTCGAGGAAGCCGACCCCATCGGGGACATCTATGTGGTCACGGACAACCTGTCCTCGCACAACAGTGTGTCCACCCGCACCTGGCTGGCGGACCACCCACGCATCAAGCACGTCTTCATCCCGGTCGGCGCCTGCTGGCTCAACCTCCAGGAAGGCTCGTGGCGCACCTTCCGCAAGACCGCCCCGGCCGGCCGCTCTTTCGGCGACCCCGGCCACATCACCCACGCGACCCGCGTCGCCACCGACCAGCTCAACACCCGCGCCGCCCCTGGATCTGGGGCAGGCCCGCACCACCCACCAGGCATGTACGCCGCCGCTACGTGTACATCCATTGAGGACCCAGCAGTGGGTGCGCCCGAGACGCAAGTGTGTCAGTACCAGGCGGCGCGTGACGGCTGGCGGAGAGTCGACGCTGCCGAGTCCCGTGCGCCGCCCGACGCGCGGCCAGCCGGCCGGTCAGGAGCCGCAGGTGGTGCCGGGTAGACAGGTCGAGGGCAGGCTGGCCCTATCGGGAGCTTCATCACGTGCGCAGACCAACCCGCGGATGTTTCAACCAAGTTGGCAGTCGACTTGATCGCTGCGGGTTCTGTAGCGGCTGGTGCACGTGGATGTGACGGGGTGTCCTGGATGTGACCTTCTGACTGGGCGCCGGGAGCTGCGCGGGGGCGCAGAATCCGCGGTGACCCAGGTAATGGGCAGCGGCGTCGCCGGTGTCAATATCCGAAGTCGCCTTGGCCGTCGGCCCGTATGGCCAGGCCGTTCCTACCTGCCCGCGGGCGGCCCGCGGCCATCCGCTCACCGCAGCCCAGAAGGAGGCGAACCGGCTGGTCAGCCGCGAGCGAGCGGCGAACGAGCACGGCTTCGCCGACCCGACAACTTGCGGGTCCTCACCAAGGTCCGCATGAACGCCCGACACGCGACCATGCTGCCGCGGGCGTTCCTCGTACTGACGAACACCGAGGGCCACCGCTGACAGACGACCACCTCCTACCGATCACGCCTCCGACCGGCACGAGCACCGCAGCCAAACCCCACACCAGCCCCACCACCAGCGACTTCAAGATGAAATGACCTCAGTGGGTCTGGACCACCCACGCGCCCCGTGGCTGGTGACCAGAACGACAAGAGGCGTATGACGAGAGATCGTCACGTACGGATCTGTGAGGGCAGGGGTGCGAATCCCCTCGGCTACTCGGCGACAAAGCCGTGGGAAAGTCCCCGGCTCCCGAGGCAAACGCGGTGCCGCTGATCACCGCTGGGACAAGCGGTTGCCCGGCTCAAGGCTGTGCCGGAAAATGGTGATACTGGTTTCGTTGCCCCCATAGGGGGCGTTGATCCATGGACGTCGGGCGGCTACACAACGCTGAGGTGATCGTGCCGACGCGGTCGCGGATGCGCGAAGCCACGCATAGTCACTGTAGGCCGTGCGCCTGGCCATGCACGGCCTCAGTCGCCGGATCAGTCGTGACGCCGCCTGGTCTTCTCCTCGTCCCGCAAAGGAGACTGCTGTGTCCATGCGCCCGCAGAAGATCGAACCGGCCGCTGTGGAAGGCGACTTCTTCTACGTCAAGGATCTGCTTGACGCGGACGAGCGCAAGAAGCTGGAACGTGTCAGGGAGTTCCTGGCCGAGGCGGTCCGGCCGCATGCCAACGAGTTGTGGGAGCGGGCGGAGAGCCCTCTCGGCCTCAAGGAGGCCATCCGGGACCTCGACATCACCGGCACCTGGGCTGATGACCAGAGCGTGGCTCCCCGAAGCTACCTGCTGACCGGTCTGATCGGCATGGAGATGTCCCGGGTGGACCCGTCGTTCGCCACTTTCGTCGGTGTCCACGGGGGCCTGGGCATGGGCTCTATCCGCGAGTGCGGGTCGGACGAGCAGAAGGAGCGGTGGCTGCCGTCGATGGTGCGGTGGGAGAAGATCGGCGCGTTCGGACTGACCGAGCCGCTGGCCGGCTCCGACACCGCGGGCGGTCTGACTACGACCGCCCGGCGTGAGGGCGACGGCTGGGTCCTGAGCGGCGAGAAGAAGTGGATCGGCAACGCCACCTTCGCCGACCTGGTGGTCATCTGGGCCCGGGACGAGGCCGACGGGCAGGTCAAGGGCTTCGTCGTGGAGAAAGGCACCCCCGGGTTCACGCCGAAGAAGCTGGCGGGCAAGATCGCGCTGCGCGGTGTGCAGAACGCCCACATCATCCTGGACGACGTCCACGTGCCAGAGGAGAACCACCTGCAGCGTGCCAACTCCTTCCGCGACACCGCCCGCGTACTGAAGGCTACCCGGGGTGGTGTGGCCTGGAGCGCCACCGGGTGCGCAATCGGAGCCTACGAGGCGGCCCGCGCGTACGCGGTGCGGCGAGAGCAGTTCGGCAGGCCGATCGGCAGCTTCCAACTCATGCAGGACCTGTTGTCCCGCATGCTCGGCAACATCACCGCCTGCCAGGGGATGCTGGTCCGCATGGCCGGGCTGCAGGCCGAGGGCCGTCTCAGCGACGCGCACGCGGCGCTGGCGAAGATGTTCTGCACCAGTCGCATGCGCGAGACCGTTGCCTGGGCACGCGAACTGTTCGGCGGCAACGGCATCCTGCTTGAGTACGACGTGGCCCGCTACTTTGCCGACGCCGAAGCCCTCTACTCCTACGAGGGCACCCGCGACATGAACTCGCTGATCGTCGGGCGCGCTGTCACCGGTATCAGCGCCTTTGTCTGACCATCTGCCCGTGCACTGCCGGTCCCGCACGGGCCCTTCTCGTCGGCCGCCGCCACTCGCAAGGAGACAGCCGTGACCACCACCAACGTGCCGCCCGTAGGACTGCCTGTCCTACAGGGTGTGCGTGTCATCGACCTCGCCAGCGTCATCATGGGGCCCTACGCCTGCCAGATCCTCGGCGACCTGGGCGCCGACGTGGTCAAGATCGAGTCCCCGGAGGGCGACATCATGCGCCGTGTGCACAGGCGGGATGCCGACGGCATCGGCGCGCTGGCCCTCAACATCAACCGCAACAAGCGCAGCATCGTCCTGGACCTCAAGAGCGACCGCGGCAAGCAGGCCGCGCTGGATCTGATCGGCACCGCGGACATCCTCGTCACCAACATGCGGCCGCGCGCGCTGCGCAAGCTTGGTCTGACCCACGGGGATCTGGCAGAGGCCAATCCCCAACTCGTCTACTGCAACGCCCAGGGCTTCCGCTCCGACTCGCCTGCCGCCGACTACGCCGCCTACGACGAGGTCATCCAGGCGGCGAGCGGCATGGTCGACCTGATGCAACGCACCACCGGCCAGCCCAGCTACGTCCCCACCACCATGGCCGACAAGGTGTGTGGACTGACCATCGCCTACGCTGTGCTGGCCGCCTACATCGGACGCCTGCGGACCGGGCGGGGACAACATGTGGAAGTGCCCATGGCCGACACCATGTTCGCCTTCACCCTCGTCGAGCACATAGGCGGCCGCGCCTTCGAACCCCCTGCCGGGCCGGTGGGTTTCCCCCGCTCACTGGAGCCCGGACACACCGCCTTCCCCACCAAGGACGGCTACGCCTGTATTCTCCCCTACACCCCGCGCAACGCGGCCGACTTCTTCGACTACGTCGGCCATCCCGGGATGAAGGACCGTTTCACCCCCGAGGTCTTCCAAGAACGGCTGCCCGAGCTGTACGAGGCGATCGGGCGGTACACGGCCGGCCACACCACCGCCGAGTGGGAGGCATTCTGCAGCAAACACAGCATCCCCTTCTCGCCCGTCATGAACCTGGACCGCATGGGCGAACACCCCTACTGGGCTTCCGGCCACAACCTCACCGTCCAGGAGCACCCGCACGAGGGCCCCTACCGTGTGATCGCCAACCCCGTACGCTTCTCCGGGGCCCCCGGCAACGTGCGACGGCACTGCCCGGAACTGGGCGAGGATACCGCGCAGGTGCTGGCCGAGATCGGCTATACACCCGAGCAGATCGCCGCCTTTCTGCCGGAGGCAGATCCGCCCGAGTCGCAGTGAGCGTTCAGCTGAGGCCCCGCAGAGGGCTTCTCGAAGACCGAGTGGGGGGGGCTGGGTTCGTGCTCGGGGCACTGGTCGGGAAGCCGGGGCAGACGGTCGCTGATATGAGGGCTGCGACGGCCCGGGTGGGTGGTGATCCAGCGGGCGGCTTCGCGCGGGGAGGGCGGCCGTTGGAGGGCGGCCGCTCGCACGGTTCGTCCAGCGGCAGGTCCCGCCGCAGAGGCGCGACGGCCATTTTCACGCGCTGGTAGTGGCCGGGGCAGCCCTTGGTCTGGGGTTCCTCATGCAGGATCTTCGCAGTGCACGGTCAGACCCGGTACCTGTTCGGCGAAGGTCACCTTCGGGCAAGTCGTGTTCTCGCGGTACGGACGGCGTACGGACGAGTCGATGCGCAGCGGTCGCCCTGCGAGAGTGATGCCGGCGAGGCTCCGTACATACCGGCTGTGGCACCACGTGCTGAGCCGACCGCATCCCGGACATCCCGCTGGCTCGGCTGATCTGGTGCGGGCGTCGACCGCCACCACAGCATCGGAGACCTCGACCGAGATCACCAGTACATCAGCCAACTGCGGTAAGACACTGGCCAGTTCAAGAGAGCACAGTCACAGGCTGCCCGCTTTGCGGACCGGCCGACCGTGTCACTGAGATGATCTCCGGCTACGAAAATCTTGCCAGAGCCACGTTCACGTGTACGCCGACAGCGGGTGAGGTTGGTCGGATCGATTGATCCACCCTGCGCAGTGGCGAAGACGTGCCCGTCGGGCTGCCACGCGGTGCCTGCTGCCTTGCGCTTGAGCGGGGAAGACGTCCCCGGGCAGCTTCCCGGTCTCCTTGTCGCGCAGCGCGTCCACGATCTCGCGCCGGACGTCTCCGTTGCCCTCGAACCCGAGCATCGGGTGCACGAAGATCAGCCCATTGTCGACGCGCTGGATCAGGTGCCAGTGCTCCAGACGGCTGATGGCCCGGGTGACGTTCGACCGCTCCACGCCCAACTTGTCGGTGATCTTCTGGTGCGTGGCGCGCAGCCACCCTTCACGCTGCCGACCGATGCACCGCGGGAGGACCGCGGACTGGATCGGGGACTGGATCGGGGACATGCCGTGCTGCGCGCTGAGGACGGCCAGGACGTTGACATCATGTCCGGGACATCATGTCCGGTCGAGGAGGCCGGATTCCCAGGCCCAGGCGGCGATCTCGACGCGGTTGCGGGCGGGTAGTTTGGTCTGCACGTTGCCGAGGTGGGTCTTGACGGTGCCCACGGAGATGGACAGTTCGGCGGCGATCTCCGCGTTGGTCAGTCCCCGGGCGACAAGGCGTACGAGGTCCAGCTCGCGGGCCGACAGGGCGCTGTGCCGTGACCTGTGGCGGACGCTCGCGGCGGTCGTGTTGCCATGGAGCTGGCGCAGCAGTCGTACCGTGATGGAGGGACTGACCAGGGCCTCGCCGGAGGCGGCGGCCCGGATCGCCTCGACCAGCAGGGCGGGGCCGGAGTCCTTGATCAGGAATCCGCAGGCGCCGTCGGCCAGAGCGCGGTGGACGTACTCGTCGTCGTCGAAGGTGGTGGCGATGACGACTTTCGGCGGGTTGACGGTGCCGGGGCGGACAAGGCGACGCAGCGCGTCGAGGCCGTCGAGGCGGGGCATCCGGATGTCCATGAGTACGACGTCGGGAGTGTGGCGCCGGGCGAGTTCCACGGCCTGAAGGCCGTCGGCGGCCTCGGCGACGACGTCGATGTCGTCCTCGGCGGCGAGGATCATCGACAAGCCGGCGCGGACCATGGCCTGGTCGTCGGCTATCAGTACCCGGATGGTCATCGGCCCGCTCCGGCGGGCGCGGCGGGAAGCGTGGCCTCGACACCCCAGCCGCCGCCCGTGACCGGACCCGCCTCGACGCGGCCACCGATCAGGCCGACCCGTTCGGCGAGTCCGCGCAGGCCGAAGCCGCCGCCGCCGGTCTGGCGTGGTCGTCCGTCGTCGGTGACGCGTACGGTGACGGCATCGGCGGACCGGGACATGTGCACGGTCACCCGGGTGCAGCGGTGGGCGTGTCTGCGGACGTTGGTGAGGGCCTCCATCACCACGCGGTGGGCGGTGGTGGTCACCTCCACCGGCAGGTCGTCGAAGGCGCCTTCGGTGTCGAGCCGGGCCTGCGCGCCGCCGACCCCGGCGAAGCCCTCGACCAGCGCATGGACCTCGGCGATCCCGGCCAGCGGTGCCAGAGCCGGTTGCCCGTCGGCGTCGCGCAGCATGCCCACCATGTGCCGCATGGAGGTCACCGCCTCGGCCCCGGCCTGCTCGATCCGTTCCAGCGCGGGCCGTACCAGCTCCGGCCGCCGATCCGCGATCGCCAGGGCGCCCTGTGCCTGGACCACGATGCCGGTCACGTGGTGGGCGACGAAGTCGTGCAGGTCCCGGGCGAACTCGGTGCGCTGCTCCAGCCGCAGCGTCGACGCCCGGCGTCGGCGATCCACCATGACCAGCCGCCACGCGACGGAGGCGCCGAGGATCGCCGTCGAGCACACAGCCAGGAACAGCGCGAGGATGATGGCCATCTGCACGCTCCCGAAGCCGATCGAGACCGGCCGAAGCACGATCGCCGTCCACAGCACCGGAGGCGCGGTCCACGTCATCCGCCCCCGCTGTCCGCGCAGTGGGACGAGCATCATCAGCCACATCAGCGCGACCGGTTCGGTGAAACCGTAGGCGTACTGGGCGACCCAATCGGGCGAGGCGCAGACGCGCATGGCGAGCGAGAACGCCAGCGACGCCGCCCCGACCAGACCCGCGACCGCCGGCAACACCCGAGCGCTGAGCAGGGGTGACACTACGACGGCGGCCACAGCCACCAGGGCGAAGCACAGCTTGACCAGTTTGAGTCCCTGATCGCCGAGCAATGCGCCCAGGTGGTCGAGAACCAGGGCCGCGCACAGCCCTGCCATCCACACCAGCCATCCGAGCCGGCGCAGCAGGTGCCGCGTGCCCGCCCACCAGGAGGCAGAGGCCGCCGCTCGGCCGAAAGTCATAGCGGGCCGCACGGGATCTGCCTTTCGCCGGATCCGCGCCGCGGGGCGGCCGGGCAGAGTCGTATCTGCCGGGAGGGTTCCGGTTCCGTTGTCCATCACGACCAGGAGCATCTCATGACCGGCGTTCCCTTCGGCATCGAGCCGAGGGTGGCCCGGCCCCCGCTCGCAGGGTCGGCCGCCGCAGGTGGGCGTATGGCGACTGCCGTCTTCTGACCCTCCGGCGCCCCCCAACAGGCCCCCATATGAACAGGAAAGACGAGTTGACCGAGCTGACTGGTGCGAACAAGCCGAGCGCGTGGAACGAGCCGGCGATCGAAGCCCGTGGGCTGGGCCGGAAGTACCGGCGCGGCTGGGTGCTGACGGACTGCTCCTTCCGACTGCCGGCTGGAAGGATCTGCGGGCTCGTCGGCCCCAACGGCGCCGGAAAGAGCACACTGATGAGCCTCGTGACCGGCATGGCGCGCCCGACCACCGGGCACCTGCGGGTGTTCGGCGCGTCGCCGCATTCATCGGACGGGAGTCTGCGAACTGCCTTCCTCTCACAGGACAAGCCGCTGTTCCGCCGCTTTACCGTGGCCGAGACCCTGCGCCTGGGCGCCAGCCTGAACCCGAGCTGGGACCAGCGGACGGCCGAGGCCATCGTCCGGGCCGGCGACATCCCGTTGACCGCGCGGACCGGTACGCTCTCCGGCGGGCAGCGCACCCGTGTCGCCTTCGCCCTGGCCTTCGGCAAGCGCCCCGACCTGCTCGTCCTCGACGAGCCGATGTCCGACCTCGACCCCCTGGTTCGCGAGCAGTTGGCGACCGTACTGGCCGAGGAGGCAGCCGCACACGGCACCACGGTGCTGATCTCCTCGCACATGCTCGCCGAGTTGGAGAGCCTCTGCGACTACTTGCTCGCCATCGCGGGCGGCACGCTCCGCCTGGCCGGCGAGACCGGCGAACTGCTGGCCGCGCACGCCCTGCTCACCGGCGGCCCAGGCGGTCTCCCGCCGGCGGCCGGCAATCACCTTGTCATCGAGTCCCGCCGTGACGCGGGCCGGGCCACCGCACTGGTACGGCTGAGCGAACCGGTCGCCGTCACCGGCGACCGACAGGTCCAGATTCCCACGCTGGAGGACCTGCTGCTCGCCTACCTGCGCTCACCCGAGGCGCCGGCCCTGATCTGCCCCAGCGCCCGGGTCGGCGACATCCACGACACCATCCCCGGCAACCCGACCCACCCGAACACCTTCCACAAGGACACGGCCGCATGAGCACCTACAACGTCACGCACGGCACCCCGCAGGCCCGGCAGACCGTCCGGCGCGGCCCGGCCCGGCCCGGCGGGATGCTCTGGCTGGTCTGGCGCCAGCACCGGGCCGCCTTCCGGACCCTCATCGCAGTCACTGTCGTCGCCGTGGCCGCCGTGACCTATGGGCGCGGGCAGATGATGGACTACTTGACCGCCCAGGGCTGGCCGCATCCGAGGTCCGGCTGGCAGTCCGGAATCGGGCCGCACGCCGACCACATGTTCCAGTTCGGCACCTACCTCGGATACCTTCCCCTGCTGATCGGCGTCTTCGTCGGCGCCCCGCTGCTGGCCGGCGACCTGGAGACCGGCACCGCCCGGCTGGTCACCGCCCAATCCGTCAGCCGGACACGCTGGCTCACGGCCAAGCTCGGGCTGACCGGTGCCGTGCTCACCGCACTCACCGCCGCGCTCTCCGCCGTGCTCGGCTGGTGGTGGGCCCCCGTCAAAGGCCGCGTGGAGGAGCTGAGCTGGGGAAGCAGCGCGTTCTTCGACACCACGGGCATCGTCCCCGTGGCCTTCACCCTCCTCGCCTTCTCGGTAGGCGCGGCGGTGGGCCTGGTGCTGCGCCGCACTCTGGTGTCGATGGTGGTCACCTTCGGCATCGTCGCCGCCGTCCTGGCCGTGTGGGACCGCTTCCGGCTGAACCTCGGACACGTCCTGACCGCCACCACTAACCAGGGCGTCGCCCCCGACGCGCCCCAACCCAAACTGCCGGCAGCCGCGGTGCAGATGGGCCAGGGAACCTCCTTCCGTACGAGCTCCGGGCAGCGCCTGGACTGGACGACCTGCCTCAGCAGGACCGAGGGGCCCGCCCACACCTCGTGCCTGGAGGCCAAGCACGTCGTCGGCTACGCCACGGACTATCTGCCGATCTCCCAGATGCCCACCATGCAGTGGCTCGGGGCCGGCATCCTCCTCGCCCTCTCCGCCGCCCTTACGGTGTTCGTCTTCCTCTGGGGACGCAAGCAGCCGATGTGAACGCATGCGGGCACTGTGCGTCCCCGTTGCGCCTTTCTTGTGGCCCCGCGACGGGGCGCCTGGCCCCCGGGTCCGGTATGGCTGTTCGCCCCCTGTCGTACGCATGCGATGCCGTTGCTCTTGAGGCTGCCAGCCGGTTGATCCGGTGTGCTGATACCCCGTCTGGAGCGATTGGGCCTGGGTGTGCTGACCCAGTCGTGTCCGCCTGAACTGGTGGACCGAGTGGTCGGGGGAGCCGGCCGTTCAGAGAAACGCCGGCGTCTGCTGTCTGCCCGGTTCACCGTGTACTTCGTGCTGGCGACGTGCTTGTTCCCGCACCCTTGTGCACAGGTGGTCAGTGACCAGTCTGTAGTAGCGGCGGTACATCTGGGGCCAGGGGCTGTGTTCAGCGTTCGAGTAGGGACAGACGGCGCGGGCGAACTCTGCCGGCTCGGCGCCCGCACAGGCCACATGGCGGGCGATGTCGATGGTCCGGCCGTGTACTACTGGGAGGACAAGACCAAGCTCCTGCCGTACGTGCCGTACGCGCAGCCCGCGCGGATCACCTCGGTGCACGGGAACATGGATCTTCTCCGTCGGCGTCCCGCACGCCGGGCACGGCACCGGGCCGCTCCGCGTCCGCGCCGACACCAGGACCACATCACCGCCGTCCGCCACATCTTCCACCGCCAGCGCGGACAACCCCGAAAACACAATCCCGACAAGGGGAACCACATCAGCCACACCCGATCAGGGCATGCCCTCACCCACAGCTACCACCGACTACGCGCCAGATCCATGAATTCATGACACTCCCGCCAGGGCAGGGGACTCGGGCTTCTCCTCGGAGGCGGGCTCGGTGCCGGTGACGATGCGGCGAATCGCCTCCAGTGGGAGCTTCGGCGAACCGTCCGTGTAGAGGAGGCCGTTGGTCTCCTGGGCGGTGTCCATGAACTGCGTGTAGCAGAAGCCCGCGACGATCGGGCTCGTGTGCAGCACCCCGAAGATGTCGCCGAGCAGGGCGGCGTACTGCGTGTCGGAGCTGGTCCGCGTGTAGGAGAACTCGTCCTCCTCGGCGCCCACGGACAGACCGCCGAACTCAGTGACCATCAGCGGGGCTTCACCGGCGCGGTAGCGCTCCGTCTGCCGCGCGTCGAGCGAGAGGGTCCGCCCGGCCGGGCCCGGCGAGGCCAGCAGCGCCTCGAACCCGGCGGCGTCGCCGTAGCGGCGGGCGAGCAGCTCGGGGTCGGAGGAGTAGTCGTGCACACCCATGATGTCGCTGTCGGTGTGCTCCCAGCCCTCGTTGGACATGACCGGGCGGGTCGGGTCCAGGGCGCGGGTGAGGTTCGCGAGCGCGACCGTGTAGGCATGCTGCGCCGGGTCGTTCGCGATGTCGGAGCAGCCCCAGCTCTCATTGACCGGTACCCAGGTGACGATCGAGGGGTGGCTGCGGTCGCGCCGCACCATGTCCAGCCACTCACGGGTGAGCAGCTCCACGGCCTCGGCGCCGTACTCGTACGCGGCCCCGGTCTCGCCCCACACCAGCAGGCCGAGCCGGTCGGCCCAGTACAGGAAGCGCGGGTCCTCGGCCTTCTGGTGGATACGGACCGCGTTGAAGCCCATCGCCTTGATCAGCTCGACCTCGCGGCGCAGCTCCGCGGTGCCGGAGTTCGCGATCAGGGTGTCGGGGCGGTAGCCCTGGTTGAGCACCGAACGCACGTAGTAGGGGCGGTCGTTGAGCAGGAAGGCGCCCCGGCCGACGCCGGCGCTGCGCAGGCCGACGTAGCTGACGACGGTGTCGAGCACCTCGGAGGTGGCGGCGTCACGGACGGTCACCCGCGCGTCGATCAGCGTGGGCCGCTCGGGGCTCCACAGCAGGTCCTCGCGGTCGATGCCGCTGCGCAGGGCGGGGACGACGAGGTCGATGCGGCTGCGCGAGGTGCGTACCGCGGAGGTGGACTCGGCGAGCACCTCGCCGTCATGGCTCAGCACGATCTCCACGCTCACCGGAGCGGCCGGCACCGAGGCCAGGGTGATCTCGGCCTCGACGCCACGCGCCGGGTCGGGGATCCAGGCCAGGTCGGTGACGTGCAGATCCGCGACGGTCTCGGTCCACACGGTCTGCCAGATGCCGGTGGTCCGTTCGTACCAAACCGCGTGCGGCCGGTCCTGCCAGTCCTGCTTGCCGCGCGGCTGTGCCAGGTCGGCCGGGTCGTCCTCGGCGCGGACGACAAGCACGTGCTCAGCGGCGCCGGGGCGCAGCGCATCGGTCACATCGGCGGTGAACGGCGTCTGGCCGCCCACGTGCTCGGCCACCAGCCGGCCGTCCAGCCAGACCTTGGCCCGGTGGTCGACGGCTCCGAAGTGCACCAGCGCCCGGTCGCCGCCGCTGACGGCGAGAACCTCGTGGGGTATGCGGCGGCGATACCAGACCACCGCGTGCGGAGCGGTCTCACCGATGCCGGAGGCGGGGGCCTCGGGCGGGAACGGGACGGTGATCTCCCGGTCGAACGCACCCGTCGCCTCCTCGGAGAACCACGCGTCGCGCTCGCCCTCGCGGGCGTCGTCGTACCCGAACTCCCACACACCGTCGAAGCTGTGCCACCGCTCCCGCTGCAGGATCGGCCTTGGATACGTCCCGTCCTGCTTGCTCGCTCTCACGGATCCTCCTCCTGCCTTTTCCGGAATTCCCGGCATAGGCTTTTCCACATCGAAGTCCTGTCATCATGAGTGATCGTTTGCATCGATGCAAGGTCCTGGTGAGATGCGACGGTGAGCCGGGGCTCCCCGGTGCGGCAGACTCTGAGAGCCTGTCGGGCGCCCGATCGAGGCCACCCGGCAGGCTCTGAGTGCCGACACGACGGGAAGGAGGCCCCAGTGGCCAAGGTGCGGATGCGGGACGTGGCCGAGCACGCCGGGGTGTCGGTGCGGACGGTGTCGAACGTGGTCAACGGCTACTCGCATGTGAGCCCCGACACCCGCGCCAAGGTGCAGCGCTCGCTCGACGAGCTGGCCTACCGCATGGACTACCTGGCCCGCGGCCTGCGCTCGGGCCGCACGGGCTTCATCGCCCTTGCGGTTCCGTTCGTCGCCGAGCCCTACTTCGCCGAGCTGGCCCAGGCCGTGATCCGGGCCGCAGGCCGGCGCGGCATCACGGTGCTCGTCGAGTCGACCGCGGGCGACAGTGAGGTGGAGCGGCGGATCCTTGAGGGCGGCCTGACCAATGTCGCCGACGGTGTGCTGCTGAGCGCCCTGACCCTGCCGGCGAGTGACATCGCCGCCAAGAGGCCGGACTTTCCGCTGGTCATGCTGGGTGAGCACAGTGTCGGCGACCAGTTCCCGCGGGTCGGCATCGACAACGTGGAGGCCGCCCGCACCGCGGTCGAGCACCTGCTGGAGCAAGGCTGCCGCTGGATCGTCGCGCTCGGCCGCAACGGCAGCGAGAACGGCCGCCAGCGCACCGAGGGGTACGAGCAGGCGATGTCGGCTGCCCGGGTGCGGCGGGTGAACTGGCTGGTCGTACCGGTCGAGAACTGGACCAGGGACCAGGGCTACGCGGCCGTGCGGGAGCTGCTGGAGGGCGACGGCCCGCTGCCCGACGCCATCTTCGCCTTCAACGACGCGCTCGCCGTCGGCGCGCTGCGGGCCCTGGACGCCTCCGGGGTGCGGGTACCCGAGGACGTCGCCGTCGTCGGTATCGACGCCATCCAGGAGTCGGCCTACACCCACCCGCCGCTCACCTCCATCGCCCCTGACCTTGACGCCATCGCCGAGCGTTCGCTGGCCCTGCTGGAGGAGCAGATGCAGCCCCCCGGAGGGTCCGAGGAGGCCGTGTCGGGCGAGGACGCGCAGGCGGGAGCGGTTGTGGCGGCCCCGCGGGAGGCCGCGCCGTACCGGCTGGTCGTCCGGGAGTCCTCGCTCCGTGCGCCCGCGCAGGAGTAAGCCGGGGCCCGGCGCGCGATGTGACGCCTGTCGCGGTGGACGACGGCCCGGCAGGTGCAGGGTGGGTCCGGCGCGTCGGGCGCGGCGCGCACGCGTCCCGAGGGTGCCTGATTTGTGAGGGTGTGAGGCAGTGTGGTCCCAGCCTTGACCGGCGTGGCGAGGCGCGTGCGCCGCCCCGGAACCACGCCCTGCGCCACTGCGGAACCGGGCTCGGCGAGGTCGCGGGAGACGGGTCGGCGGGGTCGCGGCAGTGGCCCGGCGGACTTCTTCCCATCGATCTATTGCATCGTTGCAAAACGTGTGCGAAGGTCTGCGCCATCGAGTTCACATCGAATTAACGAGGTGAATACCCCTATGAGCGGAGCGATGGCGCGCCGACGGTTTCTTGCCCTCAGCGGTGGCCTTGCCCTAACCGGAGGGCTCGCGGCGTGCTCCTCCCCGCTCGCGTCCGGCCTGACGGGCTCGCAGCCGAACACTGCGGATGTCATCTTCTGGAACCTCTTCACCGGTGGTGACGGCGCCAACATGGTTCTGATGGAGAAGGCGTTCCAGAAGGCCAACCCGGGAACGACCGTCGAGGCGACCATCCTGGGCTGGGGCAATCCGTACTACACGAAGCTGGCACTGGCCACCGCGAGCGGCACGCCGCCGGACGTCGGCATCACCCACCTCTCACGGCTTCCGCTGCTGGCCGCCTCCGGCCTGCTGGAGCCGATCGAGCGGACCCCCCCTCGGGGAGCTGGGTGTCACCCAGGACAAGTTCACCCCGGCGGCCTGGAAGAAGGCCACCGTGGACGGCACGGCGTACGCGGTCCCGCTGGACACGCACCCCTTCGTCCTCTATTACAACGTGGACATCGCCCGCAAGGCGGGCCTGCTGAACTCCGCCGGCGACGGTCTCGTGCCCCTCAAGGGCAAGGAGGACTTCGTCGACGCGGTGAAGGCGATGAAGGACGCGGGTGGCGCCCAGTTCGGCGCGGTCATGTCGATCACCGCCGACCCGTCCACGGCCTGGCGCTTCTTCAGCATGATCTACTCCGGCCTCGCTGGCCCGATCGTCACCGACTCCGGGACGAAGATCGCCATCGACGACGAGGCGATGCAGGAGACGGTCGCCTTCATGCAGAGCCTGACCGGTCCAAACCTGATGCCGAAGAACCTCACCGGTGCCGGCGCCAACGCCCTCTTCAGCACGGGCAAGGCCGGCTTCCTCTTCGACGGCGAGTGGCAGATCCCGGCGTACCGGCAGGTCAAGAACCTGAAGTTCAACGTGGTGCCGTTCCCGGCGCTGCTCGGCTCGAAGCCGGTGGCGTACGCCGACTCGCACGCGCTGATCCTGCCGCGCAACGACCGCGGCAACGAGACCCGCACCCACAACGCGGCGAAGTTCGTCAAGAGCCTGCTCGACAGCAGCGCGGTGTGGGCCGAGGGCGGGCACATCCCGGCCTGGCTGCCGACGCAGCACAGCAAGGCGTTCCTCGGCCAGTCGCCGCAGCGCAACTACGTGCAGGCGGCGTTCGACGCCCAGTACGACCCGGTGGCCTGGTACACCGGCGCCGGATCGGACTTCCAGGGCGTGATCGGCGGGACGGTCATCGAGGCGCTCGCCGGGCGGATCACGCCCAAGGGCATGGTGGCCGCGATGCGCTCCGCTCTGAAGCGGTACACCACGTCCCGACCGCCGGTCACGATGAAGTAGGAGGCAGTCACCATGACGACCGTCGTCTCGACGCGACCGGCACCCGCCGCATCCCCCACGGGCCTCGCCGCCGACCGGCCTACCCGTTCCGAACGCCGGGCAGGCAGGCTGCTAACCGCCCCCTTCCTCGTGATCTACCTGCTGTTCCTGGTCGGGCCGCTGCTCGTCGGCGTGGTGCTGAGCTTCTTCAACACCACCACCGTCAAGAGCGGCCTCGGGGACTTCGTCGGCCTGTCGAACTATCGCGAGGTGGTCACCGACTCCCTCTTCTGGGAGAGCATGTGGCACTCGGTGCTCTTCACGCTGCTGACCACGCCCCCGCTGGTGATCCTCGCGCTGGGCGTCGCCATCCTGGCCTCGCGCATACGCCGCGGCCGTCTCTTCTACCGCATCGCCTTCTTTGTGCCGTACGTCGTGCCGTCCTCTGTGGTCACCCTGGTCTTCCTGTGGATGTACACCCCGCAGATCGGCCTCATACCGAAGGTCTTCGATGCCGTCGGACTGCCGGTGCCGGACTTCATCGGCAGCACCTCGGGCGGCTGGACCGCCGTCGTGCTGATGACCGTGTGGTGGACGTTCGGCTTCAACTTCGTCCTTTACACCGCCGCGATCCAGGACGTCCCCGCGGACGTCTGCGAGGCGGCGGCGATCGACGGCGCGAGCCCCTGGCAGCAGATCCGCCACATCACGGTGCCGCTGCTCGGCCGGACCACCAGCCTGGTGCTGATCCTTCAGATTCTCGCCTCGCTGAAGGTGTTCGACCAGATCTACCAGTTGCTCGGCGGCGGACCCAACCAATCCACCCGACCGGTCATCGAGTACATCTACGACACCGGCTTCACCGCCTACCGGGGTGGCTACGGCGCTGCCGCCACCATGGTGTATTTCGTCATCATCGTCGCCATCTCGGCGGCCTGGTACGGGCTGCGGCGCCGTCGCGCGACCAGCAGCGCGGCCTGAGCGGAGGACCCATGACCACCATCACCCAGCCGCAGCCCGCCGAGCCGAAGGGCGCGGTCGACGGCGCCAAGCTCTTCAACCGGCTCTGCGCCGTGTGCCTGACCCTGTTCGCCCTGATCTGGCTGGTGCCCTTCGTCTGGGCACTGATCACCTCGCTGCGCGACGACGCGTCCATCACCCAGAGCCCCACGTCGATCTTCGCCGGCGGCTGGTCGCTGGACGCGTACTCGACCGCCTGGGACAACCATCCGATCGGCACCTGGTACCTCAACAGCCTGGTGATCTCGGTGCTCGCCGTGATCTTCACGGTGGCCTTCTGCTCGATGGCCGGATTCGCGCTGGCTTTCCTGCGCTTCCGCGGCCGGGGCCTGGTCATGGCAGTCGTCACGGCCGGACTGATGCTGCCGACCGAGGCGCTGGTGCTGCCCCAGTTCATCGAGTACCGGTCGTTCCACCTGCTCGGCACATTCTGGGCACTGGTCCTGCCGTCAGTCGCGGCACCGATCTCGGTGTTCGTCTTCCACTCCTTCTTCCGCGGCATCCCCACGGCGCTGATCGAGGCGGCCCGCATCGACGGCGCGAGCTGGTGGCGGGTCTACGCCACCGTCTGCATGCCGATCTGCCGCCCGGCGGTGTCCACGGTCGCGATTCTCACCTTCATCGGCTCCTGGAACTCGTTCCTGTGGCCGCTGCTGGTCCTCAGCCAGACCAAGTCCCAGACCATCCCTGTGGGCCTCGCCTCACTGGTGGACCCCACTAGTCCCCAGTACGCCGAGGTCATGGCCTCCTCGGTCCTCGGCTTCATCCCGCTCGTCGCGGTCTTCCTGGTCTTCCAGCGGGAGATCGTCCAGGGGATCGCCACGACAGGCATCAAGTGACGGACCCGACCCCGCCACCGCAGCGGTCGCCCTCCGGGTCGGCCCACTGCAGGCGGTTGCGGCGGTGATGATGAAGAAGACCCTCGGCATCAGCCACGCCAGCGGCTGCAGGAGGTGTTCCAGGTTGCGGTGGGTGCGGGAGCCGGACAACGGCCTGGTCGGAGGGGAGACGGGCGAGTTCCCGGGCCGGCAGGTGCGGGTAGTAGGGCAGGGCGTCGATGTCGGGCTCGGCCTTCAGCAGGTCGGCGAGGCGGGCGCAGCCGGCCAGGGCCCGTATCGTCTGACGGTGCTTGCGTAGCGCGGCGGCCAGGACGCCGGTGAGCTGGCCGGTGGCTGTTCCGACGGTGTCGGGCAGCAGGAGGGCCTGGGCGACGCCGGCGAGTACGGACTGCATCTGCTGCGGCATTGCCCGGCCGAACCGCGCAGCGAGGCCGCCGCGGCGCAGATACTCTTCCAGTGGTTCGCCCGGGTGCTGGTGTTCCCAGTAGCGGTGCAGCGCAATGTCGAAGCGGGCAGCGGCCGTTTGGCGTGGGTGGCCAGGGCGAGGCGGAGGGTCAGGATCACGGGCTCGAAGTCGGTGCTGGCGGAGCGGGTGAAGCCGATACGGACCGGCAGCAGCAGCAGCGTCGGGCGGGCGGGCCAGGCGGGCTCACCCCACCGGGCCGGGCGCTGCCCCGCCTTGCTGAGTGCGGTTTCGAGCGTGCGTGACAGCGTGCTCTTCCCGATCCCGCCGACGCTGGAACACCAGGAGGTTGGGGCGCAGCGCCTCCAGGTCCCATGCATCGATGGCAGAAGCCGTCACACGGGCGATGTGCTCGCTGAGCGCTTTTTGGACCACCGTCCACTGCCCCTGCCGGTGGGTGAATGCCTCCGCGGCCTCCAACTGCCGGTCGCTGGAACTGAACAGTGCCCGCAGATCCTTGGCCATTCCCCCCAAGACCACCACTCGCCTTTTCAACCTGCGCCCGATGCCGGGGTGATGAGGCCAGGTCAGGGGAGAATGGCCTGTCCATCACATCCATATGAACAAGGCGGTACCCACCATGAGTGACCTTCCCGGCGGCTTTCCCAGCGACGCTGGGGGCGAACAGCCCTTCGACCGCCCGGGCGGAGACGCCGGGCAGGCCCAGGCCACGGTGCGACAACCGCCTCGGGAGCCCTTCTTCATGCCGACCGGCCGAGAGTTAGAGACGGCATCCCGCTTTTCTCTGTCCCGAAGGCCAGCTGCGGCACCGACCTCCTCGTATCACACCGGTGTCGTGTGGCTGCTGCCGGTGCTGTGGACGTTCGCCTTCGGCCTGTGGGGGTTGTCGCGGCGGGACAGCGTGTGGCGGGACGAGGCCGCGACCTGGCAGGTGGCCCAACGTTCGACGGCGGAGATCTGGTACATGCTGGCGAACGTAGACGTGGTCCATGGGTTCTACTACCTGCTGATGCATCTACTGTTCGAGTGCTTCGGCCCCAGCACCATGACCCTGCGGCTGCCGTCGGTGCTGGCCATGGCGGTCGCAGCGGCTTGCGTGGCCGCCATCGGCCGCCGACTGGCCGGCGCCTGGGCGGGCCTGGCCGGCGGAATGGCCTTGGCGCTGCTGCCGGCCGTGCAGTTCTATCTCCAGGAGGGCCGGTCGTACGCGCTGGTGGCGGCCGGAGCCGGGATCTCCACCCTGCTCCTCGTGACCGTCCTCCAACGGCCGGTCCGGACGCGCCACTGGTCTGCCTACGGCACCGCCGTCCTCCTCATGGCCCTGTTGAACTGGCTCTCGCTCATGATCCTCGCGGCACACCTGGCCACCTTGCTCTGGACCCGGGCCGAGCGCGGAGTCCTGGCTCGCTGGGCGGTGGCGGCCGGGTGCGCCACTGCCGGTGTGCTGCCGTTGATCGTGTTCAGCCGCGGCCAGTCTGCGCAGCTGTCCTGGATCCCGCCCCTGTCCTGGCACATGCTGATCGGCCCGGGGGTCCTGCTGGCGATGGGCGGCGTCGGCGCACTGCTGGACCAGCCGCGGGCGGGGCGGTTGTCGTCGGCGGCCGTGGGGTTGCCGTTGCTGGCGGTGCCGCAACTCGGCCTCATCACGCTGTCTCTGATCCAGCCGATCTTCCTGGACCGCTACATCCTCTACAGCATGCTGGGGCTGGCCCTGCTGATCGGTACGGCCGTCGGCTCGGCGGTACGGGCGGCCAAGCCCCGCTTCCCGGGAGCGTCGAGGTGGATACTCCCCACTGTGCTCGCCGTGGCGATACCGGCCCTGCTGCCGCAGTCACTGGCCAAGCGATCCCCGGCGAGCAGGGTGGACGACGTCCTGGCGGTTGCCTCGGACATACGACAGTTGAAGCAGACCAGGGATGCGGTGCTCTTCGTCCCCTCGGCCCGCAGGGACACCAGGTCTGTCTCCCCGAACGCCTTCGCAGGACTGCGGGACATAGCGCTGGCGGAGACCCCGGAGGAGTCCGGCACCCTGAAGGGCGTGGAAGTGGCCCCGGATCGCATACGTGCCGCAATCCTGGCCGAACACCGAGTCCTCCTGGTGGCGGACGCCTCTCAGGTGGCCCGTCCGGTGACGGCCGCCCGCGACAGAATGAAGACCGCTGTCCTGCGCCGATACTTCACTCCGGTGGCCGACAAACAGATTCGCGGCCGCAGGGTGACAGTGTATGAACGCCGGCCAACGCCTCGCTGAGAAGCCATCCGCATTCCGGGCGTGAGCGGGTGTGATCGAACAGGGTTCACGGATGCCGGCCTCAGTCCCGCCGTCCGAACCCGGACGCCCTTTAACAAGACAAGCGCAGGAGCTGCTGGGGCAGGTAGGGGGACTCGACCCGGATGTTCCAGCCCCGGCGGCGGGCGTGGCAGGCCAGGGCGAGGACGTTGAGGTTGATCGTGGCGTCGGCGTCGTCGGCGCGGCCAGCGACCTGGTAATGATCGCGGTGGGCTTCGAGGGCATCGGCGAGAGCCAGGTTGAAGCTCTCCTCGTCCCCCTCCACGAGCTGCGACAGCAGTACGGCCGGTGGTGGGAAGAAGCCCCGGTCCTTGGCCTCCTCGACCTCGCGCAGTGCCCGCGTCACCGGCGACTCGGGATCCATGCCCCTCAGGTAGGTGTGGAGGGCCTCCCGGTAAGTGGCGAAGGCGGAGCCGTCCTTGCCGGCAACCGTGGGGCCCGTGAGGACCAGGGGGGCGAGGTCCTCGCGAACGCCGGTGATCAGCGCGAAGGCGGTGGCGTTCTCCCAGGTGCCGGCGCCGGCCGCTTCGCCTCGCTCGGCCGGGTAGCGCAGATTCCGGCCGTCGATGGTCACCTCGGCCTCTGTGCCCGGCTCCGCCAGGGCGATGCGGAACAGGGCCGCCCCGATCTGGGAGGCCAGCCGCAGATTCGCGAGCTGGGCGTCGGTGACATCAGCGGAGTCCCCTGCGCGCCACCTGAAGAGGAGTTCCTGGTAGCGCATGGCCCTTCCGAGTTCCCATACGTCGAGGGCTTTTCCTTCCTCCGGCGTGAAGGCTTCCCGGGTGTACTGGTCCAACAGGGCCTCGCTCTGCGGGTTCACGGTCCCGTCGTATGCCGGCCGTTCGACCACCAGCGGGCCGACGGCCAGCGCGGCAACCGCGTCAGGGCGCCGGTCGCGGCCGAAGCCCGCGACCCTTGGGCCGCGGGTTTCGAAGCCGGTGACCAGGGCGTGGGGGAGGTAGTCGGTGTGGGGAGCCGGCTTCCAGCCATGGGTCCGGTACGCAAGCGCGGCCAGGCCGAGCGGCAGGAGCGGCAGGAGGCTGCTCGGCGAGGCGGAGGGGCCGTGGACAGCGGTGTGGGTGAGCAGGAGGGCGGCCAGCCCGGAGTCGAAGGCATTCCGGTCCTCAGCGGCAAGTGCACGCAGGGCCCCCAGCGCTACGCTCTCCGGCCGGTCGAGGAGGCTTTCACCGGTCTCGTTGGCCCGGCTGCGGATCCGGGCCAGCGCGGCGTCGATGGCAGCGAGCTTCGCCTGCGCGCTCGGCGGGTAGTCTTGGTCGTTTCCGGTGTCGTCGAGTACCTGCGCCATGAAACCCGTGACGAGTTCGCCGGCGGCGCTTCCCTTGGCCTTCTCGGCGAACCTATCCCGAGCGAAGTGGAATGCCTCACCATGCCACTTGGCCTTGTCCGTGAGCACCGCGAGGCAGAGCGCGTCGATCCATGCGCCGGCGGTGACGCTTTCCCCGGCGTCATCCTCGTCGATGGGGTCGTAGCTGATGCCGAAGTTCACGTAGTCGAGGAAGACCTGGAAGGTGCAGTGTGGGTAGTACGCAGCGAAGCAGACGGCCCCGGCCGCGGCCTCGGCCGCGTCTTTGAGAGCGGCCTTGGCTTCCGGAGTGTCGAGGCTGGGCGTCTCGACGGACAGGGCACCCAGGTAATTGAGGAACTCGTCGGCGATCGACCGCCATTCGTGGGTGGCCATTCGGCCGGCCTTCGACATGGACCGGACCTGCCCCCCGATCCTGTTCGCGAAGTCCTCGCGTGTCGCCGAAACGACTGCCTCGCCTACCTGATGCCGCTCTATCCGCACTGTGCTGCTCCCTCGTGCCGTCCGTGCGGACAGCTTAAAAGGCCCTTCCGGCTTTCCAGCCGGAAGGGCGGACCCCCACGACTGTGGGGAAGAACCGCCTGAGGCGGCACGACACCGGCAGCAGGAGCACCCCCGCGACAGCAGGGAAGAGAAAATGCGACTGCCGCGTCCAGAATGGCAGACGATCACTGCCGGTCCGGCCACTTCGTCAATGTCTCGCCCACGACCTCATCGGTAAGGGTGATCTACGCGTCCGTCAGATCAGAGTGGGCCGTACGCCGACAACAGGTCGCTGGGTCTTCCCTTTCGGATCATTCTCACGGGCGTGCGATAGGTTGCCCTGATGCGGCTTGCTGTGGCGTCGGGAGGTCAGACGCGAAGCAGGTCGGTCGAGACGGTCCAGAGGTGCCTGGCAGTGGCGGGGTCGAGCGCCCATTCCTTGACACCGTGCGGGTGCTGCGCGAGGTCGGCGTCGTTCGGCACGGTGTAGGCCTCTTGTGCATCGTCGAGGTAGTGGCCTCCGGAGTGAGCGAACTCGGGGGCGACGGCCGCGACGATACTCGTCGCGGCTCCCTGCTCGACCGTTTTGTATGTGAAGACTCCGGCAGCCTCGGCCGCGTCGAGCGACGCCTTTTGTTCCGGTGTGAAGTTCCGCTGCAGTCCCGTCGCGATACCGCCGGGGTTCACCGCATTGGCGACGATGCCGTCGGCAGCCCAGAGGTGGGTCGCCTCCACGGCGAAGAGGGAGTTCGCCGTTTTCGACTGGGCGTAGGCGATCTGCGGGTCGTAGCTGCGGCGCTCGAAGTGGAGGTCGTCGAAGTCGATGCCGGACCGCATGTGCGCCGTCGAACTGACGGAGACGATCCGTGCTCCGTCGCGGTCGGCCGCTCCCTTGGCCAGGGCGTGGTGAAGGCCGGTGGCCAGCGCGAAGTGGCCGAGATGGTTCGTCGCGAATTGCAGCTCCCAGCCCTCATGCGTTCGTTCGAGGCCACCGGTGACCACGCCGGCGTTGTTGATCAGCAGGTGAAGCGGGCCGCCCCACGCATCGACGAACCGTGTGATGGTGGCCCTGTCGGCGAGGTCGAGCGGGACGACGCGGGGCCGGATCCCTCCGGTCGCCTCTCCGATCGTCTCGGCGACGGCGTCACCCGCAGCCGTGTTCCGGACGGCGAGCGTCACTTCCGCCCCGGCAGCGGCCAGCGCACGAGCCGTCTCGATCCCGAGTCCGGAGGAGGCTCCCGTCACGATCGCGCGGACGCCGGTGAGGTCGATGTCCCGCAGCACATCGTCCGCGGTGTTGGAGGAGTTGAAGGGCGTGCAGATGAGTTTGCCAGCGCTCATGACGGCAACTGTACACGCTAGACTCAATTTGTATAGTTTGTTTCTCGCTCGTATGCTCGTTCCATGAGCAGTCCCGACGCTGGCCACCCGCCGTCGACAGTCGCCGATACCGACCGTCGAACCATGGTTCTGGAGTCCGCCATGGCCACGTTCGCGCGATTCGGTTACCGGAAGACCTCGATGGAGGAGGTGGCGCGGGCGGCGCACATCTCCCGGCCCGGGCTCTACTTCCTTTTTTCCTCGAAGGAGACTCTGTTCCGTGCCGCGGTCAAGCAGGCATTGGATCGCGACATCACCGCTGTCGAACAGGTCCTGGCCGACAGTGGCCGCCCCCTTTCAGAGCGCCTTCTCGAAGCGTTCGACCAGTGGGCGGGCCGTTACATCGGCCCGCTGACGCGCGATGTCGCGACAGTGATCGGGGACAATCCCGACATCCTCGGAGAGATCATCCAGACCGCGCCGCGACGTTTCGAGGAACTGATCACAGACGCGATCGCCGTCGAGTCAGGACGAGAGGCGGCCCTCCCTGTCGCACGGACGATGATCAGCGCATCGATCGGCCTCAAGCACCAGGCTGCATCCCGGGAGTTCTACCTCGAACGACTGGCGATCGCTATCAGTCTCCTGGTGCGTTGAAACGCTCCTGGCGTCCAGCGCGAACTCGTCAATCATCCTCGCCCGGGACCGACCGTTCGGCGACCGCCGCGGCGGCGTCGCCGGCCCCGGCGACGACAGGTACTTCCGGACCGTCTTGCGGTCCAGCCCTGTCTCCCGGGCGATCTCCGACAGACTCAGCTTCCCGGACTCCAGCAGCCCCCGAAAACGCCGCAGTTCCAACCAACGCTCCGCGTCCAAGAGCATCGCCAGGCCCCTCTCCGCTGCCACACCGACAAGCAGCAGACTGCCGAGCAACACGCCTCACCGCATCAACAACTGTCCCTATTCATCCGTACGAAGCTGGGACGTAACTGTGTACGCCGACAGCCAGAGCCGTGATGCTCTGCCGTTCGGCCGGAGTGAGGATGTGCGGGCTGCTGCGGGCGAAGCGGTCGTGGTCCTCGCGAAGCCGCTGCTGGGCGGCGAGCGCTTCCTCCCACTCCTTCTCCAACTGGCGTACGACCAGGCGGTTCTCCGGCTCGGCGAGGTGGTGGCTGCGGCGGACCCGGTCGGCGTCCTGCGCGGCGCGTTCCAGTCGCTGTGACCACAGTCGTTCCAGCTCGGCCCGCTCGGCCAGGACCTGGTCGGCCGCGCGCAGGGACACCTCGACGGCGGCGGGCGTCAGTGCGATGAGGGACTGCTGCTCAACGAAGGCGTCCACGCAGGCGGAGTTGAGCAGCTGGCAGCTCTTGTCCGCACCGTAGTCGGTCACGTCCCGGGCGCACACGTACTCGGGCAGGGCCTTGCTGCGCTGGATATGTGGTAGCGCACGCTCATACGCCGGTTGCAGCGCCCGCAGTGCACCAGCCCGGCCGCGAGCGCGGGGCCGCTTCGCACCGCGCCCATGGCTTCGGCGCGGGCTCGGTTGGCCGCCAGTTTCGCTTCGTTTGCTGGGCTTGACCCCCTGAGCTCCGCACCCCGCAGTTACCCGCGATGCACGTCAGAGTGGGGACGGACCCTGGACACTGGTCCGGAGCTACACCTTCAACGTCGAACCTCCATCGGTGAGTTCACTCGTAGCGTGCGCCCTCGCGTCGCACCGCTCATCGTGCCTTTGAGCCCCAGCAGCAGCCTGTCGTTGTACTCGTCCGGGTCGTACACCCCATCGGTGTCCGCCAGCACCGCACCCGACAGGGCGCACAGCTCGATCAGCTGGTACCAGTCCCTGCCGGAGCGGGCCAGGCGGGACATCTCGATCCCCAGCACGAGACCGACGTGGTCCAGCCAGATCTCGGTGACCAGCCGCTGGAAACCCGTACGGGATACCGCACTCGAACCCGACTTCCCCAGGTCCTCGTCGATCACCAGGACCCGGTCCGCCTGCCAGCCAACCGCGACCGCCCGGTCCACCAGGGCGTACTGCAACCGCTTCGACTCCTGATGGTCGACGAGCTGCCGGCGGGTGGACTGACGGACATAGATCACCGCGAGCCGCCGCAGGTGACGGCCGTCGATCTTGCTGCCGGGCCGCTCCCACGGCATCACCGAAGTCATCGCCGATCCCGCTCACCCGCCGTCACGGCGGCCGACAACGCGCGGCTCGCCAGCCGCACCAACTGCCCCACCACCGCCTGCCGGTTCACCTCCGGCAGTGCTGCCCACACCTGCCCGTCCGACGCGACCGGAATCGTGCTCTGGGGCCGACGTCACTGTCGTCGCACATGACGACCAGTTCCCCTCGTCGCTCAGCCGGCCCCGCAACCGTCGGGCCACAACGACCAACCGCTACGAACGGCTCATCCAGCACTCCGAAGCGCTGATCACCTGGGCCGCCATCACTCTCATGACCAGGCGTATTACGCGCCGGTCCTCCCGCCGAAGCGGACAGCCCGCCTCCCGCGAACCTCACCGGGACTGATCACCCCGGCGACGCTGACCACCGTCGCCACCATCACTCACCGAAAGCCGACCGGGAAGCCATCGGGCGGGCACCGGCAGTGGGCTGTATCAGGGCCTTGCCGCCCGTGCGGGCCAAGGACCACACCAGCTCACCCGCGCCGCTGCCGCCTGGCCGGGGGCTGCCCGGCTGAGGAGGACCTGGACGACGACGACGATTCCACCTGGTCCCTGCCACGCCGCTGACCCGCCACCGCTATACCCGCCGGAAACTGGGACGCACCCTCGACAGCGTTCAACGACGCCGCAGCCCCGGAAAGCCGCACCGTCGGCAGCCAACCCCGTTCGTCCGGCCTCACCTGCCCCGACGCGTCCCGGGCTACCTGCATCCCATGACGCTCAAACGCCTCACGCAAAACCGGCATACGCTCCCAGTTCGAGGCACTCAACCCCAGCAATGTCAGGTGCGACATCCGGCCGTAGAAGCCTCCAGGAACAGACAATGGGCGTAGACCAGGGGTGCTGTCGAAGTCCATGTTTCTCCGGGCGGGCCACACGCCAGGACATTGATCGAAGTGAGTGTCAAGGTCCCGGCCGAACTGATGCTCCCAGCCACTGGGCCGCAGATCAGAGGGGAAGGTCGTGCGAAGGCGGGTACCGCTGGGGGAAGTGTGCTCGCGCAGCGGCATCCCGTGGTAGTCGAACGCATCCCGCAGAGCCTGCCCCATCGACTCAGGAGCCACCTGCCCAGCGCCGATTCTGTGCATCAGATCGCCGAGCGGGACAAGCCGTGAACCAACCCGGACCACGGTCTCCGGCCCTGGTCGGCCGGTTCCTTGCCGGTTTGGCGAGTCACTCCACACCTGGATCGCCGATGCATATTCAGCTTCAGTGACCGGTGCTTCTTCAAAATGCGGCATCAACACTCCTCAACGAGAGGCAAGCCTGGTAGCCCACCTCCGACAGATGTCAACGCAATCGCCCCTCAGACAGTTCAACCCACCCCATCCGAAGGTTCAGACACAGGCTCTGACCTTGACGTTTATGGTCCGCCGTCGAACGCGGCTCGAACTTTGTGAGAGTTTTCGCAGTTCACCGGACGTGGAAGCGGCCTTCGGCTGATCCTTTGCTCCGTCACAGAGGCAGGGGATCAGCGCGAAGGCCGTGGTCGTGAGTTTGGTACATCAGGGCGTCCTGCGGGATGCGTTCGCGGAAGTGTCACACTTCCGGTCGGAGCTGTACGCATGCATGACTGCGCGGGGCGACGCGTTGTTCGAGTTGTGCGACGCGTTGTTGTGCACGGAGGGTCCGGTGCGGACGCTGGTTGATCTCGCGCTCGCGCCTGAACACCGTCGTGGGCATGGCGCGTTGTACGGCGGGCTCAACCGCGGTCGCGTCGACGTCGCACGGTTGCGAAGGACGCTGGCCGGGTTGCCGCTGCCCCGGGCCGCGGACGGGCGCCTGGTGCTCGCGGCGGATGTGAGCCCGTGGCTGCGGCCGGACGCGAACACCTCGCCGGACCGTTCCTTCTGCCACACCTACGGCCGGGGCAAGAACGAGCACCGGATGATCCCGGGCTGGCCGTACTCGATCGTCGCGGCGCTGGAGGTGGGCCGCACTTCCTGGACCGCGTTGCTGGACGCGGTCCGGCTGGAGCCGGGTGCCGACGTTGCGGCGGTTACCGCCGTCCAGGTCCGCGAGGTCGTCGAGCGCCTGGCGGCCGCAGGTCAGTGGAAGCCTGGTGACCTGGACATCCTCCTGGTTCTGGACGCTGGTTACGACGTTCAGCGGCTGTCGTTCCTGCTGGCGGATCTGCCGGTCGAGCTGCTGGGCAGGCTGCGGTCGGACCGTGTGATGCGCCGGCCCACGCCGCCAAGGGTCTACGACCCGAAGGGCGGGCGGCCGCCCAAGCACGGCGGCGAGTTCGTCTTCGGCCAGCCGGATACATGGGGCGAGCCCGACGTCCGCACGGTCTCGGAGACGGAGCGGGGGCCTTGTCCCCGGGGAGTGGACACCTGTTCGTGTCGTTATGCGGCGAGCGTCAGGGTAGCTGACTGTTGCTCGTAGACGATCGGTGCCT
>NZ_JBHJUV010000052.1:0-64039 GCF_042268025.1 Streptomyces sp. NPDC056161
CTGAGAGCTGAACACACAATTGAAGAGTGTGCTTGTTCGCTCGAAACCATTAGGGTTTCGGTGGTTATAGCGTGAGGGAAACGCCCGGTTACATTTCGAACCCGGAAGCTAAGCCTTACAGCGCCGATGGTACTGCAGGGGGGACCCTGTGGGAGAGTAGGACGCCGCCGAACAATCTTTGGAGGACCCCTGGTCACCAGCGTTCAGCTGGGACCAGGGGTCCTTTTGTTTTTCCCAAGTGCGCCGGATACCCCCGACTGCGCGACAATGACTTGCGGTACCGAAGACAGGAGTCACCGATGTCCACCAACTCTCCCGACGATCGACCGGAGCGCGACCAGCGGCGACGGGACAGTGGTGACCGTGGCGAGCGTGGCGGCTTCCGAAGCGGCCAGCGGCACGGTAACGACCGCGGTGACCGTGGCAGTTATGCGCGTCGGGACGACGACCGCGGCGGTGAGCGGGACCGCGGCTTCCGGCGGGAGGGGAGCCGGCCGCCGTATCGCCGTGATGACCGTGACCAGCGGAGCGAACGGCGTGACGACGACCGCCGTGGCTCCCGCCGTGACGACGACCGTGGGGAGCGCGGAGGGTATCCACGCCGCGACGACCGCGGTGGCTATCGCAGCCGGGACGACAGCGGCCGGGGCTTCCGCCGCGACGATCGTGGTGAGCGGAGCGGTTTCCGGCGCGATGACCGCGGTGAAGGTGGTGGCTTCCGCCGCGAGGACCGTGGCGAGGGTAGTGGTTTCCGCCGCGATGACCGGCGTGACGACCGCGGCGACCGCGGTGGCTTCCGGCGTGACGACAGCCGGGGCGGCTATCGGGGCGATCAGCGCGGTGAGCGCGGTGACCGAGGCGGGTTCCGTGGACGGGACGAGCGTCCCGGTGATCGGCGGGGCGGCGAGCGTTCGGACTTCCGAGCCGGCGACCGCCGGGATGACCGAGGTGAGCGCGGTGGGTTCCGGCGTGACGACCGGCGTGATGACCGTGGTGATCGTGGTGGGTTCCGCCGGGACGACCGTCGCGACGGCGGCCGTAGTGAGGGTGGCGGTTTCCGCCGTGACGACCGCGGCGACCGTGGTGGGTTCCGCCGGGACGACCGGCGTGACGGCGGCCGTGGTGAAGGTGGCGGTTTCCGCCGTGACGACCGCGGCGACCGTGGTGGCTTCCGGCGTGACGATCGCCGGGATGACCGCGGTGAGCGTGGCGACCGCGGTGGTTTCCGCCGGGATGACCGCCGGGATGACCGAGGTGAGCGCGGCGGTTTCCGGCATGACGACCGGCGTGACGACCGGCGTGATGACCGTGGTGATCGTGGTGGGTTCCGCCGGGACGACCGGCGTGACGACCACGGGGACCGTGGTGGCTTCCGCCGGGACGACCGTCGCGACGGCGGCCGTGGTGAGGGTAGTGGATTCCGGCGTGACGACCGGCGTGACGACCGCGGGGACCGTGGTGGGTTCCGCCGGGACGACCGGCGTGACGACCGGGGGCGTGGCCCGCGGCGGGATGATCGTGGTGGGCGTCCCGGTGGTGGTTTCCGTGGGCGGCCGGACGACCGGCGTGGCGGCGGTGGGCGCTTCCGTGAGGAGCGGGAGCGTGAGCGGGACCGGGAGCCGATCAAGCGGCTGCCGATCCCGGAGGACGTCACGGGCGACGAGATCGACAAGGACGTACGGCAGGAGTTGCTGAGCCTGCCCAAGACGCTCGCGGAGGACGTCGCCAAGAACCTGGTGATGGTGGCCCGGCTCCTCGACGAGGACCCGGAGGGCGCGTACGGCTACTCCAAGGTGGCTCTGCGCCTGGCCTCGCGTGTCGCCGCCGTTCGGGAGGCGGCGGGGTTCGCGGCGTACGCCACTCAGAACTACGGTGAGGCACTCGCCGAGTTCCGGGCCGCGCGGCGGATGACGGGGAACACCGATCTGTGGCCCGTGATGGCCGACTGCGAGCGCGGCCTGGGCCGACCGGAGAAGGCGCTCGACATGGCCGGTGCGCCCGAGGTGCACAAGCTCGACAAGGCCGGGCAGGTCGAGATGCGGCTGGTCGCCGCCGGGGCCCGGCGCGACATGGGGCAGTTGGACGCGGCGATCGTGACGTTGCAGAGCCCGGAACTGGCGTCCAACTCCGTACAGCCGTGGACCGCGCGGCTGCGCTACGCCTACGCCGACGCGCTGCTCGCCGTCGGACGCGAGAGCGAGGCCCGCGAGTGGTTCGCCAAGGCCGTCGAGGCCGACCGGGACGGCAGCACGGACGCCTCCGACCGGCTGGCCGAACTGGACGGCGTCGAGTTCGTCGATGCGCTGGGCGACGACGAGGACGAGCAGCGGGAGCAGGACGAGCAGCGGGACGAAGACGAGGAGCGGGACGAAGACGAGGAGCAGGACGAAGACGAGGAGCAGGACGAAGACGAGGAACTGGACGCGGAACAGCAGCGACGGGACGAGGACGACCAGCGGGACGAGGATGCCGGCCAAGCGTCCGAGCAGGTGTCCGGTCAGGCGTCCGAGCAGAGGTCCGAGCAGGGCTGACGTCGCGTGTCGAAGGGGCGGGTCCGGTCCTGGGCCTGCCCCTTCGGGCTCCGGTCAGGTGGCCAGCACCCGCAGCACCAGCCCCGACGCCGGTTTCGGGCCGAACGATGTCGACTTGCGGGGCATGGTCACGCCCTGGCGGGCCAGATCGCGTACCACGTCCTCGTGGACCGGGTGCATCAGGACCGCCGTACCGCCGTCGCGCTCCGCCTTGGCGACGGTGGCCGCCGTGTCGTGGATGTAGGCGATGTGCGCGGGGGAGTCCTCGGGGATGTGCCAGACATGGTCGAGGAGCGTGGAGTGCAGCACCGTCGCGTCCAGGGTGCGCCAGGCGGCGGGGCGGTCGGCGGGGACCGTGCGAGCCAGCAGGCCGGGGTCCGGGCGGTCGACGAGGTGGAAGGCACCGTCGCCGGCCAGCAGAAAGGCGTTGCCGGTGTCCGCCGCCTCGGCCAGCGCCGCGAGGGCGTCCGAAAGCGGCGTCGACAGGTGCCGTACCCGGAAGAGGCCGTCCAGGGCCGTCAGCGCGTCCGCGACCGGCAGGCGGTGCAGCAGCCGGTGGATGGCGCGGACGCGCAGCGGATAGCGGGCCGTGTCCACCAGGAGGACCAGACCGTGGTCCCAGGGGCTGGGGGAAGGGTGCTCCGCGCGTAGACACAGATAGGTCGCCCAGCGGTGGTGGCCGTCGGCGATCAGGGCCTGGTGGTGGGCGAGATCGGTTTGGACGCGCGCCACGTCGTCCGGGTCGGTGACCGCCCAGAGCAGGTGACGGAAGCCGTCCTCGGTGGTCGCGGCGAGCAGCGGGGCTTCCTCGGCCGTGCGTTCGATGACGTCGGCCGCCGCGCCGTTGCCGTGGTAGGTCAGCAGCAGCGGTTCGAGGTTGGCGGAGGTGGCGCGCATCAGGGCGGCGCGGTCCGCGACGATGGGCGGCATGACCTCCTCGTGCGGCAGCACGATCCCCTCGGAGGGGTCCGAGACCCGCAGGGCGCCGATGATGCCGCGCTGGAGCATGCCGTCGCCGTCGCGCTGTTCGTAGACGTACAGGCATGGTTCGGGGTCCTCGGCCAGCACGCCCTCGGCCAGCCAGCGGTGCAGGGTCTCGGCCGCCTGTTTGTTGCTTTCGGTGGGCGTGTCGGCCTGCGGAAGAATCAGCCGAACGATGTTGTACGGATCGGCCGACTGGAGGTGTCGCACACCATCCGGACGGACCACTACGTCGTACGGCGGGGACGTCACGGCGGACAGACTTCCGACCCGTTCGGGGGCGTAGCGCAGGCCGCGGAACGGGGTGAGTTCCAGGCCGCGGCGCGTCTTTGCTCCCGGGTGACCTGCAGTGTTCATTTCGGCATCGTACGTGTGTCAGTGGCATGCGGGATGATCGGAGGAAACGGCGTGACAAGGAGCGATGCGGAATGAGCCAGGGCGTCAGGACCAGGCCCGAGGGCAGTGGACGGCTCCTGAGCGAGGCGTACGACACGGCGCTGCTCGACCTGGACGGGGTGGTGTACGCGGGTGGGAACGCCATCGTGCACGCGGTCGAGTCGCTGGCGGCGGCCCGCACCGACGGCATGCGGCTGGCGTACGTCACCAACAACGCGCTGCGGACACCGGACTCCGTCGCCGCGCACCTGACCGAGCTGGGGATCCCGACGCGGGCCGCGGAGGTCATCACCTCCGCGCAGGCGGTCGCGCGGCTGATCGGCGAGCAGGTGCCGCCGGGTGCGCGGGTGCTGGTGGTCGGCGGTGAGGGGCTGCGGGTGGCGCTGCGCGAGCGCGGGCTGCGGCCGGTGGAGTCGGCGGACGACGATCCGGCCGCGGTCGCGCAGGGGTACGGCGGCCCGGATCTGGCCTGGGGCCGTTTCGCGGAGGCGTGCTACGCCATCGCGCGCGGGGTGCCGTGGTTCGCCTCCAACACCGATCTGACGATTCCGAGCGGCCGGGGGATCGCCCCGGGCAACGGCGCGGCGGTGGAGGTGGTGCGGATCGCGACGGGGGCCGAGCCGCAGGTGGCGGGAAAGCCGCTGCCGCCCATGCACCGGGAGACGATCCTGCGGACCGCCGCCGTGCGTCCGCTGGTCGTCGGCGACCGCCTGGACACGGACATCGAGGGCGCCTTCAACGGCGGCGTCGACTCGTTGCTCGTACTGACGGGCGTCACCGACGCGGCCGGGCTGCTCGCCGCGCCGCCCCGGCACCGGCCCACCTATGTGGACGCCGACCTGCGGGGCCTGCTCACCGGACAGCCGGAGGTCGGCAGGGACGGTGCGGGCTTCCGCTGCGCGGGCTGGACGGCGACGGCTGCCGACGGCCGGCTGGAGCTGGCGGGCGACGGCGAGGCCCTGGACGGGCTGCGTGCGCTGTGCGCGGCGGCCTGGACGGCGGCCGGGGAGGGTTCCTGCGAGCTGGACGGGGGAAAGGCGCTGGCGCGGCTCGGACTCTGAGCGACGAAGCACGGACGCGGCATCGATCGATGATGGCAGGGTAGGCTAACCTAACCTCCGTGTTGGTCGACAGTCCTCCCGAACAGCGCGTGGAGCACGCCTGTGCCGCGCCCTCAACCCGCCGTGCGGTGCGGAGTCTTGGACTCCTCGTCGCCCTCGCGATCCTGCTGCTGGTCGTCCTGGTGAGCATCGCGGTCGGGGCGAAAGAGCTGTCCCTGGCGCAGGTCTGGCACGGGTTGTTCCACGACTCGGGCACGTACGGCGACGTCGTCGTCGACGAGCGGCTGTCGCGCACCGTCCTCGGGCTGCTCGTCGGCGCCGCGCTCGGTCTCTCCGGAGCCGTGCTGCAAGCGCTCACCCGCAACCCGCTGGCCGACCCCGGCCTGCTCGGCATCAACGCGGGCGCCTCGGCCGCGGTCGTCACGGCGATCTCCTTCTTCGGCGTCGGCAGCCTGAGCGGCTATGTGTGGTTCGCGTTCGCCGGTGCCGCCGCCGTCGGCGCGCTGGTCTGGTTCCTCGGCGGCAGCCGGGGCGCCACACCGGTGCGGCTCGCGCTCGCCGGTACGGCGATCAGCGCCGCGCTGTACGGCTATCTCCAGGCCGTGATGATCACGGATGGCGCGGCGCTGGACAAGATGCGCTTCTGGACGGTGGGTTCGCTGGCCTCGGCCACCTCCTCGACCATCGTGCAGGTGCTGCCGTTCCTCGCGGTCGGCATGGTGCTCGCGCTGCTGCTCGCCCGGCCGCTGAACGCCATGACGATGGGCGACGACACCGCTCGGGCCCTCGGCGCCGACCTCAACCGCACCCGCGCGCTGGCCATGCTCGCGGCGACCGTACTGTGCGGCGCCGCGACCGCGGCCTGCGGGCCCATCGTGTTCGTCGGCCTGATGGTGCCGCACGTCGTACGCTCCTTCACCGGCCCCGACCTGCGCTGGATCCTGCCGTACGCGGCCGTCCTGTCGCCCGTGCTGCTGCTCGGCTCCGACATCCTCGGGCGGGTCGTCGCGCGCCCCTCGGAACTCCAGGTCGGCATCGTCACCGCGATCATCGGCGGCCCGGTCTTCATCTATCTCGTACGACGGCGGAGGACTGCGCAGCTGTGAACACCCGTCCCATGAGCCGCACGAGCCGCCCCAGCCGCACGAGCCGCCCCAACCGCACGAGCCGCTCCGGCCTCGTCGTGCGCACCCCCGGCGGGCTCTCGGTGCGGCTGGACCCGCGGGCCCTGACCGTCGTCGTCGTGCTGCTCGTCGCCGCCGGCGTGGCGAGCGTGCTGCTGATCGGCACCGGCGACGCCGAGATCCCGCCCGCCGACGTGCTGAAGACCCTGGCCGGGAACGGCACCGCGTTCCAGGAGTTCATCGTCGACGAGCTGCGGCTGCCGCGCGTTCTGGTCGGGCTGCTCGTCGGCGCCTCGCTCGGCCTCGGCGGCGCCCTGTTCCAGTCCGTGTCGCGCAACCCGCTGGGCAGCCCGGACGTGCTGGGCCTCAGCCAGGGCTCCACGGCGGGCGCGCTCGTCGTGATCGTGCTGATGTCCGGGTCCGCCACCGCGGTCACCCTCGGGGCGCTCGTCGGTGGCCTGCTGACCGGAGTCGCCATCTATCTGCTCGCCTGGAAACGGGGCGTGCACGGATACCGGCTGGTCCTGGTCGGAATCGGCGTCTCCGCGATCGTCACCGCCGTCAACGGCTATCTGCTCACCAAGGCCGACCTGGTCGACGCCACCCGAGCGGTGGTGTGGATGACGGGGTCCCTCAACGGCCGTGACTGGACCCAGGTCTGGCCGCTGCTCGGGATGTGCGCCGTCCTCGTACCGCTCGTCCTCGCCGGCTCGCGGGGCCTGAGGATGATGGAGATGGGCGACGACGTCGCGTACGCCCTCGGGGTGCGCGTCGAACGGCTACGGATGCTGCTGCTGGTCGCGGCCGTGCTGCTGACCGCGGGCGCGACCGCCGCCGCGGGACCCGTCAGCTTCGTGGCGCTCACCGCGCCCCAACTCGCCCGGCGCCTGACCCTCCCCCGCCGCCTCAAGGGCGCGGGAAGCCGCCCCATGCCGGGCCCCAACCTGGTGCCCTCGCTGTGCATGGGCGCCACCCTGCTGGTCGCCGCCGACTGGGTCTCGCAGCGTCTGTTCGGGGCCGACCAACTGCCCGTCGGGGTGGTCACCGGCGTCCTCGGCGGTGTGTATCTGCTGTGGCTGCTGGTCGCCGAGCGCAGGGCGGGCCGGATATGAGCGGCGTTCGGCGCACCAGCGGCGCACCGCACAAGTACACCCGAAGGAGCACCGTGAACCGCCTCTCCGCCGAGAACGTCACCCTCGCCTACGACCAGCGCGTCATCGCCGAACACCTGTCGGTGGAGATCCCCGACAACTCGTTCACGGTGATCGTCGGCCCGAACGCGTGCGGCAAGTCGACCCTGCTGCGGGCGCTGTCGCGGATGCTGCGGCCGACCGCCGGCCGGGTGCTCCTGGACGGGCAGGTCATCCAGTCGATGCCCGCCAAGCAGGTCGCGCGGACGCTGGGCCTGCTGCCCCAGTCGTCCATCGCGCCCGACGGGATCACCGTGGGCGACCTGGTGGGCCGCGGCCGGTATCCGCACCAGGGGATCCTGCGGCAGTGGTCGGCCGAGGACGAGCGGGTGGTGCAGGAGTCCATGGCCCAGACCGGCGTCGCCGAACTCGCCGACCGCTATGTCGACGAACTGTCCGGCGGCCAGCGCCAGCGCGTGTGGATCGCCATGGCCCTCGCGCAGCAGACCCCCCTGCTGCTGCTCGACGAACCCACCACCTACCTCGACATCCAGCACCAGATCGACGTCCTCGACCTGTGCGCCGAACTGCACGAGCAGCAGGGCCGCACCCTGGTCGCGGTCCTGCACGACCTCAACCACGCCGCCCGGTACGCCACCCATCTCATCGCCCTGCGCTCCGGCCGGGTCGTCGCCGAGGGCCCGCCGAACGACGTGGTCACCGCCGAACTGGTCGAGGAGGTCTTCGGGCTGCGCTGCCAGGTGATCGACGACCCGGAGACGGGCACCCCGCTGGTGGTGCCGGCGGCCCGCAGGGCACGCGAGCGCGTCCCGGCCGGAGATGCGTCCTAGACGTCCCAGGTGTGCTGTCCGGCGAGGTGTCCGGGCGGCGGAAGGCCGACGGGGCGGCGTCCTGGCCAGGCCCCTAGAGGAGTTTCCGCAGCCGGAACAGGTCGAGCAGGGCGGCCTCCAGTTTCACCCGGCCCGAACCCCATGCCTTGGCGAAGTTCAGTCCGCCGTCGACCAGGGCCACCAGGTCGTCACCGGTCATGGCGAGCCCGATCTGCGCCTTCGTGGCCGGCGGCCCCTGGTGGGTGTCGTCGATCTCGATCCGGCCGCCGGTCATCCGCCCGGCGAAGGTGACGTCCAGGTCGGTGATGTGACAGCTCACCGAGCGGTCCAGGGCGGCGGCGGCGCGGACGTCGCCCTCGGCCGCCTGCATATTGTCCGAAAGCTTTTCGAGTGCGACGCGGCACTCCTCGATCGTGGCCATCGCGACCGACGGTACCGCAGGGCTTCGGGGTAGCGTCTGGGCATGAACGACTCTGCGCCCGAGACCGGGGCCCGGCCGGACGAGACGGTTCCGCAGCGGCAGCCGCAGTCGCAGTCCGTGGCCGAAACGCCGTACGCGCGCCCCGATGAGCACCGGGAGGGCGAGGACGGCGGTGGCGGCGGTGGCGGCGGTGGCGGCGCGGCCGGGACCGACGCCGGCCCATGCCTCGACCGGGACCCCGAGCCGGGCGCGCCGGCCGCGCTGGGCGTGCCGCGCACCCCCACCGGCAACGCCGAGGTCGACGGCCGGCTGGAGCGGCTGGCCGACGCCGACCACCTCACCACGGACGGACACGTCGAGGTGTACGAGGATGTACACGGCGGGCTGCGTGACGCGCTCACCGCGCTCGACGCCCGCCCGGGTCCGCAGGCTCCCGCCGACCACCCGAACGCCTCGGCGCAACGAGGCCCCGCGGGCCGTCCGTTCCGTCCGCCGTACGAAGTCAGGAGCTGAACCGAACGTGGCAGGAGTCGCACGCCGCCGTCTCGACGCGGAGCTGGTCCGCCGGAAGCTCGCGCGCTCGCGTGAGCACGCGGGCCAGTTGATCGCCGCCGGGCGGGTGTCCGTCGGCAAGACCGTCGCGACCAAGCCCGCCACCCAGGTGGAGACCGCCGTCGCGATCGTCGTGGCCGCCGACGACGGTGACCCGGAGTACGTCTCCCGGGGCGGTCACAAACTCGCCGGGGCGTTGGCCGCCTTCGTACCGCGCGGGCTCGCCGTCGAGGGCCGGCGGGCACTGGACGCGGGCGCGTCCACCGGCGGTTTCACCGACGTCCTGCTGCGCGCGGGCGCCGCGCACGTCGTCGCCGTCGACGTCGGATACGGACAACTCGCCTGGTCGCTGCGGAGCGACGCACGCGTCACCGTCAAGGACCGCACGAACGTACGGGAGTTGACGCTCGACGCGATCGGCGGACAGCCGGTGGACCTGGTCGTGGGAGATCTGTCCTTCATCTCGATCGGGCTGGTGCTGCCCGCCCTGAAGCGGTGCGTGACGCCGGACGCCGACCTGGTCATGATGGTCAAGCCGCAGTTCGAGGTGGGCAAGGAACGGCTGGGCAGCGGGGGCGTCGTGCGCAGCCCGCAGCTGCGGGCCGAGGCCGTGCGGGGCGTGGCCCGGCAGGCGTGGGAGCTGGGACTCGGGGCCTGCGGGGTCACCGCGAGTCCGCTGCCGGGGCCGGCCGGCAATGTCGAGTACTTTCTCTGGCTGCGGTCCGGGGCACCGGAACTGGACCCGGCCGACGTTGACCGTGCAGTGGCGGAGGGGCCGCGTTGACACAGAACCACGCTCGTACTGTTTTCCTGCTCGCCCACACCGGGCGGCCCGCGGCGATCCGCAGCGCCGAGCTGGTGGTCAAGGGACTGCTGCGGTCCGGCATCGGTGTGCGCGTCCTGGAGCAGGAGGCGATCGACCTGCCGCTGCCGGCGGAGGTGGGGCTGGTCAAGGAGGCGACCCCGCAGTGCCTCGACGGCTGTGAGCTGCTGATCGTCCTGGGCGGTGACGGCACGCTGCTGCGCGGTGCCGAGTTCGCGCGGGCCTCCGGGGTGCCGATGCTCGGCGTCAACCTCGGGAGCGTCGGCTTCCTCGCGGAGGCCGAGCGTGACGACCTCGACAAGGTCGTCGACCGGGTCGTGAGCAAGGCGTACGAGGTCGAGGAGCGGATGACCGTCGACGTCGTCGTGCTCCGCAACGGGGACGTCGTGCACACGGACTGGGCGCTGAACGAGGCCGCCGTGCAGAAGGTGTCGGCCGAGAAGCTGCTGGAGGTCGTGCTGGAGATCGACGGGCGGCCGGTGACGGGCTTCGGGTGCGACGGGATCGTGCTGTCGACGCCGACCGGGTCGACCGCGTACGCCTTCTCGGCGGGCGGGCCCGTGGTGTGGCCGGAGGTGGAGGCCCTGTTGATGGTGCCGATCTCCGCGCACGCGCTGTTCGCGAAGCCGTTGGTGACCTCGCCGGACTCGGTGCTCGCGGTGGAGGTCCTGCCGCACATCCAGCCCGGGGTGCTCTGGTGCGACGGGCGGCGGACCATCGAGCTGCCGCCCGGGGCGCGGGTCGAGGTCCGCCGGGGCGCCGTGCCGGTACGGCTGGCACGGCTGCACCACGCCTCGTTCACCGACCGGCTGGTGGCGAAGTTCGCGCTGCCGGTCTCCGGATGGCGGGGGGCGCCGCACTAGGCGCCCCGCCTGTGGAAATGCCGCCGATGTGCGGTGGTGCGCGTCCGCGGCGCCGTCGTGGCTGGTCGCTCCCCCCCAGGTTCTCGGCTTGGCTCGAACAGGGGGACTCCCGCTTGCCCTCGCCCCTCCAGACGCGGCCCGCCCGCGGTGCACGGCACTCACCCGGGTGACAGCCGACCGCGATGCACGGTCGTCACCTGCACCTTCACACGATGGGGGCGGGGGCCGTCGCGCTTCTCCGCCCGGACCTCGTATGGTCGTGTCCGTGTTGGAGGAGATGCGGATACGGTCGCTCGGAGTCATCGACGACGCTGTCGTCGAGCTGTCGCCCGGTTTCACCGCCGTGACCGGTGAGACGGGCGCCGGCAAGACCATGGTGGTCACGAGCCTGGGGCTGCTGCTGGGCGGGCGCGCGGATCCGGCGCTGGTACGGATCGGGGCCGAGAAGGCCGTCGTCGAGGGGCGGGTGACCGTCGCCTCGGACGCGTCCGCCGCCGTACGCGCCGAGGAGGCCGGAGCGGAACTGGACGACGGGGCGCTGCTCATCAGCCGTACCGTTTCCGCCGAGGGGCGCTCGCGAGCGCATCTCGGCGGACGCAGCGTGCCCGTCGGCGTGCTGGCCGAACTGGCCGACGAACTGGTGGCGGTGCACGGGCAGACCGACCAGCAGGGCCTGCTGAAACTGTCCCGGCAGCGGGAGGCGCTGGACCGGTACGCGGGTGCGGCGGTCGCCGGACCGCTCGCCAAGTACGCGGGGGCCTACCGGCGGTTGCGGACGGTCGCGGCCGAACTGGAGGAGATCGTCACGCGCGCGCGTGAACGCGCCCAGGAAGCCGGCATGCTGCGCTTCGGGCTCGACGAGATCGCCGGTGTCGAACCGCGGTCCGGCGAGGACGTGGAACTCGCGGAGGAGGCGGAGCGGCTCGGGCACGCCGAGGCGCTGTCCTCGGCCGCAACCGCCGCGCACGCCGCCCTCGCGGGCAATCCCGAGGACCCCGAGGGCATCGACGCGGCGACCCTGGTCGCGGGCGCGCACCGCGCCCTGGAAGCCGTCCGCTCCCACGACTCGGCGCTCGCCTCGCTGGCCGACCGGATCGGCGAGGTCGGGATCCTGCTGGGCGACGTGGCGGGAGAGCTGGCCGGATACGCGGACGATCTGGACGCCGATCCGCTGCGCCTGGCGGCCGTGGAGGAGCGCAGGGCAGCGCTGGGCGCCCTCACCCGCAAGTACGGCGAGTACGGTCAGAAGATCGACTCCGTGCTCGCCTGGGCCGAGCAGGGCGCCGCACGGCTGACCGAGCTCGACGGCGACGACGAGCGGATCGACGAACTGACCGCCGAACGGGACGCGCTGCGCGGTGAGCTGGGCGCGCTCGCCCAGGCGCTGACGGACGCGCGCACCCAGGCCGCGGAACGGTTCGCCGCGGCGGTCACCGCCGAACTGGCCTCGCTCGCCATGCCGCACGCGCGCGTGTCCTTCGCCATCCGGCAGACCGAGGACCCCGAGGGCGTCGAGGTCGGCGGGCGTCCGGTCGCCTACGGGCCGTCGGGCGCGGACGAGGTGGAACTGCTGCTCGCCCCGCACCCGGGCGCGCCGCCCCGGCCCATCGCCAAGGGGGCGTCCGGCGGTGAGCTGTCGCGCGTGATGCTCGCCGTGGAGGTCGTCTTCGCCGGCACGGATCCCGTACCGACGTACCTCTTCGACGAGGTCGACGCCGGTGTCGGCGGGAAGGCCGCGGTGGAGATCGGGCGGCGGCTGGCCCGGCTCGCCAAGACCGCGCAGGTCGTCGTCGTCACCCACCTGCCGCAGGTGGCCGCCTTCGCCGACCGGCAGTTGCTCGTCGAGAAGACCAACGACGGATCGGTGACCCGGTCCGGGGTGAAGGTGCTGGAGGGTGAGGACCGCGTCCGGGAGCTGTCCCGGATGCTGGCCGGCCAGGAGAACTCCGAGACGGCCCGCGCGCACGCGGAGGAACTGCTGGCCACGGCACGGGCCGACGGCTAGTGGCGGGTGGGGCTGTGCGAGGCGTACTGCGAGGCGTACCGCTGGTCGCCCGGGGCCGCGGCGGGTCCTTCGCCGTCCGTGCCGCCCGTGCCGCCGCGCTCACCCGCGCCGTGGGTGCCGCCTTGCGCGCGACGGCGCCGGGCGGCCGGGAGCGCTGGGAGCGCACCAACTACGCCGGGCGCACCGTCGGGTGGTATCCGGGGCCCGGCTGCGCGCTGGCGGCCGCGGTGGGAGCGGCCCGCGTCCATCCCGCGGCCGGACTCGCCGTGCTCGCCGCCGGGGCCTGCGGTGCCTACGACGACCTCGCCGGGGCCGGTGACCCCCGAAGCGGTTTCCGGGCGCATCTGACCGCTCTGCGGGACGGCGAAGTCACCAGCGGCGCGGTCAAGTTGTTCGGGATCTCCGCGGCCGGGCTGGTCGCCGGTGCGGCACTGCGGGAACGGTTCCTCGACCGGCTGCTCGCCGGGGTGGTGATCGCGGGCACCGCGCACTTCGTCAACCTCGTCGACGTACGGCCGGGCCGGGCCGCCTGCGCGGTGCTCGCCCTCGGGGCGCCGGGACTGCTGTGCGCGGGAGCCGGCACGGAGTCGGCCGCGGCGGCGACGGGAGCCGCGGCGGCCGTGCTCCCCGACGACCTGGGCGAGCGGACGATGATCGGGGACACCGGGGCGCACGCGCTCGGCGCGGCCCTGGGCGTGGCGATCGCCGCCCGGTACGGTCGCGTGGGCCTGGCGGCGCACGCCGCCGCCGTGGTGGTGGCGGCCCGTTACGGGGACCGGGTCACCGCCTGGGCGCGTGCCGCGGGCGGGGGCGGGCGCTGAGCCGGTGGCCGGTGCCGGCCGGGCGCTGTGGGTGCGGGGCCGGCCGGTGCGGCCGGGGTCGGCGGGTCCGGGCCGGCGAGGTCGGGCGGTGAGCGCCGCCGCGGTCAGAGCCAGGCGGTCGCCAGCCAGGCGGCCACGGCCGACAGCGCCAGGAAGACGACGTTGATGACGATCACCTGCGCCTCGCCGCGGGAGAGGTGCAGCGCCATGCCGCCGATCTGCACCAGGGCGAGGCCGACCGCCGCGGCGACGGCGAGCACGACCGCGATGCCGGTGAGGGGCGGCAACAGGAGGCCGAGCGCGCCGAGGATCTCCAGCGCCCCCAGGACCCGCACGCAGGGCATGGGTATCTGGTCGACCCAGCCCATCATGGGCCGTAGCCGTTCCTGGCTCTCAAGGAGCTTCTTGCCTCCCGCGAAGCCGTAGAACAGGGCCAGGAGCGCGGCGACGATCCAGTACGCGACGTGCATGGCGGGACCTTCCTGGGACGACGGATCGTGGGTCGCCCCATCATGAGCGACTGTCAGGGGTTCTTCGAACAGAACGCCGGGATCCGGCCGGACGAAGCCGCATCCGACACCCGGAGGCTGCCGCTGCCCAGCGGCACGGCGGACGCCGCGCCCGTCCCCGGCGCGTGATCCGCGGCGGCGCCGCTGCGGGGGCCGCGAGCCGGCCCGCCGGCCCTGCCCGGCCGTGCCACCCGGAAGGCCGTACGTGTGTTCGTCCGGCGCTCGGGATCCTCACTCGTGTGGGTGACGCGCTCTGGAGCATTGCCCCGTCCCGTCGAGTTCCGCGCCTCCCCGCGGCGCCCGCAACACCCGTATCTGCTGGCATCCTTGGCAGGGAACGCGGTGCGCGGGGCAGGCGCGCGGTGCTCCCCCTCCACCCGATACCTTCTGTACGTATCTTCGTGCCCTTCCCACGCCGAACCAGGAGTCCCGGACGCGTGAGCCCCGCGAGCAGCACCGCACCGCACGGACAGTCGCCGCTGCGCACCGTGCAGGTGCTGGGCGGGGGCGATGCCGGCAGCAGCGCGCATGTGCGGTCGCTGGCCGCGGGTCTCGTCGCGCGCGGTGTGCGGGTCACGGTGTGCGCCCCCGCGCAGGCCGACGACCGCTACGACTTCACCGGCGTCGGCGCCGACCACGTCCACGTCCCGCGCAGCAGCGCCCCGGCGTCCGTCGCCGCGTTGCGCGCGGCCTGCGCCGACGCCGACCTGGTGCACGCGCACGGGCTGCACGCCTCCTTCCGCACGGTGCTGGCGCTCAGCGGACGCCGTACCCCGTTCCTCGTCACCTGGCACGACCGCGCGCAGGCCGAAGGCGCCCGCGGCCATCTGCTCCGGCTGCTGGAGCGCCGGGTCGCCAAGGCCGCCGCCGTGGTCCTCGGCACCTCCTCCGACCTGGTGGACCAGGCCCGCGGGGCCGGCGCCCGGGACGCCCGGCTCGCCGGTGTCTCCCTGCCCCGCCCGCGTCGCACCGCGGCACCCGACGACCCCGACCCGCTGCGTTCCAAGGCGCGGGCCGAACTCGGCGCCATCGGCCGCCCGTTGCTGGTGGCCATCGGCTCCCTCGACCGGTACCGCGGGTACGAAGTCCTGCTGGACGCGGCGCGCGCCTGGCGGAATCTCGACCCCGTACCCCTGCTCGTCGTCGCGGGCGAGGGCCCGCTGCGCGCCGAGCTGACGCGCCGGATCGAGGACGAGGAACTGCCGGTACGGCTCCTCGGCCGCTGCGAGGACCCCGACGGGCTGCTCGCCGCCGCCGACCTCGCGCTGCTGTGCAGCAGCTGGGAGTCCCGCTCCGTGCTCGCCCAGGAGGCCCTGCACGCGCGCGTACCGCTCGTCGCGACCGCCGTCGGCGGCATCCCCGACCTGGTCGGCGAGGCCGCCGAACTCGTCCCGTACGGCGACGCGGACGCGCTCGCCGCCACTGTCGTACGGCTGCTCGGCGATGCCGGGCGCCGCGAGCAGCTGGCCGAGCGGGGGGCGCGGCAGGCCGCCGGCTGGCCCACCGAGGACGAGACGGTCGCCCAGGTCCTCAGCGTCTACGACGAGTTGACCCAGCCCGGCCCGATGGTCTGAGCGCCGTCAGGACACGTGCCGGCGGGCGCGCAGGGCCAGGCTCAGCGCCAGTACGGTCTGCGGGTCGTCGAGGTCGGTGCCCAGCAGCTCCCCGATGCGGGCGAGGCGGTTGTAGAGGGTCTGCCGGTTGAGGTGCAGCTCACGGGCGGTCTCGGCCTTGCGGCCCGCATGCGCCAGATAGGTCTCCAGCGTCGGCAGCAGCGGCGGCTTGGCCCGGCTGTCGTGCTCGCGCACCGGGCCGATCGCCCGGTCCACGAAGGCCGCGAGGTCCGGGTGGTCGCGCAGCCGCCACAGGAGGAGGTCGATGTCCAGCCGACGGGCGTCGTACCACGGACGGTCCGCGAGGCCCTGGGCCGCCGCCGCGGTCTCCGCGGCGTGCCGCAGCCCGTCCGACGCGGACGCCCAGCCCCCGGCCGCCCCGACCACCACCACGGGCGGCCGGTCTCCGGGCCGGTGCATCCCGGCCCGTTCCACCCCGGCCCGCAGCGCCGCCGCGACCCGGTCCGCGACCGCCGGCCGCTCCGCCGCCGAACGCAGCCCCAGCAGCAGCGGGACGCGGCCCTCGACCGGCCGCACGCCCAGCAGCACCGGCATGCCCAGCGAGGCCAGCTCCTCCGCGACGGCACGTGCCAGGACGGCCCAGCCACCGCCGCTCTCCACGCCGCCGGAGCGGGCGCTGCCGCCGCCCGGCGCGAGGGTGCCGGCCGGCCGCATCACCACCGGCAGCAGCGGGCTGTGGCCCGGTTTGAAGCCCAGCACCCGGGCCTGTGCGGGCGCGTCCTCGGCGCTGACGCGGCCCTCGGCGAGGTCGGTGAGGAAGTCGCCGCGGCCGCGCGCCGCCAGCTCCTCCTCCTGACGGGCCTGCATCAGCACGACCGCCAGGACGGCCGCGGCCCGCTCGGCGGCCATCCGGTGCACGGGCGCCAGCGGCGAGCGGACCGGGAGCAGCACGAGCCGGGCCCGTACCGAGCCCGGGCCCGGCCCGCTGCCCGGCACGTCCACCAGCACCGAACCGGCGGGCGGCGGGACGTCCTTGTGCTGACCGCGCAGTCCCTCCCACACCTGGAGCGGGTCCGCGCCCTCGGGTCCGGCCCCGGCCGCGTACAGGAGCCGGCCGTCCGGGGTCTCCAGGAAGACCGGATTCCCGCTGAAGCCGGCCAGGATCTCCAGCACCCGCGGCACTCCGCCACCGCCCAGCAGCGCCTGGGTGCAGCGCCGGTGCACTTCCTCGGCCCGCTGGAGCAGCGCGTAGTGGCCGTTGACGATCTCGGTGTGGATCTCCTCGGTGACCGTCACGAACGGCACCTCGCGGTGCAGCTGGACCAGTGGCAGCCCGGCGCCGCGGGCGCTGTCCACCACCGCCGTGGGCAGCCGGTCGAAGCGCGGGCCCAGTTCCACCACCAGGGCGGCGATGCCGCGGTCGGCGAGGGTGCGGACGAACGCCCGCTGCTCGGCGGGCCGGGTGCCCAGGCCGTATCCGGTGGTCAGCAGCAGTTCGCCGCCCTTGAGCAGGGAGGCGATGTTGGGCACCTCGCCCGCGTGCACCCAGCGGACCGTGCGCCCCAGTCCCTCGGCGCCGGCCAGGATCTCCGGGAGTCCGCCGCGCAGCCCGGGGAGTTCGAGCGCCCGCCGAACGGTGATCCCGGCGCCCTCGGTGTCGAAGGCGTTGCCCGTCGTGTTGTCCGTACGGCTGTCCATGGAGCGGACGCTACCTGCGCGGACGCCTCCGGGGCATCTCCTCGGCGGACGGGCTCGATCGCCGCCGCGGTGGCCGGATCCCCGCTCGCCCCGCGTGCCCGCGGCGCGGGCCGATCACCGGCGGGCCGCCGCCCGGGACGGTCCGGGCGACGCGGTGCCGCCGCCGCGCACCGCGATGCGCAGCCGGGGGTCCTGGGCGAGGCGTACGGCGCCCAGCACGTCGTTCTCGTCGGCGCACCGGCGATCACCGTCGGCCCGCGGTCGATCACGGCGCCGATCACGGTGCGGCCGAGGCCGCTCCACGGCTGCCCCCTTGCCGCACCGGGGCCGCGCCCGACCCGCCCCGGGCGGCCCCGGACACCGGGTCGTGCCGCGAGCCGCCCCTCGCCGGCTCAGCCGCCGTACGCCCCCGAGGCCGTCAGGCGCAGGGCCGTGTCGATCAGCGGGACGTGGCTGAAAGCCTGCGGGAAGTTGCCGACCTGCCGCTGGTTGACCGGATCCCACTCCTCGGCCAGCAGACCGAGGTCGTTGCGCAGGGCCAGCAGCTTCTCGAACAGCTTGCGGGCCTCGTCCACCCGTCCGATCATCGCGAGGTCGTCCGCCATCCAGAACGAGCAGGCGAGGAAGGCGCCCTCGTCGCCGGGGAGGCCGTCGACGCCCTCGTGCTCGCCCTCGGTGGGGTAGCGCAGGATGAAGCCGTCCGGAGTGGACAGCTCCCGCTGGATCGCCTCGATGGTGCCGATCACCCGCTTGTCGTCCGGCGGCAGGAAGCCCATCTGCGGGATCAGCAGCAGCGAGGCGTCCAGCTCCTTGGAGCCGTAGGACTGGGTGAAGGTGTTGCGCTCCTTGTCGTAGCCCCTCTCGCACACGTCCCGGTGGATGTCGTCGCGCAGTTCGCGCCACCGCTCCAGCGGGCCGTCCGCGTCCCCGGACTCGATCAGCTTGATGGTGCGGTCCACCGCGACCCAGGCCATCACCTTGGAGTGCACGAAGTGCCGGCGCGGGCCGCGCACCTCCCAGATGCCCTCGTCCGGCTCGTCCCAGTGGTCCTCCAGGTAGCGGATCAGCTTCAACTGGAGCAGCGAGGCGTAGTCGTTGCGGGCCAGGCCGGTCATGTGGGCCAGGTGCAGGGCCTCGGTGACCTCGCCGTACACGTCCAGCTGGAGCTGGTGCGCGGCGCCGTTGCCGACCCGGACCGGGGCGGACTTCTCGTAGCCGGGCAGCCAGTCCAGCTCCGCCTCGCCCAGCTCGCGCTCACCCGCGATGCCGTACATGATCTGGAGGTTCTCCGGGTCGCCCGCCACCGCCCGCAGCAGCCACTCCCGCCAGGCGCGGGCCTCCTCGCGGTAGCCGGTGCGCAGCAGCGAGGACAGGGTGATCGCCGCGTCCCGCAGCCAGGTGTAGCGGTAGTCCCAGTTGCGGACGCCGCCGATGTCCTCCGGCAGGGAGGTCGTGGGCGCGGCGACGATGCCGCCCGTCGGGGCGTAGGTGAGGGCCTTGAGCGTGATCAGGGAGCGGATCACCGGTTCGCGGTACGGCCCGTGGTAGGTGCAGTTCTCGACCCACTCGCGCCAGAACTCCTCGGTCGCCGCCAGCGACTGCTCCGGCTCCGGCAGCGCGGGCGGCTCCCGGTGAGAAGGCTGCCAGGAAATGGTGAAGGCCATGCGGTCGCCGGGGGCGACGGTGAAGTCGGCGTAGGTGGTGAGCGACTTGCCGTAGGTCTCCGCGGTGGTGTCGAACCACACCGAGTCCGGGCCGGCGACCGCGACCGTTCGCCCGTCGTACTTGTGCACCCAGGGCACGACCCGGCCGTAGGAGAAGCGCATCCGCAGGGCGGAGCGCATCGGCACCCGGCCGGTGACGCCTTCGACGATGCGGATCAGCTGCGGGGCGCCGTCACGCGGAGGCATGAAATCCGTCACACGAACGGTGCCGCGCGGGGTGTCCCACTCCGACTCCAGGATCAGCGAGTCGCCGCGGTAGGTGCGCCGGGCCGCCGTGGGCGGCTGCGCGTCGGCCGCGTGGGCCGGACCGAGCCGCCAGAATCCGTGTTCTTCGGTGCCCAGTAGACCGGCGAAGATGGCATGTGAGTCGAAGCGGGGCAGGCACAGCCAGTCGACTGTGCCGTCCCGGCAGACCAGCGCAGCTGTCTGCATGTCTCCGATGAGTGCGTAATCTTCGATGCGCCCGGCCACGTGCAACTCCAGTCGAACGGCCACGTCACCCCACGAAGGGGTTATCGCTCTGTGCGGTCAAGGGGATGGTTGTTATGCGTCGTTGTGCGTCGGGTCGTGAGTCGCGTCATGCTTGTTGAGATTTGAAGCAAAGCAGCCGCTCGGCCCCGAGGCAAAACGACGATCACAACTCGACGGACTGACGAGCACGCGTTGTTCCGGTGGAGACGGGCGGGGGTGTGCCCTGTTTTCCGGCGGGGCTCGGCAGTGAGTGTCCGAGCAGGATACGACGCACGTAGATGATCTGCGTGCCGCTCGGGGCAACCCGCATGAGCCGAACGAGTGACCAATGGGTGAGAACCGGGTAAGCAGTGCGCGCCCGTATCGACGCGTGCGCGGAGCGTGGCCGGAAGCCGACGCCCTCCCGGCGCTGATACCCTGGTAGCCCGTGGACCGGTGGGCGCCCCCGACGGAAACGCGACAAACGCGACAAACTCCGCAGACAACAGGGGTCCCCCGAGAACCGCAGCGACGGCACCCCGGAGACCTCCGGACCAGGAGCCGCACCGCACTCCAGACCGCGACCACGGGAGCCCCCTCTTGGCCATGCCGCCCGCTGCTTTCCGAAACAGCACAGCCACGACGACCAAGCACATCTTCGTCACCGGGGGTGTCGCCTCCTCGCTGGGCAAGGGCCTCACCGCCTCCAGCCTGGGCATGCTCCTCAAGGCGCGGGGACTGCGCGTCGTGATGCAGAAGCTCGACCCCTACCTGAACGTCGACCCGGGCACGATGAACCCGTTCCAGCACGGTGAGGTCTTCGTCACCAACGACGGCGCCGAGACCGACCTGGACATCGGGCACTACGAGCGCTTCCTCGACCGGGACCTGGACGGCACCGCCAACGTGACCACCGGCCAGGTGTACTCCACCGTCATCGCCAAGGAGCGGCGCGGCGAGTACCTGGGCGACACGGTGCAGGTCATCCCGCACATCACCAACGAGATCAAGCACCGCATCCGGCGCATGGCCACCGACGAGGTGGACGTCGTGATCACCGAGGTGGGCGGCACCGTCGGCGACATCGAGTCGCTGCCGTTCCTGGAGACCGTCCGCCAGGTGCGCCACGAGGTGGGCCGGGACAACGTCTTCGTGGTGCACATCTCACTGCTGCCGTACATCGGCCCGTCCGGCGAACTGAAGACCAAGCCGACCCAGCACTCCGTCGCCGCCCTGCGCAACATCGGCATCCAGCCCGACGCGATCGTGCTGCGCTGCGACCGCGAGGTGCCGACCGCGATCAAGCGCAAGATCTCGCTGATGTGCGACGTCGACGAGGCCGCCGTGGTCGCCTGCCCGGACGCCCGTTCGATCTACGACATCCCGAAGACCGTGCACGGCGAGGGCCTGGACGCCTACGTCGTGCGCCGGCTGGACCTGCCCTTCCGCGACGTGGACTGGACGACCTGGGACGACCTGCTCGACCGCGTCCACAACCCCGACCACGAGGTCACCCTCGCGCTGGTCGGCAAGTACATCGACCTGCCGGACGCCTACCTCTCGGTCACCGAGGCGCTGCGCGCGGGCGGCTTCGCCAACAAGGCCCGGGTGAAGATCAAGTGGGTCACCTCGGACGACTGCAAGACCCCGGCAGGCGCCCAGGCCCAGCTCGCCGGTGTCGACGGCATCTGCATCCCGGGCGGCTTCGGCGACCGCGGCGTGCTCGGCAAGGTCGGCGCGATCCGCTATGCCCGGGAGAACCGGATCCCGCTGCTCGGCCTCTGCCTGGGTCTCCAGTGCATCGTCATCGAGGCCGCGCGCAACCTGGCCGGCATCCCGGACGCCAACTCCACCGAGTTCGACTCCGCCACCGCCCACCCGGTCATCTCCACCATGGCCGAACAGCTCGACATCGTGGCGGGCGAGGGCGACATGGGCGGCACCATGCGGCTCGGCATGTACCCGGCGAAGCTGGCCGAGGGCTCCATCGTGCGCGAGGTCTACGGCGACAAGGAGTACGTCGAGGAGCGCCACCGGCACCGGTACGAGGTCAACAACGCCTACCGCGCCGAACTGGAGAAGAAGGCGGGCATCGTGTTCTCCGGGACGTCGCCCGACGGCAAGCTCGTCGAGTACGTCGAGTACCCGCGCGATGCGCACCCCTACCTGGTCGCCACCCAGGCGCACCCCGAGCTGCGCTCACGCCCGACCCGGCCGCACCCGCTGTTCGCGGGCCTCGTGAAGGCCGCGGTACTGCGGTCGGTCGCGGCGGAGCGGAACTCCGAGTAACACAGCGGCGGTACGGTGGCCGGGGTGCACCACCCGCAGCGGGGGCGCCCCGGTTTCTCGTGCGCACGTGGAAGGACAGGGCATGACGATCAAGGACACCCCTCAGGAGTGGGAGATCCGGGCGACCGGGACCCCCTTCGTGGGGAACAAGACCTCTGTCCGCACGGACGACGTGGTCATGCCCGACGGCACGGTGGCCCGCCGCGACTACCAGGTCCACCCCGGCTCGGTGGCCGTCCTCGCCCTCGACGACGAGGACCGGGTCCTGCTGATCCGCCAGTACCGCCACCCGGTCCGGCAGAAGCTGTGGGAGATCCCGGCGGGCCTGCTCGACGTGCCCGGCGAGAACCCGCTGCACGCCGCCCAGCGCGAGCTGTACGAGGAGGCGCACGTCAAGGCGGAGGACTGGCGGGTGCTGACCGACGTGTACACCACGCCGGGCGGCTGCGACGAGGCCGTACGGATCTTCCTGGCACGGAACCTGTCCGAGGCGGACGGCGAGCGCTTCGCCGCCGAGGACGAGGAGATCGATCTGGAGTACGCGCGGGTGTCCGTGGCCGAGCTGGTGCGCGGCGTGCTGGCCGGTGAACTGCACAACAACTGCCTCGCGGTGGGCGTCCTGTCGCTGACCGCCGCCCGGGCGGGCGATGGTCTCGACGCGCTGCGCCCGGCCGACGCTCCCTGGCCCGCGCGCCCCTTCGAGTCCTGAGGCGGGTGATCCGGCTCCGGTGTGACGATCGCCTGATCCGATCGGGCGACCCGTTCGCCGTGCTCCGCCCGGTACGTCGCTGAGCGTGAACTAGGCTCCTCGCGAATGAGCCGAAGAGAAGGCGCGGCGCCCGGAAACGACCCGGTGGGCCGGCGTGTGCGGTGGGACGGGAGCGTGGCCCGTGACGGATCAGGCGGTGGAGACAGACGGCGGGCAGGTGTCCGGACCCCCGGCCGCTGAGGGGCAGTTCCTGGGCCGCACAAGGGAGCTGAAGGAACTGCGCGCCGACATCGAGCGCGCGGGGCTCGACACCATCGCCGGCCGCAAGGCCCCCCGTGCCCGGGTGCTCCTCGTCGCCGGCCGGCCCGGCTCCGGCCGCAGCGAACTCGCCGCGGAGCTGGTCCGGCAGGTCGCCGACCGCTATCCCGACGGGGTGCTGCGCGCCCGGCTCGGGGAGCCCGACGGCACCCCCGTCCCGGTCGAGCGGACCGCGCGCGAACTGCTGACCGCACTCGGGCTGCCCACGGTGCCCGGAGCCGCCGAGGACGACCTGACCGCCGATCTGCGCGATGCCCTGGCCGGACGCCGGACGCTGCTCCTGCTGGACGACGCGGGCAGCGCCGAGCAGGTCGACGCGCTGCTCCCGGACAGCCCGGACTGCCTGGTCGTCGCCGTGTCGCAGGGCCCGCTCACCGGGATCGCGGACGTCCGCCCGTGCACCGTGGGCGGGCTCGACACCAAGTCGGCCCTGGAACTGCTGACCCGGTACACCGGCTCGGTGCGCGTCACGGTCGACCCGCGCGCCGCCGAGGACCTGGTCGAGGCGTGCCGGGCTCAGCCCGCCGCCCTGATCCTGGCCGGGGGCTGGCTCGCCGCCCGCCCCAAGGCGGCCGTCGCCGACCTGGTCAAGCGCCTGAACGCGAGGGACGACGAGGGGACCGGGCTCGGCCGCGTCTTCCGGTTCGTGTACGACACCCTGCCCGGCCCGGCTGCCCGGATACTGCGCCTGCTCTCCCTGGCCCCCGCGGGCCTGGTCGACCCGCACACCGCCTCCGCCCTGGCCGGCTGCTCGGTCGGCGCCGCCCACACCACCCTGGACGACTTCGTCGCCCTCGGCCTGCTGCGGACGGCCGCCGCCCCGCTGCCGCAGTACGAGGTCCCCGGCTGCCTCCACCCCATGCTCAAGGCCCTCGCCGAGTCCCAGGACCGGCCCGGCGAACTGCAACTGGCCCGGGCCCGGATGCTGGAGCGGACCGTACGGCTGCTCCACTCCTGCCGGGCGATCACCGAGACGGACCAGCCCGAGGTCCGCGCGAAACTCCAGGGCCTGCCCCGCACCCTGCGCTTCCCGACCCCCCGGGCCGCCGCCGACTGGCTGGGCGTGCGCAAGCCCGCGCTGCTGGCCTCCGCCCGCCTCGCGGTCGCCGACGGGGAACTGGACACCCTGGCCCGTCGGCTGATGTCCCAGCTGGTCAGGGCCATGGTGGCGCATGTCGGCACTCAGGAGGCGGCCGACGATCTGTACGGCATCCACGGCCTCGTCCTCGATGTCGCCGAGCGCCGGAACCTGCCCAGGGAGCGGGCCGCAGCGCTGCTGAACCTGGGCGACCTGGACGCCCGGACCGGCCGTACGGACGAGGCCCTGGTCCGCTACCGGGCCGCGCTGGACGCCGGACGCGAGGCGCACGACCCGTATGCCACCGGCCGCGCGATGGAATCCGTGGGCGGCACGCACCAGGAGCTGGGGGACCACGACCGGGCTGCCGACTGGTTCGGACGGGCCCTCGCCCAGCGCCTGGCCCGTGACGAGCGCACGGACGCCGCCCGGCTCTACGGCCGCATCGCCACCTCCCACACCTACGCGGGCCGCTACGGCGAGGCGCTTCGGAACTGGCGCGCGGCCGTGGCCGGATACCGCAAGGCGGGCGACGTCGCCGCACGGGCGCGGGCGCTCAGCGAACTGGCCCGGGTCCAGGAGTACGCGGGACGGCCCGAGGAGTCGCTGCGCACCTGCCAGGAGGCGGTGGAGTGGGCGCGCCGCGCCGAGGACGTGCGGTTGCAGGCCGCCCTGCAGATGCGGCTCGCCGACACCCTGGACCGTCTCGGCGACTGCGCCGCTGCGCGACTGCACCGCAGCGCGGCCGAGCGCATGCTGGGTGAGGAGGAGCCGGGCCTCCCGGAGAGCCGTGCGTATGGGACAGACTCGGAACACGGCGCTAACGCCTGCGAAATCCGTAGTACATCCGGCGAAGGTTGATGTAATAGAAGGCTAGACAGCCGGAATGCCTTCATTAAACTGGCTCTGCTGCACGTTCTCCTGCGGTGTCTCCTGGTGTGCCCCGTCATGCCCGGAATATTTCGCTATGCCCCCACACCCACTGAGCCAAGGACCGTGATCCATGTGAAGGTCGGCATCCCTCGCGAGGTCAAGAACAATGAGTTCCGGGTGGCCATCACCCCCGCCGGCGTGCACGAGCTGGTGCGCGGCGGCCACCAGGTCGTCGTCGAGCGTGCCGCCGGAGTCGGTTCGTCGATCCCGGACGCCGAGTACGTCGCCGCCGGTGCCGAGATCCTGCCGACCGCCGACGACGTGTGGGCCGCCGCCGACCTGCTGCTGAAGGTCAAGGAGCCGGTCGCGGAGGAGTACCACCGCCTGCGCAAGGACCAGACGCTTTTCACCTATCTGCACCTGGCCGCCTCCAAGGAGTGCACCGACGCCCTGCTGGAGTCCGGCACTACGGCGATCGCCTACGAGACCGTCGAGCTGCCGGGCCGCGCCCTGCCGCTGCTCGCTCCGATGTCCGAGGTCGCCGGCCGGCTGGCCCCGCAGGTCGGCGCCTACCACCTGATGCGCGCCCACGGCGGGCGCGGTGTGCTGCCCGGTGGCGTGCCGGGGGTGCTGGCCGCGAGGGCCGTCGTCATCGGCGGTGGCGTCTCCGGCTGGAACGCCGCGCAGATCGCCATCGGCATGGGCTTCCAGGTGACCCTCCTCGACACGGACATCAACAAGCTCAAGGAGGCCGACAAGATCTTCGGGACGAAGATCCGGACCGTCGTCTCCAACGCCTTCGAGCTGGAGAAGGCGTGTCTGGAGGCCGACCTCGTGATCGGCGCCGTCCTCATCCCGGGCGCCAAGGCCCCGAAGCTGGTCAGCAACGAGCTGGTCTCCCGGATGAAGGCGGGGAGTGTCCTTGTCGACATCGCGATCGACCAGGGCGGCTGCTTCGAGGACTCCCGCCCGACCACGCACGCCGAGCCGGCCTTCCGCGTCCACGACTCGGTCTTCTACTGCGTCGCCAACATGCCGGGCGCGGTGCCCAACACCTCCACGTACGCGCTGACCAACGCCACCCTGCCGTACATCGTGTCGCTCGCGAACAACGGCTGGGCCGAGGCGCTGCGCCGGGACCCCGCGCTGGCCAAGGGGCTGAACACCCATGACGGCAAGGTGGTTTATCGGCAGGTCGCCGAGGCGCACGGCCTGGAGCACGTGGCGCTGGAGACCCTGATCGGCTAAGTCACCTTTTCGTAAAGGCGATACGTCAACTCGGCGGGTCAACCGCACACATCCGGCCGGACCTTGTCCACAGGGTCCGGCCGGATGTGTGTATGGTCACTTTGCGGCTCTCGGTCAACTCGCCTCGAACGTAACCCTTGGACCGATTCGTACACCGGTGAAACCTGCTGTGCGACGGCCGTACGCCCTTGACAGAGGGATGTTCCATTGCCGACACATCCTGCCGGGTCCGGCGGATTGTGTTGCTGCGGACCGCCGACACGCCATAGAGTCGCCAACCGTCGGCATGGTGCCACGCTGACCTGTCTAGAAGTTCCCTGGTCACCAAGGAGGTAAGACGACTTGTGAATGAGTCGACATTTTCTCCCGGGGGTGGTCAACCAGGAATGCCCGTACCGGGCCAGGGTGCCGCGGGGTTCGAGGCTGTCGGCTCCGTCGCTGTGCGCACCTTCGCAGCCCACCAGAGTCACCGGATTCCTGGGGTGACTCAGCCAGCACACCAGAGCATGGATGGCCATCACGTGAACGCCATGGCCGGCGACGGAAGTGGCGCGCCCCACAACCATTTCGCCGACTACGACGAACTGCCCGAGGGGCACTTCTACGACCCCGACGCCGAATACGAGCCCGACCCCGAGTACGCGGCCACGCTCGCGCCCGACGCTGCCCGCCAGCGCCGCGAGCGCATCGGCCCGACCGGGCGTCCGCTGCCGTACTTCCCGATCCCGGGTCCGCTGACCGACCACGGACCCGCGAAGATCATCGCGATGTGCAACCAGAAGGGCGGCGTCGGCAAGACGACGTCGACCATCAATCTGGGTGCCGCGCTCGCGGAGTACGGCCGGCGGGTGCTGCTCGTGGACTTCGACCCGCAGGGCGCGCTGTCGGTCGGCCTCGGCGTCAACCCGATGGAGCTGGACCTCACCGTCTACAACCTGCTCATGGAGCGGGGCATGTCCGCGGACGAGGTCCTGCTGAAGACGGCGGTCCCCAACATGGACCTGCTCCCGAGCAACATCGACCTGTCGGCCGCCGAGGTCCAGCTGGTCTCCGAGGTCGCCCGCGAGTCGACGCTGCAACGCGCCCTGAAGCCGCTGCTGCCCGACTACGACTACATCGTGATCGACTGCCAGCCCTCGCTCGGCCTGCTCACCGTCAACGCCCTGACGGCCGCGCACAAGGTCATCGTGCCGCTGGAGTGCGAGTTCTTCGCCCTGCGCGGTGTGGCCCTGCTGACCGAGACCATCGAGAAGGTCCAGGAGCGGCTCAACCCGGAGCTGGAGCTCGACGGGATCCTGGCCACGATGTACGACTCGCGCACCGTGCACAGCCGTGAGGTGCTCGCGCGTGTCGTCGAGGCGTTCGACGACCACGTCTACCACACGGTGATCGGCCGCACGGTCCGCTTCCCGGAGACCACGGTCGCCGGTGAGCCGATCACCACGTACGCCTCCAACTCCGTCGGTGCCGCCGCCTACCGCCAGCTCGCCAGGGAGGTGCTCGCCCGGTGTCACGCCGAGTGAGTCTGCCCGGTGCCGACGAACTGTTCCGAACGACAGGGGGGATGGCGCTCCAGCCGTCCACCCCCCGGCGCCAGGCCAACGGCGAGGCCAGGGTGCCGGCCCCCGCGGGGGAGAGCGACGCGGCTGCCGCCGCCGAGGACGCGCCGCACTCCGTGCCCGCGCAGGGCGGCGACGGCGACGGCGCGGAGCACGTGGCGGCGGAGGCGGAGCCCGCCGACGCGGGCGAGTCCCGCAGCCGGTCCGCCGTCGCGGAACGCCCGGCGCGGCGCCAGGCGGCGGCACCGGAAGGCTCCGCCGCCGGTGCGCCTTCCCCCGCGGCGCCTTCCGCGGGCGCGCAGTCCCGCAAGCGCGGACGCGCCGCGGCGCGCCGGCCCAGCGGGCGCGAGCGGCACGACGAGAAGATCACCGTGTACGTGTCCGCCGAGGAGCTGATGGACCTGGAGCACGCGCGACTGGTCCTGCGGGGCGAGCACGGGCTGGCCGTCGACCGCGGGCGCATCGTGCGTGAAGCGGTCGCCGTGGTACTGGCCGACCTGGAGTCCCGCGGGGACGCGAGTATTCTCGTGCGTCGCCTCAGGGGGCGCTGAGCGCTGAGCTGAGACCGTTGGCGGGGGTGTTGTTGTCCTTCGTCTGCGGGTCGGTCGTGGTGTGTTGCGCGGTTCCCCGCGCCCCTTTGGGGGTGCTGTCGGTCCGTGGCTGACCTGGTTCGGGGGGTTTGGCGATAGCCTGCGGAGGCCATGACCTCGAATGCCCCCTCCTCCCCCGGCGCATCCGCCGGTCGTCGGCGTTCGCTGGGCCGGGGGCCGGGCGCCGCGCCGTCGGCTCCACCGGCCGAGCCGCCCGTGGCGAGCGGGCCGGCTCCCGAGCCGGAGAACTCCGAGCCGACCGCCCCTGGCCGGACCGCCGTCACCGCCACCGAGCCGGACGTTGCCACCGCCGAGCCGGATGACGTCGTCGCCGAGCCTGACGGCGTCACGGAGGCCGCGAGGGCCGCCGTCGTACCGGAGACCGGCGCGGCGGGCCCGGAGGCCGTCGTGCCCGAGGACGGCACGGCGGGGGCGGAGGCCCTCGTGTCCGGGGACGTGGCCGTCGTGGCGGACGCCGGCGCCGGCGCCGGGGTGGCGGACGCCGAGGGGGACGAGCCGCCGGACGGCGTCTTCAAGGTCCGGCTCGCCAACTTCGAGGGCCCCTTCGATCTGCTGCTCCAGCTGATCTCGAAGCACAAGATGGACGTCACCGAGGTGGCGCTCTCCAAGGTCACCGACGAGTTCATGGCGCACATCAGGGCGATGGGGCCGGACTGGGACCTGGACCAGACGACCGAGTTCCTGGTCGTGGCCGCCACCCTGCTCGACCTGAAGGCGGCCCGGCTGCTGCCCGCCGCCGAGGTCGAGGACGAGGCCGACCTCGCCCTCCTGGAGGCCCGCGACCTGCTGTTCGCCCGGCTGCTCCAGTACCGCGCCTACAAACAGATCGCCGACATCTTCAACCGCCGCCTCGACGCGGAGGCCCTGCGCCACCCCCGTACCGTTGGCCTCGAACCGCACCACGCCGAGCTGCTGCCCGAGGTCGTCATCAGCATCGGACCCGAGGGTTTCGCCCGGCTCGCGGTCAAGGCGATGCAGCCCAGGCCGAAGCCCCAGGTGTACGTCGACCACATTCACGCACCGCTGGTCAGCGTGCAGGAACAGGCCGGGATCGTGGTCGCCCGGCTCCGGGACCTGGGCGAGGCCAGTTTCCGGACGCTGGTCGAGGACACCGACGACACACTGACCGTCGTCGCCCGCTTCCTCGCGCTGCTGGAGCTGTACCGCGAGAAGGCCGTCGCACTCGACCAGGAGACCGCTCTCGGCGAACTGGTCGTGCGCTGGACCGGCGGCGACGGCGACGACGCACCGACGGTGACGGACGAGTTCGACCGGCCGCCCGAGGAGCCCAAGGAGGAGAAGAAGGCGTGAGCGAGGACACCACCGGGCTCCCGGCGGGCGCGCCCACCGTCGCGGAGCTCGACCTCAGGCCCGCCCTGGAGGCGGTCCTCATGGTCGTGGACGAGCCCGCGACCGAGGAGCACCTGGCCAAGATCCTGCAGCGGCCCAAGCGGCAGATCGGGGACGCGCTGCGGGCGCTGGCCGACGAGTACACCGTGCAGGGCCGCGGCTTCGAACTGCGGCTCGTCGCCGGCGGCTGGCGCTTCTACACCCGCCCCGAGTACGCGGCCGCCGTCGAGGGCTTCGTCCTGGACGGCCAGCAGGCCCGGCTCACCCAGGCCGCGCTGGAGACCCTGGCGGTGGTCGCCTACCGCCAGCCGGTCAGCCGCAGCCGCGTCTCGGCCGTACGCGGTGTCAACTGCGACGGCGTGATGCGCACCCTCCTGCAGCGCGGGCTGATCGAGGAGGCGGGCGCGGAACCCGAAACAGGTGCGATCCTGTACAGGACGACGAACTACTTCCTGGAGCGGATGGGCCTGCGCGGCCTGGACGAGCTACCGGAACTCGCGCCCTTCCTCCCGGAGGCTGAGGCGATCGAGGCCGAGACCCAGGAGGGCGTACCGTCGTTCGACCCGGACGCTCCCGATGCGCCCGGCGGTCAGGACGCAGACGACTAAGACGGAATTTTGATGCGAAGCAGCGGCAGCGGCAGGAACGGCGGGCGCGGCAACTACCGTGGTGCCGGCAACGACAGGGACGACCGGCAGGGGCAGGGCCGTCCCCGCAAGCCCCGCCCCGAGGAGCGCCGCTACGACGTCGGCCCCGGCGCGACGAAGGACGGCCCCAAGTCCGGGCGCGGCGGTGCCGCGCGCGGTGGCGCCAAGGGCGGGCCCCGGCAGGCCCAGCAGGGCGGTGGCGGGCGTACGGCTCCGGGGCGCTCCCGTGAGTACGAGGCACAGGCCGAGGAGCGCAACCGGGACCGGTACGCGGGCAAGAAGGACGTCAAGCCGCCCAAGACCTTCCCGGGCGCGGAGCAGGAGGGCGAGCGGCTCCAGAAGGTCCTCGCACGCGCGGGCTACGGCTCCCGGCGGGCCTGCGAGGAGCTGATCGACCAGGCCCGCGTCGAGGTCAACGGGGAGATCGTCACCGAGCAGGGCAAACGGGTCGACCCGGACAAGGACGAGGTCAGGGTCGACGGGCTGACCGTCGCCACGCAGTCGTACCAGTTCTTCTCGCTCAACAAGCCCGCCGGTGTCGTGGCCACCATGGAGGACCCCGAGGGCCGCCAGTGCCTCGGCGACTACGTCACCAACCGGGAGACCAGGCTCTTTCACGTGGGCCGGCTCGACACCGAGACCGAGGGCGTCATCCTGCTCACCAACCACGGCGAGCTGGCGCACCGGCTGACCCATCCCAAGTACGGCGTGAAGAAGACCTACCTCGCGCACATCGTGGGTCCGATCCCGCGCGACCTGGGCAAGCGGCTCAAGGACGGCATCCAGCTGGAGGACGGGTACGCGCGCGCGGACCACTTCCGGGTCGTCGAGCAGACCGGCAAGAACTACCTGGTCGAGGTCACCCTGCACGAGGGCCGCAAGCACATCGTGCGGCGCATGCTCGCCGAGGCGGGCTTCCCGGTCGACAAACTGGTGCGGGTCGCCTTCGGGCCGATCACCCTGGGCGACCAGAAGTCGGGGTGGCTGCGCCGCCTGTCGAACACCGAGGTCGGGATGCTGATGCAGGAGGTCGACCTCTGAGGACCACCGCACACTGAGGGCCGAGGACCTCCGCACGCTGAGGGCCGCCGAAGGCTTGTGTGCCGGACACCCCCTCTTTATAGTCTCTGTGACTATAAAGAGGGGGTGTTCCCGTGCGGGGCTACGACAAGCACGCGTACGAACCCTTCGCCGTCACCGTCGACCTGGCCGTGCTGACGGTCCGCGAGGGCGTCCTGCGGGTGCTGCTCGTCGAGCGCGGGCAGCAGCCGTACGCCGGCCACTGGGCGCTGCCCGGCGGCTTCCTGCTGCCCGACGAGTCGGCGGAGACCGCCGCCCGGCGCGAACTGGCCGAGGAGACCGGGCTCGACGACGTCACCGGGCCGCACCTGGAACAACTGCGCGCCTACAGCGAGCCCGGACGGGATCCGCGGATGCGGGTCGTCTCGGTCGCCTTCACCGCGCTGCTGCCCGACGCGCCCGAACCACGCGGCGGCGGCGACGCCGCCCAGGCGCGCTGGCTGCCGTACGACACGGTCCCGCCGCTCGCCTTCGACCACGGCCGGATCCTGGCCGACGCCCGGGACCGGGTCGGCGCCCGGCTCGAACACACCTGTGCCGCCACCGCCTTCTGCCCGGCCGCCTTCACCCTCGGCGAACTGCACCAGGTCTACGAGGCGGTCTGGGGCGTCCCGCTCGACCGGCCCAACTTCCGCCGCAAGGTGCTCGCCGTGCCCGGTTTCGTCGAACCGGCCCCCGGCGCCACCCGGCTGACCGGCGGCCGCGGCAAACCGGCCGCCCTCTACCGCGCGGGCGGCGCCACCGCCCTGCACCCACCGCTGCTGCGACCGTCCAGGGAAGGACACCCCGCATGACCGACACCGTCTCCAAACAGGCCGCCACCGGATCCCTGCTGGGCCTCGCCCTCGGGGACGCGCTCGGCTTCCCCACCGAGTTCAACGACGTCCCGTCGATCCTCGCCAAGTGCGGGCCCTGGCGGGAGATGGAACTGCCGCGGCGGGCCATCGTCTCGGACGACACCCAGATGACGCTCGCCCTGGGACGCGGGCTGCGCACGGCCATGGACCGCGGGGTGCTCGCGCCGAAGCGCCTGGAGCGGCCGCTGCGCGAGGAGTTCGTCGACTGGTACCAGTCACCGGAGAACAACCGGGCCCCGGGCCGCACCTGCCTGACCGCGTGCAACCTGCTGAAGGAGCAGGGGCGGGCCTGGCAGGAGGCCAGCCAGACCGGCTCCAAGGGCTGCGGCGCCAACATGCGGGTGGCACCCGTCGGCCTCGCCCCGGGCCTGAGCGACGAACAGCGCGCAGGCGCCGCCCAGTTGCAGGCCGCGCTCACCCACGGGCACCCGACCGCCCTGGCCGCCTCCGACCTCACCGCCCACGCCGTACGGCTGCTCGCCCAGGACACCGGGCCCGCCGCACTGCTCGACCACCTGCGCGCGTACGCCCACGACAACCGCACCCGCTACCACCACAGCTGGCTCGGCGACCTGTGGACCCGCACCGGGGACCCCACGCCCGAGGACTTCGCCGCGCGCGGCTGGGACGAGTGCCTGGCGGTCCTCGACCGCCTCCGGGACGCCCTGCGCACACCCGCACCGGAGGACGACCCGTGCCTGGCCACCGGGGCCGGCTGGATCGCCGAGGAGGCCCTGGCCACCGGCCTGCTGTGCTTCCTGATCTTCCCCGAGGAGCCGGTGACCGCGCTGCGCCGCGCGGCCTGCTCCAGCGGCGACTCCGACTCCATCGCCTGCCTCACCGGGGCCTTCGCGGGCGCCTGGCTGGGGACGGACGCCTGGCCGGCCGAGTGGGCGGACCGGATCGAGTACCACAGCGACCTGCTGACGCTGGGCGCCCTCTGGGACGATTAGGCCCGTGATCGACATACTCGGCATGGACCTGACCGCCGTGGTCGCCGAACAGCCCGACCCCGTGCTGTTCGCCACGGTCTCCGGCGCACACCTCTACGGCTTCCCGTCCGAGGACTCCGACCTGGACCTGCGCGGGGTGCATCTGCTGCCGGCCGCCGCGCTGGTGGGGCTGCGCGAGCCCGCGGAGACCCGGTCGAGGACCTGGGTCCGGTACGGCGTCGAGCTGGACCTCGTCACCCACGACCTGCGCAAGTTCGTCCGGCTGATGCTGCGCCGCAACGGCTATGTGCTGGAGCAACTGCTCTCGCCGCTCGTCGTGCACACCGGTGACGCGCACCGGGAGCTGATCGCGCTCGCCCCCGGCGTCCTGACCAGCCGTCACGCCCACCACTACCGGGGGTTCGCGGTGACCCAGTGGCGGCTGTTCGAGAGGACCGGCGAACTCAAGCCGCTGCTGTACACCTTCCGGGTGCTGCTCACCGGCATCCATCTGATGCGCAGCGGCGAGGTGCAGGCCCATCTGCCCACGCTCCTCGCTGACCTGGGCGCCGAGGCCCCCGGGTGCCTGCCCGACCTGATCGCCGCCAAGGCGCGGTACGAGCACGGGGCCGCCGACGTCGAGCACGCGCGCGTGGCGGCCGACGTGGTGCGGTTGCACGCCGTGCTCGACGAGGCGCAGGCCGCCTCAGCGCTGCCCGCTGTGCCCAGCGCTCACGACGCCCTGCACGACTTCGTGGTGCGCGCCCGACTGGACGGGGCCGGCCCCGTCGGCTCCGGTCCCGACGGCTCCGCTCCCGCCGGTTCGCGTTCCATCGGCTCCGGCCTCGACGGCGCGGGTCCTGTCGACTCCGGTTCTGTCGCGTCCGGCCCCGTCGGCTCCGGTCCCGACGGCGTCCGCGCGCAGGGCTGAGGCGCGGCGCGCGCGGAAGAGGAAGTCCGCGACACGGCGGCGGTCCGGCTCCGGCGGCAGCGGGGTGCCGGGCGCCGCCCGCTCGGTCTCCGCGGCCAGCCGGGCCATCCGCGCCTCGACCTCCGGCCACGGGACCTCGCCGCGCTTCACCGCCAGCAGGGACGCGCGCTCGTCACCGACCTCGACCGTCAGCACTCCGGTACGCAGCAGATCGCGCGCGGTGGTGAGCAGCCGCAGCAGGTGCATGGCGTGCTTCCAGCGCGGGGCGCCGTACCGGTGCAGATCGGCTTCGAGCTTCTTGCGCTGGCTCACCGCGTACCGGGTGAACGAGTCGTACACCCGGCGGGAGAGGAACGCCCCGCGCAGCGCCAGCAGTTCACGGCCCGTGTCGTCCGCGTGTTCCACCAGCGGCGAGTGCAGGCACTCCAGGACGTTCGGGTTCGCGCGCAGGGCCAGCTCGCAGAAGCGCTCCAGCTCCCAGCCGAACTGCTCCGGCGCCGGGCCCGACACATGGGTCGGGGGCTTGTCGAAGTGCCAGAACAGGGGAGTGGGCGCGAGGAACACACCGCGCCGGTCGGTGTCACTGGTGTCCGTCGCCAGTCCGAAGGCGCGCGAACCCATGACGCAGGCGTAGATCGTGTGGTCGCGTACCAGGTCCAGGGGCTGCATGCCGGGGAGGGTACGCGTCCGCTCACGCCAGGCGGATCGAATTTCCCTCCACCTTGATCTGCTCGGTGGGCAGCGGCCGGGTCGCCGGGCCGTGCGCCACCGAGCCGTCGGCGATGTCGAACCGGCTGCCGTGGCAGGGGCAGTCGATGGTCCCGTCGGCCACCCTGTCGACCGTGCAGCCCTGGTGGGTGCAGATCGCCGAGAACGCCTTGAAGTCGCTCCGCGTCGGCTGGGTGACCACGACCTTCTGTTCGGCGAAGACCTTGCCGCCGCCGACCGGGATGTCGCTGGTCCGCGCCAGCTCCTGCGCCGCGGCGCCGCTCGGGGAAGCGCTTGGGGAAGCGCTCGGGGAAGCGCTCGGGGACGCGGAGCCGCCCGTGGGACTTCCGGATTCCTTGGGGGGAGTCGTGCTGAAGGCGGCGGAGGTGGAGGCGGCCGAGGACGATCCGCTGTCACTGCCGCAGCCGACCGCGGTCGCGGCGAGCGCGGCCGCGCCCGTCGTCAGAACCGTGCGCCGCGTCGAGTCGTGGGTCATGTCGTCGCTCCGTGCGTCATGTCGTCACTCCGAACGTGCGGAAGGACCGGGCAGCAGCCGGGTCGTGGGGGAGTCGCTCCGAGCGGAGCACAGCACCAGCATCTTGGCACCGAAGGCACACCCGAAGCCGTAAATCAGGGTGAAGCACAGCAAAAACCGCATTTCATGCACCCGATAGCCCAACCCGCACGGAGCGCACCCGTCTCGGCACCCCGAGTAGCGCGGGTGGGCGATCCACGTGACATTGGCGGTCTGGAGGTCGGGTACGCACCGGCACCCGGCCGCGCGCGAAAGGCGGGACCATGGCGGCTCACGATCCCGGCAGCCTGCTCGGCGGACTCCTCGGCCAGGAGGGCGACGACGATCCCACGCCCGGGGGCGCCCTCGGCGCCCTGCTCTCCGCCGCCGGCCGGGCCCAGCGCGACGACGCGGCCAATCCGCTGTGCGACCTGATCGACGTACTCGCCAGGTCCGATCCGCCCGATCCGTCCGCGCCGCCCGCGCCGCCCGCGCCGACCCTGGACCGGGCCGCCGAAGCGACGGATCCGTCTCAGCGAGCGGGCGCCCGGCCCCCGGCGGACGGCGGCTGACTACGCTGGACGGACCAAGGGCCCGACAGGCACCTCATCACAGCAAGGAGCAGCGCCGTGGCGGTACGAGCGGTCCGGGGGGCCGTCCAACTGGAACGGGACGAGGCCGGTCACATGGGCGAGCAGGTCCGGGCCCTGCTCACCGCCCTCCTCGAACGGAACGGACTGACCGCCGACGACCTGATCAGCGTCTGGTTCACCGCCACCCCCGACCTGCACAGCGACTTCCCGGCCGCTGCCGCGCGGGGGCTCGGCATCGTCGACGTACCGCTGGTCTGCGCCCAGGAACTGGACATCACGGGCGCCATGCCCCGGGTGGTCCGGGTCCTCGCGCACATCGAGACCGACCGGCCCCGCGCCGGTCTCGCCCATGTCTACCTCGGTGCCGCCGCCGCCCTGCGCAAGGACATCGCCCAGTGAGGACCGCACTCGTCATCGGCACCGGACTCATCGGCACCTCCGCCGCGCTCGCCCTGACCCGGCGGGGCGTCGTCGTCCATCTCAGCGACCACGACCCGGGGCAGGCGCGGACCGCCGCCGCCCTCGGCGCCGGCACCGACGAGGCCCCGGACGGCCCCGTCGACCTGGCGATCGTCGCCGCCCCGCCCGCCCACGTGGCCACCGTCCTCGCGGACGTCATGCGCCGTGGCGCCGCCCGCGGCTACCTCGACGTGGCCAGCATCAAGGGCGGCCCGCGCCGCGAACTGGAGGCGCAGGGCCTCGACGAGGCCGTCCTCGCCCGGTACATCGGCACCCACCCCATGTCGGGCCGCGAGAAGTCCGGCCCGCTGGCGGCGACGGAAGACCTCTTCGAGGGCCGGCCGTGGGTGCTGACACCCACCCGCGACACCGACACCGAGGTGCTGAACCTCGCCCTGGAGCTGGTCTCGCACTGCCGGGCGGTGCCGGTCGTGATGGACGCGGACGCGCACGACCGGGCCGTGGCCCTGGTCTCGCACATGCCCCAGCTGCTGTCCAGCATGGTCGCCGCCCGCCTGGAGCACGCCGAGGAGGCCGCCGTGCGCCTGTGCGGGCAGGGCATCAGAGACGTGACCCGGATCGCCGCCTCCGAACCGGGGATGTGGATCGACATCCTGTCCGCGAACCCGGGGCCGGTCGCCGACCTGCTCGCCGACGTCTCCACCGACCTCGACGAGACCGTCCGCGCCCTGCGCGCCCTGGAGTCCTCGGACGAGACGAAGCGGCGCGCGGGCAGCGCGGGCGTCGAGGACGTGCTGCGGCGCGGCAACGCGGGCCAGGTCCGGGTGCCCGGCAAGCACGGCAGCGCGCCGCGCGTGTACGAGACGGTCGCGGTCCTCATCGACGACCAGCCGGGCCAGCTGGCCCGCATCTTCGCCGACGCGGGCCGGGCGGGCGTCAACATCGAGGACGTACGGATCGAGCACGCGACCGGTCAGCAGGCCGGTCTGGTGCAGCTGATGGTGGAGCCCAAGGCGGCGCCCCTGCTGACGGCGGCGCTGCGGGAGCGGGGCTGGGCGATCCGGCAGTAGGCGGCCGGACGAGTGACATTCACCCAGTAACCTTGTCCAGGGCGGTATCACGCCCGTCCCGCACCCTGGACCAGGAAGGCGTCCTCACCGTGGAAAGCGCTCAGCCCGTCGTCGTCGCGATCGACGGCCCCTCCGGCACGGGCAAGTCGAGCACCTCGAAGGCCGTGGCCGCCCAGCTCGGCATGAGCTATCTGGACACCGGCGCCCAGTACCGCGCCATCACCTGGTGGATGGTGCACCACGGGATCGACGTGACGGACCCGTCCGCGATCGCCGCCGTGGCCGGCAAGCCGGAGATCGTCTCGGGCACCGACCCGGCCGGCCCCACGATCACCGTGGACGGTGTCGACGTGGCCGGACCGATCCGCACCGACGAGGTCACCGCCAGGGTGAGCGCCGTCAGCGCGGTGCCCGAGGTGCGCGCCCGGATCACCGAACTACAGCGTTCGCTGGCCGGCTCGGCGGCGCGCGGCATCGTGGTCGAGGGCCGCGACATCGGTACGACCGTGCTGCCCGACGCCGACGTGAAGGTGTTCCTGACCGCCTCGGCCGAGGCGCGCGCCGCCCGGCGCAGCGGTGAGTTGCAGGGCGTCGACGTGCACTCCACCCGGGACGCGCTGCTGAAGCGGGACGCCGCGGACGCCGGCCGGAAGACCTCGCCGTTCGTGAAGGCGGGCGACGCGCTGGAGGTGGACACCACGGACCTCACGCTGGCGCAGGTCATCGAGTGCGTCGTCACGCTCGTCGAGGAGAAGCGGGCCGGGAAGTGAGCACGGCACCCGCGGACGGAGCACCCTCACTCCGGGGCGCCGAGGCCGGACGGCGCATCGGCGTCGGGCTGATGCACGGACTGTGGCGGCCCCGGGTGCTCGGTGCCTGGAAGATGCCCGCGAGCGGTCCGGTGATCCTCGCCGTCAACCACTCCCACAACATCGACGGGCCGATGGTCATGGGCGTGGCACCCCGGCCGACGCACTTCCTGATCAAGAAGGAGGCGTTCGCCGGCCCGCTCGGCACCTTCCTGACCGGCATCGGCCAGCTCCAGGTGGACCGTGCCGCCATCGACCGTACGGCGATCACCCGGGCGCTCGGCGTGCTGACGGACGGCGGCGTGCTGGGCATCTTCCCGGAAGGCACCCGGGGCGAGGGCGACTTCGGCTCGCTGCGCGCCGGGCTCGCCTACTTCGCCGTCCGCAGCGGGGCGCCGATCGTGCCGGTCGCCGTCCTGGGCAGCACGGACCGGCGGGGACGGCTGATCGGCGCGCTGCCCCCGCTGCGCTCCCGGGTCGACGTCGTCTTCGGCGACCCCTTCGAGGCGTTCGACGCGGCGGCGGGTCCGGACGTGGCCGGCGGGCGGCGCACCCGCAAGGCGCTCGACGCGGCCACCGAGCACATCCGCAAGCAGCTCACCACACACCTGGAGAACGCCAGGCGTCTCACCGGGCGCCGGGCGACACCTGAGTAGTGGATCTCCGCCGGCGCGGGTTCCACCGATCACCACGATGAACGAGGTACGGACTTCATGAACGACCAGATCCAGCCCGGCAGCTCGGCCGAGCACGAGTACGAGCACGGGGCGCTCGGCGACGCCGAGTACACGGAGTTCATGGAGCTCGCCGCGGAAGAGGGCTTCGACGTCGAGGACGTCGAGGGCGCCATCGAGGAGGCGGGCCACGGTCCGCTGCCCGTGCTCGCCGTCGTCGGCCGTCCCAACGTCGGCAAGTCGACTCTGGTGAACCGGATCATCGGCCGCCGCGAGGCAGTCGTCGAGGACCGGCCCGGCGTCACCCGGGACCGCGTCACCTACGAGGCCGAGTGGGCGGGCCGCCGCTTCAAGGTCGTCGACACCGGCGGCTGGGAGCAGGACGTCCTCGGCATCGACGCCTCCGTCGCCGCGCAGGCCGAGTACGCGATCGAGGCGGCCGACGCGGTCGTCTTCGTCGTCGACGCCAAGGTCGGCGCGACCGACACCGACGAGGCGGTGGTGCGGCTGCTGCGCAAGGCGGGCAAGCCGGTCGTGCTGTGCGCCAACAAGGTCGACGGTCCGAGCGGTGAGGCCGATGCCGCCTACCTGTGGTCGCTCGGCCTCGGCGAGCCGCACCCGGTCTCGGCGCTGCACGGCCGCGGCACCGGCGACATGCTGGACGCCGTCCTCGAAGCGCTGCCGGAGGCGCCGCGCGAGGGCTTCGGCGGCAGCGGCGTCGGGGGCCCGCGCCGGGTCGCCCTGATCGGCCGCCCGAATGTCGGCAAGTCGTCACTGCTGAACCAGGTGGCCGGTGAGGAGCGGGTCGTCGTCGACGAACTCGCGGGCACCACCCGTGACCCGGTCGACGAGCTGATCGAACTCGGCGGCACGACTTGGCGGTTTGTCGACACGGCCGGTATCCGCAAGCGGGTCCACCTCCAGCAGGGCGCCGACTACTACGCCTCGCTGCGCACCGCGGCGGCGGTGGAGAAGGCGGAGGTCGCCATCGTCCTGATCGACGCCGCCGAGAGCATCTCCGTACAGGACCAGCGCATCGTCACCATGGCCGTCGAGGCGGGCCGGGCGATGGTCGTCGCCTACAACAAGTGGGACACCCTCGACGAGGAGCGCCGCTACTACCTGGAACGGGAGATCGAGACCGAGCTGGGCCAGGTCGCCTGGGCGCCCCGGGTGAACGTCTCGGCGCGCACCGGCCGGCACATGGAGAAGCTGGTCCCGGCGATCGAGACGGCCCTGGCGGGCTGGGAGACCCGCGTGCCGACCGGCCGCCTCAACGCTTTCCTCGGCGAACTGGTCGCGGCCCATCCGCATCCGATCCGCGGCGGAAAGCAGCCGCGCATCCTGTTCGGCACCCAGGCCGGTACCAAGCCCCCGCGGTTCGTGCTGTTCGCGTCCGGTTTCATCGAGGCGGGCTACCGGCGCTTCATCGAGCGCAGGCTGCGCGAGGAGTTCGGCTTCGAGGGGACGCCGATCCATATCTCGGTGCGGGTCCGCGAGAAGCGCGGCACGAAGAAGAAGTAGCGCGGAGCCGGCCGGTCCGCGCGGCCACGCGCGGTGGAGCCGACCGGCCGGAAGCGGCGGACGAAACGGCGGAAGGGCGGCTCCCGTGGGGGCCGCCCTTCCGCCGTCCTGCCGTCATGCTCCCCGGCGCGGACCGGGCGGCAGCGCCGCCGGCACATGGTGCATCCCGGTGTCGTGCCGCCCCAGCGACCCGACCCGCTGCCACTGCGTCTGCTGCTGCCCGGTGCCGTGCCGGGCGCTGTGGGCCCCCGCACTGTAGGCGGTGTACGCGTTCGAGCCGTACGACCCAGTGCCGTACGAGCCCGTGCCGTAGGGCCCCGTGCCGTAGGAGCCCGTGCCGTACGACCCCGTGCTGTACGAGCCCGTCTCGTGCGCGCCGGTGCCGTGCGGGGTGAACCCGAAGGCGACGAACTTCATCTCCTCCTCGCCGCTGCGGTCACCCGGCAGCGCCCGGAAGGTCTTGAGCCACTCCGCGATCAGCGAGTCGTAGATGGGGGTGGCCGAGGGGCTGCCGGGGGAGTCCTGGCTCGTCCTGGCGGACGGCACGGGGGTGAAGGACGGGCGGCGGGGATGAACGTCGTATGCGTGCACGTATGTCCAAACGACCCGGAGCCGCTCGGGATGCGGCCCGGTGGTGCGGCATTGGGGGCACGCGGAACCGCGCGACGAGCCGCGCACCACCTGCGGTCGCGAGGGAAACCGGGTACTTCGGGGGGAGTGCGGGGGAGCGTGGGGGGAGTGCGGCGCGGTCAGGTCCCGGCCAGCGGCAGCGTGGCCGCGACCAGCTTGCCGCCCGCGGCGGCCCGGTCCAGCGCGTCGCGCAGCAGGTCCTCGCGGGGCTGCCGGCCGATGGAGCCCACGGGCGCGGCGAACAGCAGCACCTGCTGGTGCTTGTTGGCCGCGGCCCGCCAGCTGTCGGTCACCTGCAGCGGCTGGTGCGCCTGCCACCAGGCGACCGGCTGCCCGCCGTTCGGGCCCGGCTGGAGGACGGCGTGCAACTGGCCGACCGCGAGCAGCACGGACCAGCCGTGCAGCACCGGCGGTACGGCGGCCAGCTCGACCAGCGGCATGAACCCCTGCTCGATGAGGAGCGGCAGGAAGTCGTCCCCCACCCCGGTCGTGCCCGGGCGCACGATCGGCGCGGTCGGCTCCACGACGAGCGCCGGGTGCAGTTCCCCGGTGATCAGCACGAGACCGCTGGTCACTCCGAGCACCGCCTGCTCCGGCACCGTCCTCTGCGGCTCGCCGGCGAAGGCGCCGCCACCGACGGAGTCGCCGCTGATGGAGCGGACCGCGCCGCGCAACTGCTCCTCGGTGACCTGGACGACCTGCGAGGGCAGGCAACTGGCGTGGGCGAAGGCGAGGACGGCGGTCTCGTCGCCGATGAACAGGACGGTGCTGGTGCGCTCCTGCTCGGAGTCGCCCGGCGTGCGGCAGGACGTGCAGTCGTAACTGCCCGGGGCGTTCTCTCCGGCGAGCAGCCGGTCGGCTTCTTCGTCGCCGATCTCGGCGCGGACGGCGTCGCTGACGTCGAGCATGCGCGGCACGGTGGCTCCCTCGGGATGCGGTCGGTGCGACCGGGTGGCGCCCGGCCCGTGAGCCCCGGGGTTGTGGGCTCATGAAGAAGACAACGGGCGACCTGCGGCGGGAGTCACGCTCCGGGGAGAACGGAATCGAACCATCTGCCGCACGTGGTGACGCTCCGTGCGGAATGGCATGCTCCAGGCCAACTCTCTGTGAAGCAGCGGGACTTGGGCCGCTGAACTGAATCACAGGTCTACTGAGCGACTGGTCGACAAATCATGAAATCTGCGAATGAAATGGGTGTCCGAAAATCGCCGATGCCTGGGGTGACGGTCAACTGAACGGGCACCGCCGTACCCGCCCCGCCCGGTCCACCGCCGGGCGGGGCATGCGCGTGCGACGCCGGCGTCGCTCACGGCTCCCCGGGCGCCGGTGCCGGACGGGCGGACTCCAGGGCCGCGTACTCGGGATGGTGCAGATCGAACGCCGGGGACTCGGAGCGGATCCGCGGCAGGGTGATGAAGTTGTGCCGCGGCGGTGGGCACGAGGTCGCCCACTCCAGGGAGCGCCCGTAGCCCCAGGGGTCGTCGACGTGGACCTTCTCGCCGTACCGGGCGGTCAGCCAGACGTTGTAGAGGAACGGCAGCGTCGACATGCCGAGCAGGAAGGCGCCGATCGAGGAGACCGTGTTCAGCGCCGTGAAGCCGTCGGCGGCGAGGTAGTCGGCGTAGCGGCGCGGCATGCCCTCCGCGCCGAGCCAGTGCTGCACCAGGAAGGTGGTGTGGAAACCGATGAACAGCGTCCAGAAATGGATCTTCCCCAGCCGTTCGTCGAGCATCTTCCCGGTGAACTTCGGCCACCAGAAGTAGAAACCCGCGAAGATCGCGAAGACGACGGTGCCGAACACGACGTAGTGGAAGTGCGCGACCACGAAGTACGAGTCCGTGACATGGAAGTCCATCGGCGGGGACGCCAGGATCACCCCGGTCAGCCCGCCGAACAGAAAAGTCGCAAGGAAGCCGCACGACCACAGCATCGGCGTCTCGAAGGACAGCGACCCCTTCAGCATGGTCCCGGTCCAGTTGAAGAACTTCACGCCCGTCGGCACCGCGATCAGGAACGACATGAAGGAGAAGTAGGGCAGCAGCACCGCGCCCGTGGCGAACATGTGGTGCGCCCACACCATGATGGACAGCGCGGTGATCGCCATCGTCGCGCCGACCAGGGTCAGGTACCCGAAGATCGGCTTGCGGCTGAAGACCGGGATGATCTCCGTGATGATCCCGAAGAACGGCAGCGCGATGATGTACACCTCGGGATGGCCGAAGAACCAGAACAGGTGCTGCCACAGCAGCGCCCCGCCGTTCGCCGCCTCGAACACCCGGGAGCCGAACTGCCGGTCCGCCTCCAGGACCAGCAGCGCCGCCGCCAGGATCGGGAACGCCATCAGGATCAGGATCGACGTGAAGAGCGTGTTCCAGGTGAAGATCGGCAACCGGAACATGGTCATCCCCGGGGCGCGCATCCCGACGATCGTGGTGATGAAGTTGACCGCACCGAGGATCGTCCCGAAACCGGCCAGCGCGAGCCCCATGATCCACAGGTCTCCGCCGACACCCGGTGAGTGCGTGGCGCTGTTGAGCGGGGCGTAGGCGAACCAGCCGAAGGAGGCCGGGCCGTCCGGCACGGCCAGCGAACCGAGCACGATGAGGCCGCCGAACAGGAAGAACCAGTACGACAGCATGTTCAGCCGCGGGAAGGCGACGTCCGGGGCGCCGATCTGCAACGGCATCAGCTCATTGGCGAAGCCCGCGAAGCTCGGTGTCGCGAACAGCAGCAGCATGATCGTGCCGTGCAGCGTGAACAACTGGTTGAACTGCTCCTTGGAGACGACCTGCAGCCCGGGGCGGGCGAGTTCGGCCCGCATGATCATGGCCATCAGCCCGCCGGCGAGGAAGAACCCGAACGACGTGATCAGATAGAGGTGGCCGATCTTCTTGTGGTCGGTGGTGGTGAGCCAGTCCACGACCACCCGGCCGGGCCGTGCTTCCGGTCCCGGGCGCACCGGCGCCGTCGCGGTCTCGGTCCCCATGGCAGCTTCGCCCCTTCGCTCGTCGCGCCGGGTCCGCCGCGGCGGTGCCGTCCGCCCCGGCGACGGGCCGGCCGGCGGGCAGACGGAGGTCCTGTGTCGGCGCGGTGAAATTCCTATGCGGTGTCAGTTCTTGTGAAAGCGCTCGGATTCACCTGGGAAAGCGATCCCGTGGCCGACCCGAGCGGCACTCCGGGGAACTTTCCTTGGTGCATTTCGAAGGGGCATCCCAACACGCGGGAATTCCGTTCGAATGTGCCGGTGAGGCGTAAGGAACCGCCCGTACGTGTGACGGAGTTCGACCGGAACGCGTGTCGTGACCCTGTGACAAAAGTGTGACCGGAGAGGGATGCGGAAGTATCCGTCGCCGTTCCGGCTTCCCCGCTCGCCGGGCAGGGCCTAGCGTGGCCGTATGGCACCGATTCCCACTCCGCCGGCCGAGCCCGCGGACAGTCCGGAAGGGTACGTCGGCCTCGACGCGGCCGGCGCGGAGCGGCTGGCGCGGCGGCGCGGCTGGTCGACCGTGCGTTCGCTGCCGCCGGGCGCGATCATCACCATGGAGTACCGCGCGGGACGGCTGAACTTCGAGGTGCGGGACGGCAGGGTCGCGCGCGCCTGGAAGGGCTGAGACGGCGCGGCGGCGGGCGGTTGTGCGTACCGGACCCGCCGCCGCGCCGCGTCAGCCGCCGGTCATGGGGCGGGCCGCCTGGGCGCCGCCGCGCGGGACGCGGTCGGCGTGCGGCGGGCGGCGGCTGCCCACCGGGGTGACCGGGGTGCGTTCGGAGCGCGTGGTGTGCGGGCCCGGTGCCAGGTGGATCGGTGTCCGCGCGGTGCGGACCCCAGGCGCGGGTTCGCGGGCCGCGGGTGTCTCCTCGGCGGGTGTGGCGCGCGGCTTGAGCACGACGGGCACCGGGACGGCCGGCGCGGGCGGCGTGCGGCGGGCGCGCCAGCGGTCGCGCAGGTCGAAGATCGCGACCTCGGCCTTGGCGATCAGCGGCTCGCACCAGGGCAGCGCCAGCAGGATCAGCAGTCCCGCGGCCCAGCCGAGCAGCACGTCGCTCAGCCAGTGCGTACCGAGGTAGACGGTGGTGAGGCCGACGCCGAGCGAGGTCACCGCCGACACGGCGGACAGCCAGCGGCGCGCTCTCGGGGTGGAGGCCAGATATGCCAGGATTCCCCAGGTCACCACCGCGTTGGCGGTGTGGCCGCTGGGGAATATATCGCCGCCGAGGCCCATCTCGTTCGAGCCGATCACGGTGGCGTAGTGCGGTCCGAGCCGGCCCATGCCGAGCTTGGCGGCGCCGACCGTGATGTTCAGCAGCAGCAGCGAGGCGCCGAGGGTCAGCAGCGGGCGGAGCGTGTGCTGCCGCCAGGAGCGCCAGCCCAGCCAGGCCGCGACCATCACGGCGGTGGGGCCGCGCTGGCCGAGCACCACGTAGTAGTCGAGGAAGGCGTGGATCCCCGGCCATTGCTGGTAGGGCCGGAAGAACATGACCTGCCAGTCGAGCCGGACCAGCCACGAGGTGGTCACTACGGCCCATACGATCGCCAGATAGAAAGCCAGGGTCGCGGAGAACAGAACGACCCGGTGCCGGCTCATCTTCGGCACATCGATGTGGGCCGGTCGTTCCGGCTCACGGTCCAGCCTGGCGAACACCCGGTCCAGACGGGTGAGGTTTCGTTCGGTACGCACCCAATCGACGTTACAGCGAGTGAGCTGTGTGCCCGGGCGAAGCAGCGGCTTTGTGATGACGATGTGATGTGGGAAACCTCTCAACTGGCGGCCAATTCCCGAAGTTTCCGCAATCCCCGGCCGTTGGCTCGTGCAATTCCTTTGATCATGCCGGGCGTTCGTTTTATGCCGCTTATGAATTCGTTCACCGGGAGATCGGGTGGAATTTTCCTGCCGCTCATCGGACGGCCGGGAGTGATCACGGAGGTCCCGAGCCGTTCAGCCAGAACGCGCCGTAGACCGCCGATGCCGCCGCAATACCCGCTGTGACCAGCATCGAAGGCGATGTGCGCAGCCGGGCCAGGGCTCGGGCGAGGGGCAGCAGCAGCGGGAAGGCGGGCAGCAGCAGCCGCGGCTTGGAACCGAAGTAACTTGACGCGCACAGGGCGAGCGCGGTGACGACGCCCGTGTACACCAGCAGCGCGAGCGGCTGCCCCTGCCGTACGCCCGCCACGTACAGCCGGACCAGCAGGACCACCCCGATGATCAGCGCGAGACCGGCGAGGGCCGACGGGAACGACGTGAACTTGTCGGCCACGAAGCGGGCGAAGGCGTATCCGCCGTCGAAGCCGTTGCGCCAGCCCGCCTGCACGTCCAGATAGCCGAGCGGGCCCTTGCCGGTGTGCAGGCCGACCCACAGGACATAGCCGGCCGCGCCGAGGGGAGCGATCAGCATGCCGAGGGCGCGTCGGGTCAGGGACGCGCCGTCAGTGACAGATGGGGCGTGAGTTGCGTACCCCGCGCCCTCCTCGGCCGGAACACGCCGGGCGCGGGCGGCGCTTTCGGCCTCAGGGGCGCGTCCGGCCTTCCGCGCGCCGTCCGATGCCCTGTCGCGCCAGTGCCGCACGAACGGCGCAACGCCCGCCGCCCACACCGCCGCGACCACGGCGAGCCCCACCGGCCTGGTCAGCCCGGCCAGTGCGGCGAGCACCCCGGCACTCACCCAGCGTCCGGTCAGCACGGCGTACAACGACCAGGCGGCGAGCGCCGTGAACAGCGACTCGCTGTACGCCATCGACTGCACGATCCCGACGGGCAGCACGGCCCACAGCAGGACGGCGCAGACCCCGGCCCGGACGCCGTACACATGGTCCGCCACCGCGAAGATCCCCCAGGCCGCGGCGAGCGAGGCCACCAGGGAGACGACGAAACCCGCGTCCGCGTACGACACCGGCAGAAGCGCGTGCAGCAGCCGCTCCAGCCAGGGCAGCAGCGGGAAGAAGGCGAGGTTGGAGTGGACGTCGCCGTTCGGCAGCCGCACCTCGTAGCCGTAGCCGAGGTCGGCGACCCGCGTGTACCACAGCGCGTCCCAGCGGGCGGTGAGCAGCGTGTACGCGTTCTTGCCGCGCGCCGCGCTCCACACCGCCAGCACGATCAGACCCAGGGCGCGGACGGCGGCGTACCCGAGGAGGGCGGGGGCCGCCCGGCGCAGCGGCGTGGCGCGAGCAGCTGCCACGCGCGTCTCAAGATCGGTCACGGGCTCGATTATCGACCGGCCGCTGAACCGCATGGACGGTCGGTATGTGGTCAAGCGCATGAGAAGTGGCGTACGTCACGTGAGTGGGTGTGGGCTGTGAGAGTTCCGCCACGTACCGGCGCAACGGACTCGCGTACGCTGACGTGTCACTCGCGTCCGTACCGCCGCGCGCCGCCGGAGACCCCGCTCCTCTCCGGCCGCACGACGGGGCCCGGTCCCCCCACCGCTGTCCGCCGCACGCGAGGGAACTTCTTGGAGGTACGTACATGTCCCAGACGACCCCGGCCGCCGCAGGGCTGTGCCGCCGGGCGCCCGGGACCGGTGCCAACCGCTGGGTCGTCCTCGTCGTCCTCTGCGTCAGCCTGCTGCTCGTCGCCCTCGACGCGACCGTGCTGCACGTGGCGGTGCCAGCCGTCACCGAGGACCTCCGGCCCGGTGCCACGGAACTGCTCTGGATCGTCGACGTCTATCCGCTGGTCTGCGCCTCGCTGCTGATCCTCTTCGGCACGCTGGGCGACCGGGTGGGCCGCCGGCGGGTCCTGCTGCTCGGCTACGCACTCTTCGGCGCCGCCTCCGCGCTGGCCGCCGTCGCACCGAGCGCCGGGCTGCTGATCGTCGCGCGGGCCCTGCTCGGCGTCGGCGGCGCGATGATCATGCCGGCGACCCTGTCGATCCTGCGCCAGGTCTTCCCCGACCGGCGCGAGCGCGCACTGGCCATCGGCGTCTGGAGCGCGGTGGCCGCGGTGGGCGCCGCGGTCGGCCCGCTGCTCGGCGGCTTCCTGCTGGAGCACTTCTGGTGGGGCTCGGTCTTCCTCGTCAACATTCCGCTGATGCTGGTCAGCCTGCCGGTCGGGCGGCTGCTGCTGCCCGAGTCGAAGGGGGAGCGCGACGGACCCTGGGACGTGGCCGGCGCGCTGACGGCCGCGGCCGGCCTGTTCGGGCTGGTCTTCGGCGTGAAGCGGCTCGGCGGCGGGCAGCCGGCGAGCGCGGTCACGCTGGTGCCCCTGGTGGTGGGCGCGCTGCTGGTGGTGTGGTTCGTGCGCCGGCAGCGGCGCCGCCGCTGCCCGCTGGTGGACCTCAGCATGTTCGCGCGGCCGGCCTTCAGTACGGCGGTGGGGTGCATCGTGCTGGCGATGCTCGCGCTGGTCGGTCTCGAACTGATCGCCGCGCAGTACCTGCAACTGGTGCTCGGCCTGTCGCCCCTCCAGACGGGCCTGCGGCTGCTGCCGCTGACCGTCGCGGCGATGGCCGCGGGGCTGGCCGGGGCCAGGATGCTGCGCCGCTTCGGGCCACGGCGCATGGTGTGCTCCGGCTTCTGCCTGACCGCGCTCGCCGTGCTGACGCTGACGGCGATGGGCGGGCGCGACAACCCCGGGCTGCTGCTGTTCGGCTTCGTCCTGCTGGGTTTCGGCCTGGAGACCACCCTCTTCGGCGCGTACGAGTCGATGCTGAGCGAGGCTCCGCTCCGGCAGGCGGGCGGGGCCGCGGCGATCGGGGAGACCTCCTACCAGCTGGGGGCCGGGATGGGCATCGCGCTGCTCGGCAGCGTCATGAACGCGGCGTACGCGCCCGGCCTCGCCTCCGTGCCCGGGGTGCCGGTGCGGGCCACCGCAGCGGCCGGGCATTCGCTGGGGGAGGCGTACGACGTGGCCGGGCGGATCGGCGGCCCGGCCGGAGCCGCGCTGCGCCGCGCGGCCAGGGACTCCTTCGTGCACGGCCTGCACGTGACCTTGCTGGTGAGCGCGTGCCTGCTGCTGCTCGGAGCGGTGATGGCGCTCCGGCTGCCGCGGGTCATGCACTGCGAGCCGGATCCGGTGGAACTCCCCGCGCCCAGAGAGGCCGAGCGGACCCGCGTCTCGGCGTGACAGGGCGACGCCCGGGGACTCGTTCCGGCAGTGGACCGCCGGACCGGCCAGGGGCGGTCCCGCCCCGTGGGGACGGCCCGGCCGGTCGCTGCGCGGTGGGTGAAGGCGCGCGGTGCCGCCTGTCGGCCGGGTGCTCCGCCGGGCCGGTGGGAGAGTGGGCTGGACGCCGCACGCGCCGCGTCGTAGCGTCACGGCGAAGTGCAACCAGCGGTGCTGGTTGCGTCTCCCGGAGGGTGTCCATGTCCGCGTCCGCGAAGTTGCCCCCGTTCGACCCGGCCGACCCGCTCGGCATCGACGACCTGCTGGACCCGGAGGACCTGGCCGTCCGCGACACCGTGCGGACCTGGGCCGCGGACCGCGTCCTGCCGTACGTGGCCGACTGGTACGAGAGCGGCGAACTTCCCGGCATCCGGGAACTCGCCCGCGAACTCGGTTCCCTCGGCGCCCTCGGCATGTCCCTGACCGGGTACGGCTGCGCCGGTGCCTCCGCCGTGCAGTACGGCCTCGCCTGTCTCGAACTGGAAGCCGCCGACTCCGGCATCCGCTCGCTCGTCTCCGTGCAGGGCTCCCTGGCCATGTACGCCGTCCACCGGTTCGGCAGCGAGGAGCAGAAGCGGCACTGGCTGCCCAGGATGGCGGCCGGCGAGGTCATCGGCTGCTTCGGGCTCACCGAACCCGACCACGGCTCCGACCCCGCCTCGATGCGCACGTACGCCAAGCGCGACGGCGGGGACTGGGTGCTCAGCGGCCGCAAGATGTGGATCACCAACGGCTCCGTCGCCGGCGTCGCGGTCGTCTGGGCGCAGACCGACAACGGCATCCGCGGCTTCCTCGTGCCGGCCGGCACCCCCGGCTTCGCCGCCCCGGAGATCAAGCACAAGTGGTCGCTGCGCGCCAGCGTCACCGGCGAACTGGTCCTGGACGACGTACGGCTGCCCGCCGACGCCGTGCTCCCCGAGGTCACCGGACTGCGCGGCCCGCTGAGCTGTCTTACGCATGCGCGCTACGGCATCGTCTGGGGCGCCATGGGTGCGGCCCGCACCTGCTTCGAGACCGCCGTCGACTACGCGAAGTCCCGTGAGCAGTTCGGGCGGCCGATCGGGGGCTTCCAGCTCACCCAGGCCAAACTCGCCGACATGGCGGTGGAACTGCACAAGGGGATCCTGCTCGCCCATCACCTGGGGCGGCGCATGGACGCCGGCCGGCTGCGCCCCGAGCAGATCAGCTTCGGCAAGCTCAACAACGTACGGGAGGCGATCGAGATCTGCCGCACGGCCCGGACGATCCTCGGGGCCAACGGGATCTCGCTGGAATACCCCGTGATGCGGCACGCGACCAACCTCGAATCGGTGCTCACCTACGAGGGCACCGTCGAGATGCACCAGCTCGTGCTGGGCAAGGCGCTCACCGGACTCGACGCCTTCCGCTGATCCGGCCCGGGGGCCGGGGCGGGGCCGGCGAGCGGCCCTGCCTCAGCTCTGGTTGAAGAAGCCGTCCGAACGGCGCGCGGCCGGCTCACCGCTGACGATCTCGGTGTGCGCGGGCGTCAGCAGGAAGACCCGGGTGGCGACCCGCTCGATCGAACCGCGCAGGCCGAAGATCAGACCGGCCGCGAAGTCGACCACGCGCTTGGCGTCGGTGGGTTCCATGGCGGTGAGGTTCACGATGACCGGAACCCCGTCCCGGAACAGCTCGCCGATCGCGCGGGCGTCCCGGAAGCTGTCCGGAGTGACCGTGCCGATGCGGCGGCCCGTCTCCTCGGCGCTGTCCGAGGTCACCTTGACCCGCGGGTCGGTGACCCAGGCTTCCCCGGGCTCGGCCCCTTCGGAGTAGTCGTCGTCGTAGTAGCGCTCGTCATCGTTGTCGTCGACGAGGCCAAGCCAGGCACTCGCCTTGCGTACCGATCCCATGGACGCCTCCTCTCACAGCGGTCCCTCTTGCTTTCCGCACCCCTATGGTCGTCCATGATGCGGATGGCGCGCCAAGTGGACAGACGCCGCGCGGGGGGTTTGTGACGCTACTGGTGCACAGCGCTGACGTCGAGAGCCCGGACGCCCCAAGGGTCCCACCACGTACGGCTGCTGACTGTGAGTGAAATATGATTCTTCGCGGCGTATGGGTGAGAAGCGGTGCGTCCGGGTGAGCACGGAGGCCGGTCCGGGATGACGGTAGGTCGATACGATGCCGCGGCTGAATGTCGTATCGCGGCACGGTCGAATGCCGTAGGACAGCGCGGGGGGAAGTCGTGTTCGGGATCGTACGGCCCTGTCCGCACCGGCTCGGTGCGGGTCTTCGGGCGCAGTGGACGGCGCACTTGTGCGGGCTGTGCCTCGCGCTGCGCGGGGACCACGGGCAGTTCGCGCGGATCGTGACGAACTACGACGGGCTGCTCCTCTCAGTTCTGACGGAGGCTCAGACCGACCGGGCGGGGGACGCGCGGCGCACGGCCGGGCCCTGTCCGCTGCGCGGCATGCGCACCGCGTCCGTCGCGCGGGGCGAGGGCGCGCGGCTCGCGGCGGCCGTCTCGCTGGTGCTCGCCTCGGCCAAGGTGCGCGACCATGTCGCCGACGGGGACGGGCTGCTGGCACGCCGTCCGGTGGCGCTCGCCGCGCGCCGGGTCGCCGCGAACTGGGGACGGGCGGGAGCGCGCAGCGGCTCGCTGGTCGGATTCGACACCGCGCTCCTCGTCGACGCCGTCGACCGGCAGACCGGCGTCGAGGCGCTCGCCGGACCGGGCACACCGGTGCTCACGGTCACCGAGCCGACCGAGACCGCGACGGCCGCCGCCTTCGCACACACGGCCCTGCTGGCCGGTCGGCCGGGCAACGCGGCGCCGCTCGCCGAGGCAGGCCGCCTCTTCGGCCGGCTCGCGCATCTGCTGGACGCCGTGGAGGACCAGGCGGCCGACGCCGCGTCAGATGCCTGGAACCCGCTGACCGTCACCGGCACCCCGCGCACCGAGGCCCGCCGGCTGGCCGACGACGCGCTGCACGGCATCCGGCTCGCGCTGCGCGAGGTGGAGTTCACCGACGGCAGGCTGGCGCACCGGTTGCTCGCGCACGAACTGCGCCGCTCGGTGGACCGGGCGTTCGGGACGACCTCCTGCGGGCATGCGCCCGCAGCCGCCTACGGACCGCCCGGGACCCCGCGCGCTCCTCAGGCGCCGGACGACCCCCGGATACCTGACGGTCCGTACGGTCCGGACGGCGACCCGTCCGCGGACGACCCGTCGGAAGGCGATGCGTCGGGCGGCGACCCGTCCGGTGGCGAGCCGACGCGCCGGGGCCGGCGGGGCATGTGGGCGGGGTGCGCGGCGGCCCTCGGCCTGTTCTGCACCTGCCGTGCCTGCTGCGCCGACGAGTTCGAGGGGCCCTGGTCCCGGCAGCGGCGCGAGGGGTGCTGCGCCAAGTGCGACTGCGGGGACTGTAGCGGCTGCGGTGACTGCTGTGAGTGCTGCGGAAACTGCGACGGGTGCGACGGCTGTGACGGCTGCGACTGCGGTTGCAACTGTTAGGGCCGGTCCGGCGGATCACGTGACTGTTCGGGCGGGGGCGACCTCACCCGCGCGCTCAAGCGCTGAGCCCCTTTCGGGGCCAGGGCCGGTCCGGCGGGATCCGCCGGACCGGCCCCGACCCCGCGGCCGGCTACTCCTTCGATTCCGGCGGTGAGATCTGCGACCTGGTGATCGCCGAGCCCGTCGTGCCCCACTTCTTGAGGATCTTGTCGTACGTGCCGTCCGCGATGAGCCGGTTCACCGCCGCCTGGAACGCCGGAGCGAGCTTCGAGCCCTTCTTGAAGGCGAAGCCGACGTCGAGGCGGTGGTACTCGTTGAGGAACCTCACCCCGCTCTGGTGGGCCACGGCGTACCGCAGACCGTTGATCGTGGACATCACGATGTCGCTGCGGCCCTGCTGGAGGGAGGACCAGATCGCGCCGGGCTCGCTGTAGGTCTGCACGGCGTACGCCTTCTTCCCGGCGTCGGTGCACACGTGCTTGTTCTCCTCCAGCGTGGCCTCGAAGGTGGTGCCCGCGCCGGTGGCGACGTTCAGTCCGCACAACTGGCGCAGATCGGTGACCTTGGACAGCTTGCTGTCGTCGCGGACGGCGAAGCCCTGGCCGTCGTTGATGTAGGTGACGAAGTCGATCGTCCTGCGGCGTTCGTCGGTCACGCCGAAGTTGCTCGCGCCGAAGTCGTACTTGCCGCTGTCGAGGGCGGGCAGGATCGCCTCGAAGGACGCCTGCTCCACCGACAGCTCGATGCCGAGCACCTTCCCGACGGCCTTGGTCAGGTCGACGTCCTGGCCGGTCAGGGTCTTGCCGTCGGCCAGGTAGGTGGTGCTGGGCGGGGTGCCGCCGACGCTGACCGCGACGGTCAGCCGTCCGGTGCCCGCGGGCAGCAGCGCGGCGGCGGCCTCGTCCTTGCGGATGCCGGAGACGACGTCCGTGGTGGGCACCGCGTCGGACCCGGCGGCCACGCCCGCGGCACCGGATCCGGCCGCGCCGTCGGACCCCGAACCGCAGCCGGTGAGCAGCAGAGCGGCCGAGACGACGGTCAGGAACGGTGCAAAAAGGGTATGGCGGGCATTTCTGGATGTGCGCATCGGACAGCGGTCTCCTGTGAGCCGAAGAGTGCGGAGCGCGAGGGGAGGGGGGTGCGCGTGTGAAGACGAGGGCGGAGGTGCGAAGGGCGGAGGCGAACCCGAAGGGAACGGGGAGGTGAACCCGGAAGGGAACCCGGAGGCGAACCCGGAAGGGGACGCGGGAAGCACGCGGAGCAGCGGGAAGTGCGCCGGTCGGCGGGGAGAACGCGCGAGCGCCTGCCGAACGGCGGGCGCGCAGTGGGTCAGCTCAACAGGAAGAGGACCACACGCGACCGAAGTCGATGTGGGAGCGGGTGACCAGCCACTGCTGTGGATGCATGGGCCAAGTGGAACAGGTCCCCGGTTCCGCGTCAACCGACCTGAGACGTACCGCTCACAGTATGGACACCCTTGACAACGGGCGGAAACGCCCACGTACTCTCGACGGGCGGCCCTGCTGAGGGGCTCGGCCGCAGCCGCCGCGAGGCGAAGCGTGTGAAGACGCCCACCGTGTTCCAGCTATGTCACGGAGCCTTCGCATGTCATCCGACACCCTCGCCAAAGTCCCCGCGGCACCGGAGACTCCCGAGCACGCGGACACCCTGCGGATCGTCCCGCAACGCCGGCTCGGGCAGTGGACCGCCGCCGTCGCCCTCCTCGTCCTGCTCGCCCTGGCCCTCACCTCCGTCCTGCGCAACCAGGCGTTCCAGTGGGGCGTCGTCGCCGACTACTTCACCTCGGACTCGGTACTGCGCGGGCTGTGGCTCACGCTCTGGCTGACCGTGGTGGTGATGGCCCTCGGCTTCGCCCTGGGCACCCTGCTCGCCGCGCTCCGGCTCTCCGCCAACCCCGTCCTGCGGGCGGTGAGCTGGGGCTACGTCTGGCTGTTCCGGTCGATCCCGATCCTGGTGCAGTTGCTGCTGTGGTTCAACATCGGCGCCCTGTACCCGCAGATCCTCGGAGTGAAGACGGTCAACCTGCTCACCCCGATCGCCGTCGCGATCATCGGCCTGACCCTGCACGAGGCCGCCTACGCCGCCGAGGTGGTGCGCGGCGGGATCCTCTCCGTCGACCGCGGCCAGATCGAGGCCGCCCAGGCACTCGGCCTGAGCCGGGCACGCCGCTGGCGGCGGATCGTGCTGCCCCAGGCCATGCGCGCCATCGTGCCGCCCGCCGGGAACATGCTGATCGGCACCCTCAAGGGCACCTCCATCGTGAGCGTCATCGCGGTGAGCGACCTGCTGTTCTCGGCGCAACTGATCTACCACCGCACCTACCAGGTCATCCCGCTGCTGATGGTCGCCACCCTCTGGTACACCGTGGTCACCTCGGTCCTCGGCATCGGCCAGCACTACGTGGAGCGGTACTACGCCCGCGGCTCGGAGGCCCGCCGATGAGACCGCAACTGGTGATCGTCGGGGCCGGTCCGCGGGGGACCGGTCTGCTGGAGCGCATCGCCGCCAACGCGCCCGAGCTGTACGCCGGCGGCGGCCTCGACATCCACCTCGTCGACCCCTGCCCGCCGGGCGCCGGACGCATCTGGCGCGCGGCACAGTCCCCGCTGCTGTGGATGAACTCGCACGCCGAGGACGTCACCATGTTCACCGACGAGACGGTGCGGATGGCCGGCCCGGTCCGGGAGGGGCCCACCCTGCACGAGTGGGCGGGCCTCGACGGCCGTACCTTCGCGGACCGGCAGACCCAGGGCGGATACCTGCGCATGGTGTACGACCGGGCCGTCGCCGACCTGCCCGCGGACATCGCCGTCCACCACCACCCCCGGCGCGCCCTGCGGATCGGCGGCCCGCGTGACGGACGCCAGCAGGTGTGGCTGGAGGGCCGCCCGCGTCCGCTGCTCGCCGATGCCGTGGTCCTCGCCCTCGGCCACCTCGACGCCGAACTCGACCACCAGCAGGCCGAGTTGGCGGCGTACGCGCGCACCCACGGACTGCTCCACCGGCCGCCCGACTTCACCGCCGACAGCGACCTGTCCCCGCTCAGGGCCGGTGAACCCGTCCTGGTACGGGGCTTCGGGCTGGCCTTCGTCGACCTGATGGTGCTGCTCACCGAGGGCCGCGGCGGACGGTACGAGGGCGAGGTGTACATACCGTCGGGGCGTGAACCGGTGCTGTACGTGGGCTCCCGCCGCGGAGTGCCGTACCACTCGAAGATCGGCTACGACTGGAGCGGCGAACGCCTCCCGCTGCCCCGTTTCTTCGGGCCCGCCGAGGTCGACGCGCTGCTCGCCCGGCGGCAGGGGTCCCTCCGGCCGGACGGGACCGGGCGCGGGGCGGGCGTGGACTTCCGGCGGGACGTGTGGCCGCTGGTGGCGAAGGAACTGGGCTTCGCCCACTACCACCGGCTGTTCACCGCCCACCCCGAGCGCACGGCCGTCGCCCGCGCCGACTTCGAGGAGAAGTACGCGGCCGCCGAGACCGCCGACGAGATCCAGGCGCTGGTCGCCGCCGCCGTGCCCGACCCCGCCGACCGGCTCGACCTCGACGCCCTCGACCACCCCCTGGACGGGGTGCGCCTCGCCTCGCACGAGGAGTTCCAGGACTGGCTGCGCGACCACGTCGAAGCGGACCTCGGCCGTCGGCACGACCCGCGGCACAGCCCCGACCTCGCGGTGTTCCTCGCCCTGCTGTCGGTCTACGGGCAACTGGTCCGGCTCGGCGACATCGGCCCCTGGTGGCACGGTTTCTTCAGCTACCTCGCCTCCGGACCGCCCGGACCCCGGCTGCGGCAGTTGCTCGCCCTGTCCCGGGCGGGCGTCGTCCGGTTCATGGGCGCCGACATGACCGTGACCGCCGCGGACGGGGTGTTCCGGGCGGCCTCGCCCACCGTGCCCGGCTTCCACGTCGAGGCGCGCGCCCTGGTCGAGGCGCGGCTGCCCGAGCCCACCGTAGGGCGCGCCCGCGACGGACTGCTGCGCGAACTGCACGCCGACGGCGCCGCCGAGAGCCCCGACGGGCTGCTGCGGGTGGACCCCGCCGACGGGCGGATCCTCGACGGGGCCGGCCGGCCGCATCCCCGCCGGTTCGCGCTCGGGCCCTACACCGACAGCCGTACCCCCGGCGCCTTCACCCGGCCGCGCGCCGGTGGCCCGGCGTTCCGGCAGAACGACGCCACCGCCCGCGCGGCCCTGGTCCTGCTGCGCGAGAAGACCTGGCGTGCCGCGGCGTGAACCACCCCGTCCATTGCCCCGTCCACTGCCCCGTCCACCCCCCATCCACCCCCCATCCACCCCCCATCCACCAAGGGATCCACCCGATGAGCGTCATGGTCGACATCAGGTCCGTGCACAAGAGCTTCGGACAGCTCGACGTCCTCAAGGGCATCGACCTCACCGTGCGCACCGGTGAGGTCACCGTCGTCCTCGGCCCGTCCGGCTCCGGCAAGTCGACGCTGCTGCGCACCATCAACCACCTGGAGAAGATCGACCGCGGCACGATCAGCGTGGACGGCTCGCTGATCGGGTACCGGCGCTCGGGCGACACACTGTACGAGCTGTCCGAACGCGAGGTGCTGCGGCAGCGCACCCAGATCGGGTTCGTCTTCCAGAACTTCAACCTCTTCCCGCACCTGACCGTGCTGGAGAACGTCGTCGAGGCACCCGTGGCCGCACTGAAGCGGCCCCGCGCGCGGGCCGAGGCCACCGCCCGCGCCCTGCTGGAGCGAGTGGGACTCGGCGACCGCGCCGACACCTATCCGAAGCGGCTCTCCGGCGGGCAGCAGCAGCGGGTCGCCATCGCGCGCGCCCTCGCCCTGGAACCGAAGCTGCTCCTCTTCGACGAACCCACCTCCGCCCTCGACCCCGAACTGGTCGGCGAGGTCCTCGACGTCATCAAGGACCTGGCCGGTCAGGGCACCACGATGATCGTCGTCACCCATGAGATCGGTTTCGCCCGTGAGGTCGCCGACACGGTGGTGTTCATGGACGACGGGCGGATCGTCGAACAGGGCGGCCCCGCCGAGGTGCTGGACACTCCGCGCCACGAACGGACGCGGGCGTTCCTCTCCAAGGTGCTGTGACCCGGCTCCACGGTGGCGCCGCGCGACCGCTCCGCGGCGCGGTGCGACCGTTCCGAGGGGCGGTGCGACCGTTCCGAGGGGCGGTGCGATCGTTCCGAGGGACGGTGCGACCGTATCGAGGCGCCGCGCGACCGTGCCGAGGCGTGGTGCGACCGTACCGAGGCACGGCGCGGTCTTCGCCGCGTCGCCCAAAGGCCCGCCGCACCCCGGAAAGGTCGTCCCGGACATGACCGCATCGTCCCAACGGGGGCTGCTGCACCTGGCCGCCGCCGTGGACCAGCCGTCGGTGTACGCCGCCGCCGCGTACACCGAGCAGGTGCGGCTCGCCGAGCGCGGCGGCCTGGACTTCGTCACCCTCGGCGACGGCTTCGGGCGCCCCGGACCCGACGCGCTCGCGGTCCTCGCCCGGGTGGCGCCGGAGACCGGGCGCATCGGACTCGTGCCCGTGGTGACCACCACGCACACCGAGCCCTTCCACGTCCAGACGGCCGTCGCCACCCTCGACTGGGTCAGCCGGGGCCGGGCCGGCTGGTGGCTCGACGTCTCGTCCGGCCAGGACGAGGCCCGCCTCTTCGGCCGCCGTCCCGCCGCGGGCGCCGACGCGTTGTGGCGGGAGGCGGGCGAAGTCGCCGACGTGGCCGCGCGGTTGTGGGACAGCTGGGCGGACGGCGCCGGGCCACCGGACGCGGCGCCCGGCCGGCCGGGCGCCCGGGGCGGGCGGCACCGCGTCGACTTCACCGGCGCCACCTTCTCGGTCCGTGGCCCCTCGGTCCTGCCGCGCCCGCCCCAGGGCCACCCGGTGCGCGTGGTCGACGCGACCGAGCGCCCGGCCCGGCAGACGGCGGCCCGGTACGCCGACGTGGCACTGGTGCGCGCGGCCGACGGCGCGCGGGTGGCCGCCGTACGGGCGGAACTCCGTTCGGCCGCGGCCCGGTACGGACGGGACCCGGACACGCTGCGGGTCCTGGCGAGCCTCGTCGTCGACCTCGGCGGCGGCGAGCCCGCGGTGGCGGCCGGCTGGGGGTCCACGCTGCCCGGCCGGGACCGGGAGACCGGGCGCCGGGCCGACGCCGGACCCGGGGCGGACGCGCGGGGTCCGCTGTACCGCGGCGGCCCCGTCGACCTGGCCCGTCTGATCGCCGCCTGGCACGCGGAGTCCACCGTCGACGGCTTCCACCTGGTCCCCGCCGAGCCGCGCCGCGATCTGGAGCGGCTGGTCAACGGCACCGTGGTGCTGCTCCAGCACCACGGCCTGTTCCGCACCTTCTATCCGGGCAGCACCCTGCGGGAACACCTGGGCCTTTCCCGGCCCGCGAACCGGTACCAGGCGGCCGGGGGCGGATCATGACCGTACGCGGGTCCGCCCCACGGCGTATCCATCTCGCCGCGCTGCCGCACTGCGGACCGCGCGCGGACGGCGGCAGGACCCACGCCTCCCGCCCGGCCGGCAGCGGCTCGGGTGGGAGGGCCACGCCCGCGGATGCCGCCGGACCGGCCCGGCGTCCCGTCGCGGGCACCTCGCCGCTGCCCGCGTTCGCCGCGTTCGAACGGAGCGCCCGCACCGCCGAACGCGGGCTGTTCGACTTCCTGTTCCTCACCGGCGGCGGTCCGTTCCCCGGCGGACCCGCGAACCGGCCCACGGGTACGGAGGCGGTGGCTCGGCCCGAGCCGGTCACCGCGCTCAGCGCCCTCGCCGCCGTGACCGAGCGGCTGGGGCTCGCCGCCACGGCCGACGCGACCTCCCACGCGCCCTACGAACTCGCCCGGCGGCTCGCCACGCTCGACCACCTCAGCGGCGGCCGGGCGGCCTGGCACCTGGTGACCTCCGTGGACGCTGTCACCGGCGGGAACTTCCGCCGCGGCGGCCGTCCCGGCCGCGCCGACCGGTACGCACGCGCCGCCGAGTTCGTCGCCGCCGCACGCGCGGCGTGGGACTCCTGGCCGCCGGACGGCGAGCCCCGGCCGTTCGCACACCGGGGGCGGCACTTCGACCTCGCGGGCGAGTTCACCGTGCCCGGCTCCCCGCAGGGGCACCCCGTGGTGATCCAGGCGGCCCACTCGGACGAGGGCCGGGAACTCGCCGCCGCCACGGCCGACGTCGTCTGCTGGGGCCGGGGGTTCGGGGGCCGCAGGTCCGTCGGCCCCGGCACCCGGCCCGGTGCGCTGGAGGCGGGCCGCGCCTACTACGCCGATGTCAAGCGCCGCCTGGCGAAGTACGGCCGGGCACCGGACGACCTGAAGATCATGCCCGGAGTGGGGATCGTCCTCGGTGACAGCGCGGCCGAGGCCCGGGAGAAGGCCGCCGAGACCGCCCCGCGACCGGTGCCGGCCCGGCGCCCCGGCCGCGCGCCGCGTGCCGCCGCGGACCCGGGTCCCGCACCGGGCGGGGCGGGGGCGGGCGAGCCGTCGTGTTTCGTCGGCACCCCGGAGACGGTCGCCGCCGCACTCGACGCCTTCGTCCGCCGGAACGCGGCCGACGGCTTCGTCCTCGTACCGCACCCCGCGTCCGGCGGACTCGACGAGTTCGTGGACCGGGTGGTGCCGCTGCTCCAGGAGCGCGGCGCGTTCCGCACGGAATACCGGGGCAGCACCCTTCGCTCACACCTGGGGCTCGCGACCCCCGCACGGAAGGACCGATGACCACGATGACGACCGACCCGAACGACGACTGGAAGCACTGGCACGAACGGCGCACGGAGACGGTGTCGGCCCCCTACGGGCCGCTCGCGCTGTCCGGTACGCACTGGATCGAGGACCAGCCGCAGGGGCGACTTCGGGACATTCCCGGGACCTGGGCGGCGGCCGGAGACGCGGTCGTCCTCACCGCGACCGAGGCCGACGGACTGGCCCTGGACGGGCGGCCGTTCGCCGGCGAGGTCCGGCTCGGCGCCGACGCCGAACCGGCGGCCCGCGTCACGCTCGGCGCGCGCCGGCTGGTGGTGCTGGTCCGTGAAGGGGTCTGGGGTGTCCGGGACTACGACCCGGACGCCGCGACGCGCCGCGCCTTCCGGGGCATCGACGCCACCCCGTACGACCCGCGCTGGTCGGTGCCCGGCCGCTTCACCCCGTACGACACGGCCCGGACCGTGCGGGTCGACAACGCCGACGGGGTCCGGCGCGGCCTCGGCCTCGCCGGTGAACTCGCCTTCTCGCTGGCCGGTCAGGAGCGGACGCTCCAGGTCGCGCGGCAGGCGGACGGGCGGCTGTGGGCGGTGTTCGCCGACGCCGGCAGCGGGCAGCGCAGCTTCCGGTTCCGGTTCCTGTACCCGGCCGCACCCGACGCGGAGGGCCGTACGACCGTGGACTTCAACCGGGCCCAGCTCCCGCCGTGCGCCTTCGCCGACCACTTCCTGTGCCCCTTCCCACCGCCGGGGAACACCCTGGACATCGCGATCGACGCGGGGGAGCGGAACCTGCTCTGACACGAGGGGAAGCTAGGCGAGGGGAGGCGAGGGGAGGCGAGGGGAGGCGAGGGGAGGGGAGGGACGGGAAGGCGAGCGGAGAGGGAGGAGGAGAGCAGCCGGTTCGGACATGAATGGGCCAATAACTCACAAAGCTCGTTCAAAAACTGACGGCCGAAAGGCACCCTTGCGCCGACCGTCCGTTCGGCCGAATACTCCCCCACAGCGCTTGTCAGGGGCACGACGGACCGGAATCCGGTCGTTCGTGCCCCTGACTGCGCCTCACGGGCCCCGACCCCACGCGGGCCCCCGACTTCCCCTGGGAGGGAACGAAACGTGAGGAACGAGCGCACCATTTCCCGCAGCGTCGCGAGACGGACCCGGCTGATCGCCCTTGCCTCCGGATTCGTGGCCGCGGCGGCGTTCGCAGCCCCCACCGCGAACGCGTCCGACGTCCAGACGTTCAGCGCCACGCAGCTCACCAGCGCGAGCGACGCTGTTCTCAAGGCGGACGTCCCCGGCACGGCCTGGGCGGTCGACAGCAAGAACAACAACGTTGTCGTCACCGTCGACAGCACCGTCTCCCAGGCCGAGATCGCCAAGATCAAGGAGCAGGCCGGAGCCAACGCCGGTGCTCTGACCATCAAGCACACCCCGGGCACGTTCAAGAAGCTGATCTCCGGCGGCGACGCCATCTATGCGAGTAGCTGGCGCTGCTCGCTGGGCTTCAACGTCCAGGACAACAGCGGCAACTACTACTTCCTGACCGCCGGTCACTGCACCAGCGGCGCGGGCACCTGGTGGTCGGACTCCGGGCACAGCACCACGCTCGGCACCACGGCCGGCTCGTCCTTCCCGGGCAACGACTACGGCCTCGTGCGCTACACGAACAGCTCGGTGGCCAAGTCGGGCACCGTCGGCAGCGTGGACATCACCAGCGCGGCCACGCCGTCCGTCAACACCACGGTCTACCGCCGCGGCTCCACCACGGGCATCCACAACGGCCGGGTCACCGCGCTCAACGCGACGGTCAACTACGGCGCCGACGGCATCGTCTCCGGCCTCATCCAGACCACGGTCTGCGCCGAGCCCGGCGACTCCGGCGGCCCGCTGTACTCCAACAGCGGCATCGCCTACGGCCTGACGTCCGGCGGCAGCGGCAACTGCTCCTCCGGCGGTACGACCTTCTTCCAGCCGGTCACCGAGGCCCTGAGCGCCTACGGGGTCCACGTCTTCTGACGTACGCCCGTGTGACGGCCCGCGTACCACCGGCCCCCGCATGCAACCGGCGTGCGGGGGCTCCCTCTTGGCTGCCCGCCGGAGTTACCGTCGAGGGACGGGGGCGCTCTCCCGGACACCCCCACTTCGGACCCCCCCGGGGGGTCGGCATGGTCGAGGAGCTGGTGGCGGCGGGGGCGGCTGTCGCGCGGAGGCCGCCCAGTAGATGGCCGACACGCCCGCCGCGCTCCAACTGCGCCTCTTGCAGACGGTGGTGGCGGTGGCCGCCGAGAAGAACTCCACCCTGGTGCTGCCCTTCCCGGTGGAGCTGCTGCGGTTCCTGGAGAAGGCCCAGCAACTGCCCCCGGCGCCCGGAGGGTCGAATTCCGGACAGTCCTGAAAGTCGCTGTCCGCCTAACGCTCGCTCGCTCGCAGTGTTTGCAGCGCGAATCGCCTGCGGTGACTGTACGCGGTCAACGCGCAGGGGCGTGCGAGAGCGTCGTATGCGCGTCCTGAAGTCGACCTTGTGTGCTCCCCGCCGTCCTCGGAATAGTAGGCGCCCGTCAACCAGCCTTCCGGCCCAAGAGGTCCCCACAACCTTCCGGGCCATCCCCCCACAGGAGGACGTGAGTTGAAGCACCGACGCATACCCGGGCGGCGGATCGCCGTGACGGGCGCGGGAATCGCCGCGTTGGTCACGGCGGGTGTCACCTTCCAGACTGCGAACGCCAGTGAGCCGACGGAGACTTCCACACCCCGGATCCTGTCGGTTCCGGCGGCCGGAAAGCTCGCCTCCACGCTCGTGGCCGACCTCGGCGGCGACGCCGCGGGCTCCTACTACGACGCTCGGGCGAAGCACCTTGTCGTCAACGTGCTCGACGAGAGCGCGGCCCGGACCGTCGAGGCGGCCGGCGCCAAGGCCAGAATCGTCGCCAACTCCCTCGCCGAACTCGACGGCGCCCGCTCGACCCTGCGGCGGGAAGCGGCCGTCCCCGGCACCTCGTGGGCGGTCGACCCGATCGGCGACAAGGTCGTCGTCACCGCCGACCGGACCGTCTCGAAGGCCGCGCTGGCGAAGCTCACCAAGGTGGTCGAAGGGCTCGGCGCGACCACCGAACTCCAGCGCTCGAAGGGGGAGTTCAAGCCCTTCGTCGCGGGCGGGGACGCCATCACCGGCTCGGGCGGGCGCTGCTCGCTCGGCTTCAACGTGGTCAAGGGCGGCCAGCCGTACTTCCTGACCGCCGGGCACTGCACCGAGGCCATCTCCACGTGGTCGGACTCCTCCGGCACCGTGATCGGCGAGAACGAACAGTCCAGCTTCCCGGGCAATGACTACGGCCTGGTGAAGTACACCGCGGACGTCGGCCACCCGAGCGAGGTCGACCTCTACGACGGGTCCGCCCAGGAGATCACCGGCGCGGCCGAGGCCACCGTGGGGATGAACGTGTCCCGCAGCGGTTCGACCACGCAGGTGCACGACGGCACGGTGACCGGTCTGAACGCCACCGTGAACTACCAGGAGGGCACGGTCACCGGTCTGATCCAGACCGACGTGTGCGCGGAACCCGGTGACAGCGGAGGCTCGCTGTTCTCCGGGAGCAGCGCGATCGGTCTGACCTCCGGCGGCAGCGGCAACTGCACCTCCGGCGGTACGACCTTCTTCCAGCCGGTCACCGAGGCACTCTCGGCGACCGGTACCCAAATCGGCTGATCGGTCGACCGGCTCAGTGGCGGCACGCTCCGTGTGAGCCACGTGTGAAGTCCCGTCCCGCGCGCGAGGGGCGGGACTTTCGCATGTGCCGCCCCCGGG
>NZ_JBHJUV010000053.1:0-63795 GCF_042268025.1 Streptomyces sp. NPDC056161
CGCCCGCCCCGGGGCGGCCGGGGGCGGGGGGGGGCCGGCCCCGCGGGGCGCGGCCGCGCCCGCCGGCGGCGCGCCCCGCCCCCCCGGCCACTCCCCTGCCGGGGAGGTGGCGCCGTGCCCTGCTCCCCACCGGTCAGGCGGGCAGGGTCCAGCTCTGGTTGGCCGCGCCGGTGCAGGACCAGATCTGCAACCGGGTGCCGTTGGCGGAGCTGGGGCCGGTGGCGTCCAGGCACTTCCCGGACTGCGGGTTCACCAGCGAGCCGGCCGTGCCGGGCTGCCACCGCTGGGCGCCGGAGCCGTTGCAGTCGTAGAGCTGCACCTGGGCGCCGTTCGTGGTGCCGCCCGAGGTGATGTCCATGCACTTGCCGAGCGCCCGCAGGCTGCCGTCCGCGGCCACCGTCCAGTTCTGCGCGCCGGAGCCGTTGCAGTCGTAGAGCTGCACCGCGGTGCCGTTGGCGCTGCTCGCGCCGGCCACGTCCACGCACTTGCCCCCGTAGCCGTGGATCGGTCCGGTGGCGGCCGGCGGCGGGGTCGTGCCCGACTGCCCGCCCAGCCAGCGCAGGCCCTGGATGAGCAGTTGGTTCTGCTGGGCGCTGGCGAAGGTGGAGGACAAGGGGGTGTTGGTGGAGTAGTCCATCGCGTTGTGGCCGAAGTTGGCGTAGATCATCTTGTAGTTGTGGTTGGACCAGACGATCGGGTAGTAGCCGCTGTACCAGGACTGGTTGGGGTCCGTGCCGACCGGGAAGGTGGAGGCGTCCAGCGACGCGAGGATGTCGATCGCCGGGTTCTGCCGCAGGTCGTACTGCCAGCTGTACCACTCGCTGACCGAGGAGGCGATGGTGGCCGGCAGGCCCGCCGTGGCCGGGTGGGCGGGGTCGTCGATCCTGAGCGTCTCGGCGGTCGGCCCCCAGGTGTTGGTCTGGAAGGTGCCCGTGCCCAGGAAGGTGTTGTGGTACCAGGGCCAGTCGCCGCTGTCGGCGTTGAAGGCGGAGACGTGGAAGCCGAAGAAGCCGCCGCCGTTGTTCACGTAGGTCTGGAACGCCGACTGCTGCGCGGCGGTGTGCGGGTAGTTGTCGAGGAACATGACCACCTGGTAGTTGGCCAGGTTGGCGGTGTTCAGCTGGTTCCAGTCGTTGGTCGAGGTGTACGAGAAGCCGTACTGCGCGGCGGCCTGCGGGAACCAGGTGTTGGCCTCGTGGACGAAGCTGATGTGTGCCGCGTCGTACGTGCCGTCGTAGAAGGCGAGCACCTTGAAGGCCGGCGCGGCCTGCGCCGCGTGCGCCGGAACCGTCTGCAGGCCGAGCACTACGGCGAACAGCGCGAACAACCGTGACAGGGTCCGGGACCAACGGCGGGTGGTGCGGGGTCTGAACATGTGAGGCCCTTCCTCGGATACGGGACGGGGACATGCGCCCGTGCACTGCATTCCATAGCCGCATCGCCATGTCCAGGTCAATGGTCCAGACCTACTGGCCCGCGACGGGGAACCGAGGTCCGGGCTGAACGTTTCCGCTTCCGCGCCGGGTGCTCCCGTCGGTCCTCGTGCCGCCAACTGACCCCCATCCGCGGTGGATTCCGTGCAAAACCATGCCCGGCGCGCCACGGTCTCGTTGGCCCCTGTGGTGAAAGGGTCGATGTGCCGAGGCGGGAGTGACGGACGGATGCTTGACCAGAGCCGCAGACAGGCGTGGGCGACGCTCTTGTGTGCGCTGTCCGTGCTGGTGATCGCCGCGCTGCAGATCGTGCCGGCCTTCGAGATGCTGGGATCCGGGGGCACCCTGGCCACGGGCACCGAGGCGGAACGCGCCGAACGGCGGGCCGCCCGGCTCGGTCTGCCCCGCCCGGACGTCGTCTTCGCGGTGTCCGCGGGCCCGGGGTCCGCCGCCGCGTCCACGGCACGCCTCGCCGAGGCGGACCGCAGGGTCGCGTCGCTGCTGGCGCACACCCCGGGCGTCGACGCGGTCGCCTCCTTCGCCGGCTCGGGTGACACGTGGCTGCGCTCCCGCGACGGGCGGACGCTGCTGGTCACGGCCGACCTGGCGGGCGACGAACGCCGGCGGGGACGGACCGCCGAGCGGATCGCGCCGGCGGTACGGGCGGCCGCCGCGCCGGCGACGCTGGAGATCAGCGGCTCGGCGTGGCTCACGGCCCAGATCGACGCACAGTGCGAACGGGACCTGCTGCGGGCCGAGTTGCTGGCCGCGCCGGCCGTGCTGCTGGTGCTGCTCATCGCCTACGGCTCACTGGTGTGCGCGCTGCTGCCGGTCCTGGTCGCGGCCTGCGCGGTGGTGTGCACCATCCCCGTACTGGGCCTGCTGGCCAGGGTCACGGACGTGTCGGTGTTCGCCGTCAACGCCGCCTCCGCCATCGGCTTCGGCCTGGCCGTCGACTACACCCTGTTCCTGCTCTCCCGCTACCAGGAGGAGACGGCGTACGGTGCGACGCCGGTACGGGCCCTGCGCACCGCGTGGCGGACGAGCGGACGCTCCGTCGTCTTCTCCGCCGCCGCGGTCACCGCCTGCCTGGCGGCCACGCTCGTCGTCCCCTCACCGCTGCTGCGGGCCCTGGCCCTGGCCGGGATCGTCGTCACGGTGCTGTCGGCCCTGGCGGCACTGTTCCTGCTGCCCGGCCTGCTGACCCTGCTGGGCCCCCATCTGCATCGCGGTGACCCGCTGCGCGGGCTGCGCCGGTGCCGGCTGGGCGAGCCGAGCAGGTTCTGGCAGTCGGTGACCCGGCGGGTGACCGCCCGGCCGCTGCTCTGCGGGGCCGCCGCCGGCGTGGTGCTGCTCGTCCTCGCCCTGCCGTTCAGCCGGGTGCACCTCGGCGTCATCGACCAGCGGGTCCTGCCCGCGTCCGCTCCGGCCGCCGCCGCCGCGGCCCGTCTGGAGACCGGCTTCGACCATCCGCCCGACCGGCTGCTGTCCGTCGTCGCCGACCTGCCCCCGGCCACCGGGGACGCCCGGCGCGCACGCGAACGCTACGCGAGCAGGCTGCGCGCGCTGCCGGGGGTGGCCGGGGTACGGACGGTACCGACGCCGACGGCCGCCGCGACGCGTTCGGCGCAGGCCGTGTTCGTCGTGGCCGCCCGGTACGCTCCCGGCGGCGAACGGGCCGCCCGGCTCGTGCGCGCGGTGCGGCAGGTGCCCGGTGTCGCCCTGGTCGGTGGCCGCGCCGCCGAGATCACCGACACCGTCGCCGCGGTGTGCGCGGCACTGCCCAGGGTGGGTTGCCTGCTGGCGGCCGCGTTCGTGGTCCTGCTGGTCCTGCTGACCCGGAGCCTGGTCGCCCCGCTCAAGGCCCTGGTGGTCGCCGTGCTCAGCCTCGGCGCGAGTGCGGGCGCGCTCGTGCTGGTCTTCCAACTGGGCCACGGCCGCAGCCTGGTGGCCGGTTTCTCCGTCACGGGTGCGCTGGACGCCTCGCTGCTGCTGTTCACGCTGGCCATCGCGCTCGCCCTGTCGGTCGACTACGAGGTCTTCCAGCTCGGCCGGCTCAGGGAGGAGCACGACCGCACCGGCGACAACACCTTCGCCATCGTCCGGGGCATCGCGCGCACCGGCCGGCTGATGACCTCCGCCGCGGCGGCCGTCGCGGTCTCCACGGTGGCCCTGGTCACGTCGCGGGTCAGCAGCCTGAAGCTGGTCGGCGTCGGTGTGGCGGTCGCCGCCCTCGTCGACGCCCTGCTCGTGCGCGGCGTGCTGGTCCCGGCGGTCATGGCGGCTCTCGGCCCGGCGAACTGGTGGGCTCCGACCCTGCGCCGCGCCCGGCCGTCCGGCGCGAGCGGGCCGCCACCGGACGGCCTGCGGGCCGAGGCGGACCACGCCCTGGCCGTGGCCGAGGGCCAGGGGAAATAGGAAACGGCCAGGTGCGCGGCCCGGACGGGGCGCGCGCCTGGCCGTGCGGCCGTCGCGGACGCGTTCGTCCGCGCGGCGTCAGGGCGTGCCGAGCACCAGGACGGTGTTCTGGCCGCCGAAGCCGAACGAGCTGGAGACGGCGACGCCGACCTCCGCGGGACGGGGCTCACCGGTGACGATGTCGAGTTCCTGGCCCGGCAGTTGGCGACGCAGGTTCGCGGTCGGCGGGATGTGCCGGTGCTGCAACGTCAGTACGGTCAGCGCGGCTTCGACGGCGGCGGAGGCACCGAGCGCGTGGCCGAGGACGCCCTTGGGCGCGGTCACCGGCGGCGGGGTGCCGCCGAAGGTGCGGAGCAGGGCCAGCGCCTCGGCGCGGTCACCGGCCGGTGTGGAGGTGCCGTGGGCGTTGACGTGGTCGACGTCGCGCGGGGTGCAGCCGGCGTCGGCCAGTGCCGCGCGCAGCGCACGCTCCGCGCCCGCCCCTTCCGGGTGCGGTGCCACCGGATGGTGGGCGTCGCTGGTACTGCCGTAGCCGCGCAGCAGGGCCCGGACCCGGGCGCCGCGGGCGCGGGCCGCGTCGGGGCGTTCCAGGACGAGTACGGCCGCGCCCTCGGAGAGCACGAGGCCGTCCCGGTCGGCGTCGAAGGGGCGGCAGGCGGCGGCCGGGTCGTCCAGGCGCCGGGAGAGGGCCGTCATCTGGGCGAAGCAGGTGACCGGCATCCGGGAGACACCGGATTCCGCGCTGCCCGCGAGGACGATGTCGCAGGCACCGGCGAGCAGCAGGTCCCGGGCCACCCCGATGGCCGTGGCGCCGGAGGCACAGGCGCTGGCCACGCTGAAGCTCGGCCCGTGGATCCCCAGGTCCATGGCGACCTCGCCGGGGACCATGTTCGGCACGCTGCGGGGCAGCGCCACCGGGGAGACGGCCGTGGGGCGGCCCTCGCCGAGCAGGGTGAACTCCCGGACGTAGGTCTCCAGACTGTTGCCGCCGACGCCGAGGATGACGCCCACCCGTTCGCGCGGCCAGTGCTCGGGGTCGAGTTCGGCGTCGACGACGGCCTGCCGGGACGCGTGCAGGGCGAGGTGTGCGAAGCGGTCCAGACGCCGGGCGAGCCGGCGGCCGTACACGGTGACCGGGTCGAAGTCGTCGATGCGGCAGGCGATGTCCACCGGCAGACCGGCCAGCCGGGGGTCGGTGCGCGCGAGGCTGCGGCCTTCGCAGACGGCGCGCCAGGTCTCCTCGGCCGTCGCGCCGCCGGGTGTGATCATGCCGATGCCGGTGACGGCGACCTCACGTGTGTGCGGCACGGCCGCCTCCTTCCATGCGCTGGTACAGGGTGCGGAAGCGCTCCGCGGTGGCCTTCGTCCGCTCCAGGTGCCGGCCGATGCGGTCACGGGCCCGTTCGCCCTCGGGTCCGAGGTCCGTCCGGGTCGCGACGCGCAGGGTGCGCAGCAGGGGCCGCAGTACGTGGTCGACGTGGACGTCGAGGTTGTAGATGCCGGCGGCGGCGATGCGCAGGGCGCGGCGCTGGAAGCCGGGGATGACGGTGCCGGGCATCCGGAAGTCGCAGATCACGTCGGCCAGCGCCGCCGTCGCGTGGTCCGGCGCCAGGTCCAGCGCGTCGGCGTACAGGTCACGGTAGAAGATCATGTGCAGGTTCTCGTCCGCGGCGATGCGGGTCATCAGCAGCCGGCCCGGCCGGTCCGCGCAGGCCGCGCCCGCGTTGCGGTGCGCCTCGCGGGTGGCCAGTTCCTGCACCAGGACGTAGGCCAGGGCGTGCAGCGGGGTGGGCTGGTCGCTGCGGAAGCCGGTGGTCATGGTGCGCATGCGCTGCCGTTCCAGGGCGACCGGGTCGATCGCCCTGGTGGCGTGCAGGTAGCAGCGCAGGGCGTGCGCGTGCCGGTCCTCCTCCGCCGTCCAGCGGTGCACCCACTCGCCCCACGCCCGGTCCCGGCCGAACCGGGTGGCGATCTCGAAGTGGTAGCTGGGCAGGTTGTCCTCGGTCAGGAGGTTGACGACGAGGGCGTCCTGCACCGCCGCGTCGATCCGGGACTGGGCGGCCGTCCACGGCTCGCCGTCCAGCGGCCCGTCGTAGTCGGTGGCCGCGCTCCAGGGGACGTACGTGTGGGGCAGCCACTCCGGGGCCGCGGTCAGGTGACGTTTCAGCAGCCGTTCGGCGCTCGGTTCGAGTGCGGCGAGGATGTCGGGGGCAGCAGTCATCTCGGTGGGTCCGGTTCCCGTCGGTCCCGGGCGGGGCCGGGAGGTACGGGCGCCCGCCGCGCGGTGATGTGCAGGCTCCGTAACTGGGGCATGACGTATCCGGCGGTGGGCGGCGGGGAACCCGGGAGCCGCCAGGTGACGGCGTACGGCAGCACGGCCCGGACGAGGGCGACCGCCTCCAGCCGTGCCAGGTGGGCGCCGAGGCAGTACTTGGGGCCGTGGCCGAAGGAGAGAGTGCCGACCGCGGCGGGGTCACGGGTGGCCGCGGCGATGAGGACCAGCAGACGGGTCTGCGCCGCGACGGGGACGCCGGCCAGGACCATGTCGCGGCTCGGGATCCGGCTGACCATGGCGGACGGCGGACGGCGGCGCAGCCAGGTCTCGACCGCGTCGGGGATCAGCTCGGGCCGGGCCAGGAGGGCGGCCGCAAGTGCGCCGTCGTCCTTGAGCAGTTCGCGCATCGCGGTGCCCAGCAGCGCGAACGTCGTGCTGAACCCGGCCTGAAGCAGCAGCCCGCACTCGGCCGGGCTGACCCGCGCCCAGGCGGGCCGGGCACCGCCCGGGTCGGTTCCCCGCCGCAGCGCCCGGACGTAGCTCTCGAACTCCGCGAGGGCGCGGTCCGCGCCCTCGAAGTCCGCCTCGGTGGGGAACAGTTCACCGACCATCTGGTTGCGCAGGGTCAGTTCGGCGAGGTACGCGGCGTCGTCGTCGGGCAGGTCGAGCAGTGCGCACAGCACGCGGGCCGGCAGCGGCAGCACCAGGTGCCGGACGGCGTCCGCGGCACCCTCCCGGGACACCGCGGACGCCAGCCTGCCGACGCAGTCGTCGGCCAACTCCCGGACGGTGGACCGCAGGGCGCCGATCGCGGGCCGGCTCACGAGCGCGGCGGACCGGCTCCGCAGGGCCTGGTGCCCGGGTGGATTGGTGTTGAGCAGACTGGCGGCGTACTGCTCCGCCGACGGATGGCGGCGCCAGCCGGGTGTGTGCAGATCCCGCCAGGCGGGATCCGGCACCCGGAAGTCCGGGGAGCGCAGCGCGTGCCGGCAGACGTCGTAACCGCACAGCACCACGGTGCGCAGGGCCGGTACGGGGAGCACCGGGCCCAGCTCGCGCAGGCGGTCGTAGACCTCGTACGGGTCGGGGGCGCGGCGCAGCCCCAGCAGCAGCCGGGTCGCCCGCGCCTGCACGGACGAATCCGTGCTGATCACTTTCATGAAGCTCTCTCGGGAGGTCAGTCCGCTGCCACGGCCAGGACGCTGTTCTGGCCGCCGGGGGCAGTGGAGACGCACAGTGCCTTCCGCAGCCGTACGCCGCGGGGGCCGCCCGTGACGACGTCCAGGTCCATGCCGGGTTCCTGCTGCTCGTGGTTGGCCGTGGGCGGGACGAGGCGGCGGGCCACGGCCAGTACCGTCAGGGCCGCTTCGGTCGCGCCGGAGGCCGCTCCGGCGTACCCGAGGACGGCTTTGGACGCGGTCACCGCCGGCCGGTGCGGCAGCAGCCGGGTGAGCCAGCGCGCCTCCGCCCGGTCGCCGGCCTCGGTGGCCGATCCGTGCGCGTTGACGTGCTCGATGTCGCGGGCCGCCCATCCGGCGTCGGCGAGCGCGGTGCGCGCCGCCTGTTCGCCGCCTCTGCCCTCGGGGTGCACGGCCGCGATGTGGTGGGCGTCGCCCGCCGCGCCGTATCCGGCGAGCCAGGCGAGCACCCGGGCCCCGCGCGCCCGCGCGTGCGCGGCGGTCTCCAGGACGAGCACACCGGCCCCCTCGGACGCCACGAACCCGTCGCGTGCCACGTCGAAGGGCCGCACGGCCGCGTCCGGCCGGGCGGCCCGCCGCGCCAGCACGCCCATCTGCCCGAGGGCGGCGAGCGTCACCGGGTGCAGCAGGCAGTCGGCTCCCCCGGCCAGCATCACGTCCACGGCCCCGGACCGCAGCAGTTCCATGGCCGTGCCGACGGCGATCAGCCCGGACGCGCAGCCCGCCGAGGTCGCGAAGCCGGGGCCGGCTGCGCCGCGGTCCAGGGCGATCTCGGCCGCGCAGGCGCTCGGCAGGGAGCGGGCGAGCCCCATGGGTGAGATCGTCGCCGCCCGGCCGGCCCGCCGGCGTTCCTGGGCGTCGACGACGTCGGCCACGCCGGTGCCGCCCGCCCCCATCACGACCCCGAACCGGTGCGCCGCGACCCCGCCCGACGCCAGGCCGCTCATGTCCACGGCCTCCCGGGCGGCGACCACACCCAGTTGCGTCGCACGGTCCATCCGCCGCGCCAGCCGCCGCCCCAGCAGGGCGTCACCGTCGAATCCCCCGACCCGGCACACCATGTCCACGGGCTCGTCCGCCAGTTCGGGTGCGCGCTGCGCCCGTCCCACCGCGGCGCAGACGGCACCCCAGGTCGGCTCGGCACCGACGCCGCCCGCGCTCACCAGACCCACGCCCGTGACGGCCACCCGGTCTCGGCTCCGCCTCACCACGTCGGCGCGGCGGAGCCGGCCACCTGCAGACCGTCCGAGGCGCGCAGGGCTGCCTCGAACCGGTCGGCGATCTCGCCCAGCGTCAGGTCCAGGGACAGGTCCACGTCCTCCAGGCGCACCCCGGTCAGGTCGGTCACGATGACCGCCAACTCGGCCATGCTCAACGAGTCCAGCTCCAGCTCACGGCTTGTCGACCGCGGGGTGATCCGGTCCTTCTCGATACCGAATTCCTCCGCCAGCAGCTTCGCGAGCGTGTCGTACATTCAGGGTTCCTTCTTCGCAGTGTCGACCGTGGCCACGACGTGCACCGGCAACGGCCGCCCGGACGGCCGTCAGAGATCCGCATGCAAAGGGGGGCGAGGCGGCAGCGGCCGCCTCAGTGAGTCGAGTCCGAGATTATGTCCCTGCATGACGTCACGACGTTGATCAAGGCCCGCCGGACCTTTAGTTGACCCTTACGAGGGACATCCGTCCACGGTCGAGATGATCTTGCTGTGGCGGCCGCGGCATCCTCCCGTCGTCCGGTGCCGCCACGAAGGTGTGCCGGGGCGAACTCCCGGGCCGCGAGCAGGAACACGGAGCCTGCCGCGCACGCCCGCCCCGAGGGCTCCGCGCCCCGCGGCGGTGACCCGGCGTGGCGGCGTGGCACACGCGCGTGAGCTTGGGGCCGCGGCCGGGGAGGCGGTCGTCAGAAGGGTGCCAAGAAGTGGGGTGCGGGGTGGTGGGAAGCCGGGGCGCGGAGGTGGACTGGGGAGGGTTTCCGAGGAGTTCCGTCGGCCGGAGGCACCGGCCGACGTGCGCAGAACGGTGGATGTGATGTCCGAATCCCGCCCGCCCTCAGCCGCTCGCGTGGTGGTAGGTGTGAGCGGCTCTCCGGGGAGTCTGGCCGCCCTGGGCCGGGGTGCCGACGAAGCGCGCCGCCGGCGAGCCGAACTCTGGCCGGTGCTGGCCTGGGAGCCGCCCGGCGCGGAGCTGACGGACCGCAGGTCACCGGCGTCCGCGCTGCTCGGCGAGGACTGGGAACGGCTGGCCCGGGAGCGGCTCGTACGCGCGCTGCGCGAGGTCTTCGGCGGCACGGACCCAGGGCTGCCCGGACAGGCGCTCGTCGTCCGGGGCGCCCCCGGACCGGTGCTGGTGTCCGTCGCCGACCGGGACGGCGACCTGCTCGTGGTGGGCGCCGGACAGCGCGGGCGGCTGCACCGCGCGCTGTGGCCCTCGGTCAGCCGCCAGTGCGTCGCGCGTGCCTGCTGTCCGGTCCTCGCGGTGCCGCCGTCCCCGCTGGAGGCGGCGCTGGCGGCGGTGCACCGCCGTAACGCGTGGCGGCTGCGGCTGGACACCGGTGATCTGGCGCGGGAGTTCGAGTCCGTCCCGCCGGACGCCTGAGGCGCCGGCGGGCCGGCCGTCAGGAGGTGGCTGCCGCCGGCAGGTCCGGCCGCGCGGGACGGCGGCGCGGTGCCATGCGTACGGCCAGCACCATGGTGAGGCCGCCGCCGGGCGTGTCCTCGGCGTGCAGGGTGCCGCCGATGGCCTCGGCGAAGCCGCGGGCCACCGCGAGGCCGAGGCCGACGCCGACACCGCGGGGCGCGTCGCCGTAGCGCTGGAAGGGCTCGAAGATACGGTCCTTGGCCTCGTCCGGCACGCCCGGCCCGCGGTCCACGACCCGTACCTCGACCCGGTCGGCGAGGGCGCTCGCGGACACCAGGACCTTCACGTCGGGCGGGCTGTGCTTGACGGCGTTCTCGACGATGTTGGCGACGGCCCGCTCCATCAGCCCCCGGTCGACGTGGACCATCGACAGCGTCTCGGGGATGTCCAGGTGCACGCTGTCCTCGGGCACCCCGCCGAGCGCCATGGGCACGACCTCGTCGAGATCGGTCTCCCGGATGATGGGCGTCACGGTGCCGGTGTGCAGCCGGGACATGTCCAGCAGGTTCCCCACCAGGTGGTCGAGCCGGTCCGCGCCCTCCTCGATGGCCTCCAGCAGCTCGGCCCGGTCCTGTTCGGACCACTCCACGTCGTCGGACCTGAGCGAGGACACGGCGGCCTTGATCCCGGCGAGCGGAGTGCGCAGGTCGTGGCTGACGGCGGCGAGCAGCGCGGTCCTCATCCGGTTGCCCTCGGCCAGCGCCTTCGCCCGGTCGGCCTCGTGCTTCAGGCGTCGGCGGTCCAGCACGACGGCGGCCTGCGCGGCGAACGCGGCGAGCACCCGGCGGTCGGCGGCGGGCAGCACCCGGCCGCGCAGGGCCAGCGCCATGTGGTCGCCGACCGGTACGTCGACGTCGGCGTCCTCCGGGTTCGGTGCCGGTCCGGGTCCGACGCTGCCGGCGCAGGTCCAGGGCGCCGTCTCGCCGGTCCGCTCCAGCAGGGCCACCGACTCCATGCCGAAGGTCTCCCGGACCCGTACCAGCAGGGCCTCCAGGGTGTTCTCGCCGCGCAGTACGTTGCCGGCGAGGAAGGACAGGATCTCGGACTCGGCGCGCAGCCGGGCCGCCTGGTGGGTGCGCCGGGCCGCGAGGTCCACCACCGACGCCACGGACGCGGCGACCGACACGAAGATCGCGATGGCGACGATGTTCGCGGGGTCGGAGATGGTCAGGGTGTGCACGGGCGGGGTGAAGAACCAGTTGAGCAGCAGGGAGCCGGCCACCGCCGAGGCGAGGGCCGGGAGGAGCCCGCCGAGCAGGGCCGCCGCCACCGTCAGCGACAGGAACAGCAGCATGTCGTTGGCGAGGCCGATCTGCGGGGCCGCGCCCGCCAGGAGCCAGGTCAGCAGGACCGGGCCGAGCACGCCGACGAGCCAGCCCCAGATGACCCGGGACCGGCCAAGGAGCGCGCCGCGCGCCACGGGCAGCCCGCGGCCCTTGCCCACGTCGTCGTGGGTGACGAGGTGGACGTCGAGGTCGGACCCCGACTCCTGGGCGACCGTGGCGCCGACGCCCGGTCGCAAGAGGTACTGCCAGCTCCGGCGGCGGGAGACCCCGAGCACTATCTGGGTGGCGTTCACGCCTCGGGCGAAGTCCAGCAGGGCGGCCGGGACGTCGTCGCCGACGACCTGGTGCCAGGTGCCGCCGAGGTCTTCGACGAGGGTGCGCTGGACGCCCAGTTCCTTCGGGGAGGCGGTGGTGGTGAGGCCGTCGCTGCGGGCGACGCAGACGGCGAGCACCTCGCCGCCCGCGCCCTTCTCGGCCAGGCGGGCCGCGCGGCGCAGCAGGGTGCGTCCCTCGGGTCCGCCGGACAGGCCGACCACGATCCGCTCCCGCGAGCCCCAGATCTTCGAGACCCGGTGCTCACTGCGGTACTGCTGGAGGTATTCGTCGACCCGGTCGGCCACCCACAGCAGCGCCAGCTCCCGCAGCGCCGTCAGGTTGCCCGGCCGGAAGTAGTTCGACAGGGCCGCGTCCACCTTGTCGGGCTGGTAGATGTTGCCGTGCGCCATGCGGCGGCGCAGCGCCTGCGGCGACATGTCGACCAGCTCTATCTGGTCGGCGCGGCGGACCACCTCGTCCGGCACGGTCTCGCGCTGCCGCACGCCGGTGATCGACTCGACCACGTCACCCAGCGACTCCAGGTGCTGGATGTTGACCGTCGAGATCACATCGATCCCGGCGGCGAGCATTTCCTCCACGTCCTGCCAGCGCTTGGCGTTGCGGCAGCCGGGGACGTTGGTGTGCGGCAGTTCGTCCACGAGCGCCACCCTGGGGCGGCGCGCGAGGACCGCGTCCACGTCCATCTCGGTGAACGTGCTGTCCCGGTAACGGATCTCGTGGCGCGGCACCTGTTCCAGGCCGTGCAGCATCACCTTGGTGCGCGGCCGTTCGTGGTGTTCCACGACGGCGACCACGCAGTCGGTGCCCCGTTCGGTGCGGCGGTGCGCCTCCGACAGCATCGCGTAGGTCTTGCCGACGCCGGGGGCCGCACCGAGGTAGATGCGGAGCTTGCCGCGTGCCATGTCACCCCTCGAAGCGATAGCCCATGCCGGGCTCGGTGATCAGATAGCGCGGGTGGGAGGGATCCCGTTCCAGTTTGCGGCGCAACTGCGCCATGTAGACCCGCAGATAATTGGTCTTGTTGCGTTGCGACACGCCCCAGACCTCCTGGAGGAGGTACTTCTGGGTGATCAGCCGGCCGGGGTTGGTCACCAGGATCTCCAGCAGGTGCCACTCGGTCGGCGTCAGCCGTACGTCCCTACCGTCCCGTACGGCCTTCTTGGCGATCAGGTCGATGCTGAAGTGCTCGGTCTCCACCAGGCGTTCGGGGGCCGGCGGTACGTCCTCGGTGCGGCGGACGGCGGCCCGCAGCCGGGCGAGCAGCTCGTCCATGCTGAACGGCTTGGTGACGTAGTCGTCGGCACCCGCGTCGAGCGCGGACACCTTCTCGTCGGACGCCTGGCGGGCGGAGAGGACCAGGATCGGCACACGGGTCCAGCCGCGCAGCGCCCTGATGACGTCCACGCCGTCCATGTCGGGCAGACCGAGGTCGAGCAGGACCACGTCGGGCTGGCGCGCGGCGGCGAACCGCAGGGCCGTGGCCCCGTCGGGCGCGGCGTCCACGCCGTACCGGCGTGCCTCCAGGTTGATGACGAGGGCCCGTACGAGCTGCGGGTCGTCCTCCACCACGAGCACCCGGGTCATGAGCGCCTGCCTCTCCTGTGCTGCCTGGGGCCGTGCGCGCCGGTCGCGTGGCGGCCTGCGCAGGGGGGCTGGAGCCGGCGGAACCGGGAGGTCTCCCGGGCCGCCGGCTCCCGCGTGCGTCGCGTAAGGCCGTCACTTGCCGGCCACGAGGTCCTTGAGCGCGATGTTGAGTTCGAGGACGTTCACGCGGGGATCGCCCATGAAGCCGAGGGTGCGGCCGGTGGTGTGGTCCTTGACCAGCTGGTCCACCTGGGCGACGGAGAGGTGGTTGAGTTCGGCGACGCGGTGCGCCTGGAGTTCGGCGTAGGCCGGGGAGATGTTCGGGTCGAGGCCCGAGCCGGACGAGGTGACCGCGTCGGCGGGGACGTCGGACGGCTCGACGGTGTAGCCCGGGACCGAGTTGTCCTTGACCACGGCCTCCTTGGCGGCGACCACCTGGGCGCAGAGCGTGCCGTCCGCCGGCTTGGCGGGGCACGTGCCGTGCACGGCGCCGCTGTCCGCGGCGAGGTTGGTGGCGCCCGACAGCAGCAGCTTGTACTGCGTGTTGATGCTGTTGCTGCCGAGCCCGTTCGCCGGGCGGCCCTGGAACCACTTCAGGTCCGCGTCGGGGGTCTCCTGACCCTTCTTCAGCGGCAGGTTGTACGACTGTCCGATCAGGGCGGAGCCGACGACCTTGCCGTCCACCTTGATCTCGGAGCCGTTCGCCTTGTTGTTGAACAGTCCCTGGGCGATGCCGGTGACGACCAGCGGGTAGATGACGCCGGTCACCAGGGTCAGCACGAGGAGGGCGCGCAGGCCCGCACCGAGCAGCCGGACGGTGTTCGAGACGGAGTTGTTCATGGCGATCAGCCGATTCCGGGGATGAGGGAGATGAGCAGGTCGATGATCTTGATGCCGATGAAGGGCGCGATCAGGCCGCCGATGCCGTAGATCCCGAGGTTGCGGCGGAGCAGCTTGTCGGCGCTGACCGGCCGGTACTGCACCCCGCGCAGGGACAGCGGCACCAGCGCGATGATGATCAGCGCGTTGAAGATCACCGCGGACAGGATCGCGGAGTCCGGCGAGGACAGCCGCATGATGTTCAGCTTGTCCAGGCCCGGGTAGACCGCCGCGAACAGCGCCGGGATGATCGCGAAGTACTTCGCGACGTCGTTGGCGATGGAGAACGTCGTCAGCGCACCCCTGGTGATCAGGAGCTGCTTGCCGATCTCCACGATCTCGATGAGCTTGGTCGGGTTGGAGTCGAGGTCGACCATGTTGCCGGCCTCCTTGGCGGCCGACGTCCCCGTGTTCATCGCCACACCGACGTCCGCCTGCGCGAGGGCCGGCGCGTCATTGGTGCCGTCACCCGTCATCGCGACCAGCTTGCCGCCCGCCTGCTCCCGCTTGATCAACGCCATCTTGTCCTCGGGCGTCGCCTCCGCCAGGAAGTCGTCGACACCCGCCTCCTCGGCGATCGCCCTGGCGGTCAGCGGATTGTCACCCGTGATCATGACGGTCTTGATGCCCATGCGGCGCAGTTCCCCGAACCGCTCCCGCATACCGTCCTTGACGACGTCCTTGAGGTGGATGACGCCCAGGACCCGGGCGCCGTGCTCGTCCTTCACGGCGACCAGCAGCGGAGTGCCGCCGGCCGCGGAGATGCGGCTCGCCGTGCTGTCCGCGTCCTCGGCGACCGTGCCGCCCTCGTCACGGACCCAGGCGATCACCGAGGCCGACGCGCCCTTGCGGACCTTGCGGCCGTCGACGTCGACACCCGACATGCGGGTCTGCGCGGTGAAGGCGATCCACTCGGCGTTCACCAGCTCACCCTGATGCCGCTCCCGCAGCCCGTACCGCTCCTTCGCCAGCACCACGACGGACCGGCCCTCCGGCGTCTCGTCGGCCAGCGACGACAACTGCGCCGCGTCCGCGACCTCCGCCTCCGTCGTCCCCCGCACCGGCAAGAACTCCGCCGCCTGCCGGTTGCCCAGCGTGATCGTCCCCGTCTTGTCCAGCAGCAGCGTCGAGACATCCCCCGCCGCCTCCACCGCACGCCCCGACATCGCCAGCACATTGCGCTGCACCAGCCGGTCCATCCCCGCGATACCGATCGCCGACAGCAGCGCACCGATCGTCGTCGGGATCAGACACACCAAAAGCGCCACCAGCACGACCATCGTCAGATGCGTACCCGCGAAGTCCGCGAACGGCGGCAGCGTCGCACACGCCAGCAGGAACACGATCGTCAACGACGCCAGCAGGATGTTCAGCGCGATCTCGTTCGGAGTCTTCTGCCGCGCCGCACCCTCCACCAGCCCGATCATCCGGTCGATGAACGTCTCACCCGGCCTCGTCGTGATCTTCACGACGATCCGGTCGGACAGCACCTTCGTCCCACCCGTCACCGCCGAACGGTCACCACCCGACTCCCGGATCACCGGCGCCGACTCACCCGTGATCGCCGACTCGTCGACACTCGCCACGCCCTCGACGACATCACCGTCACCCGGAATCACCTCACCCGCCTCACAGACCACCAGATCACCGATCCGCAGCTCGGTACCCGGCACCTGCTCCTCCGCACCACCCACGACACGGCGGGCCACCGTGTCCGTCTTGGCCTTGCGCAGCGTGTCCGCCTGCGCCTTGCCACGACCCTCCGCCACCGCCTCCGCCAGGTTCGCGAAAACCACCGTCAACCACAGCCAGGCACTGATCGCCCAGCCGAACCAGTCACCCGGATCCTTGAAGGAGAAGACCGTGGTCAGCAGGGAGCCGACCCACACCACGAACATCACGGGCGACTTGATCATCACCCGCGGGTCGAGCTTGCGGAACGCCTCCGGCAGCGACTTGAGCAGTTGTTTGGGGTCGAACAGACCCGCTCCGACACGGCCCTCGGCGGACTTGTGCCCGGTGGGTACGTCGCTGTGCGGCGCCCTGGTGGGAGTGGCTGTGGACATGGAGTCCTCTGACTTCTGTGTACGAGTGGCCATCACGACGCCAGCCCTTCGGCGAGCGGACCCAGCGCGAGGGCCGGGAAGTAGGTGAGGCCGGTGATGATCAGGATTGCGCCGACCAGCAGGCCGGTGAACAGCGGCTTCTCGGTGCGCAGGGTGCCGGCGGTGACCGGCACGGGCTTCTGCTCGGCGAGCGAGCCGGCCAGGGCGAGGACGAAGATCATGGGCAGGAAGCGGCCCAGCAGCATCGCGACGCCCGTCATGGTGTTGTACCAGTCGGTGTTCGCGTTCAGACCGGCGAAGGCCGAGCCGTTGTTGTTCGCCGCCGACGTGAAGGCGTACAGCACCTCGGAGAACCCGTGCGCACCGGAGTTGAGCATCGAGTGCGGCGGGGTCGGCAGCGCCATGGAGATCGAGGTGAGGACCAGGACCAGCGCCGGGGTGATCAGGATGTAGCAGGCGGCGAGCTTGATCTCCCGCGAGCCGATCTTCTTGCCCAGGTACTCGGGTGTCCGGCCGACCATGAGACCGGCGATGAAGACCGCGATGATCGCCATGATCAGGATGCCGTAGAGGCCGGAACCGGTACCGCCGGGCGCGATCTCGCCGAGCATCATGCTCAGCATCGTGATGCCGCCGCCCAGTCCGGTGAACGAGGAGTGGAAGGAGTCCACCGCGCCGGTCGAGGTGAGCGTCGTGGACACCGCGAAGATCGACGAGCCGCCGATGCCGAAGCGGACCTCCTTGCCCTCCATCGCCCCGCCCGCGGCCTGGAGCGCCGGGCCGTGGTGGGCGAACTCGGTCCACATCATCAGGGCCACGAAGCCCAGCCAGATGGTGAACATCGTGGCGAGGATGGCGTAACCCTGCTTCACCGAGCCGACCAGCACACCGAACGTGCGGGTGAGGCAGAACGGGATGATGAGGATCAGGAAGATCTCGAAGAGGTTCGAGAACGGGCTGGGGTTCTCGAACGGGTGGGCCGAGTTGGCGTTGAAGTAGCCACCGCCGTTCGTGCCCAGTTCCTTGATTGCCTCCTGGGAGGCGACCGCGCCGCCGTTCCACTGCTGCGACCCGCCCATGAACTGTCCGACCTCGTGGATGCCGGAGAAGTTCTGGATCGCCCCGCAGGCGACGAGGATCACCGCGGCGACGGCGGCCATCGGCACCAGGATCCGCAGCGTGCCGCGCACCAGGTCGGTCCAGAAGTTGCCGAGTTCACCCGTGCGCGAGCGCACGAAGCCGCGCACCAGCGCGACCGCGACGGCCATGCCGACCGCGGCGGAGAGGAAGTTCTGCACGGCGAGACCGGCGGTCTGCACGACGTGACCCATGGTCTGTTCGCCGTAGTACGACTGCCAGTTCGTGTTGGTCACGAACGACACGGCCGTGTCGAACGACTGCGCCGGGTTGACCGAGGAGAAGCCGAGCGAACCGGGCAGGATGCCCTGGAGCCGTTGCAGCAGATAGAGGAAGAAGACGCTGATCGCCGAGAAGGCGAGGACACCGCGCAGATACGCGGGCCAGGTCATCTCGGTGTTCGGGTTCGCGCCTATGCCCTTGTAGATCCACTTCTCCACGCGCAGATGCCGGTCGGAGGAGTAGACCCGGGCCATGTAGTTGCCGACGGGGATGTAGACGAGCGCCAGCGCGCCGATGAGGGCGAGCAACTGGAGCACGCCCGCGAGTACCGGACCCATGTCTGTTCTCAGAACCTCTCCGGGAAGATCAGGGCGAGGACGAGATAACCCAGCAGGGCAACGGCCACGACAAGACCGACGATGTTCTCAGCGGTCACAGCTTCGCCACCCCCCGGGCGACAAGGGCCACCAGCGCGAACAGCGCGATCGTGGTGACGACGAAGGCCACATCGGCCATCGCGAACTCCTGGAATGAGGTTCGGTTGAATCGGACCGTTCGAGGAAAACGCCTGAGTGACCGGTTCCGGTCGCGCGTTGACAGCTCTCATACGGCGGCCCGCTCGGCTTTGACGGGCCCCTTACGGCCGCGGGCCGCCGGTGGCCGGTCCGCCATGACTTTCGGTGACCTGCCTCACAGCGATCGGACGGTCCGGCGTGATGCGGCGTACGGCGCGCGGACCTGGGCGAAGGCGAGCGCTGCCCGGCCGGCCGACCCCGCGGTCGGCATCCAGAGCGAAGGCGTTCGGCGGGCCGTCGTCCGGGCGGGCGGGCTTCGTGGGCACCGGACGGCACCGCAGCCACCGCAGGAGGTGTGCGTGCGGAACGCGTCGGTCCTGACACCGTCTTGACGCGGCCGGGCGGACGGCCCGGCGGACGGCCCGGCCGACGACACAACCGACGACACAACCGACGACACAGCCGACGACGCGGTCGGCACACCGGCAGGTGAGGGCGGCGCGGAAGCGACCGCGCCGCCCGGCTCGCGGCCCCCGTGCCGCACCCCCGTGCCGCGCCCAGCCTGACATCCGGGCACCGGTCGCCTCATCGGCCAGGAGTGCACTCGGCTTGGCGCACAGCGCACTGTCCGGGGACCCCGCGGACCGCGGCACCCCCGTGGCGGGCGGGGCCGCTCCCGGCGTACGCTCCCATGCGGCATCACCGGGGGAGGGGAATGCTCACCACAGTGCTGGACACCGCCCGGCTGCGGCCCGCCGAGCGGACCGCGGCGTGGGCCGAGGTCACCGGCCTCGCGCTGGTGAACACCCTGATCCGCTTCCTGGTCCACGAACCCGATCAGGTGAGCGCCCAGATCCAGACCCTGCCACTCGGCCCGGTCCAGTTGTCGGTCATGTCCTACACGCCGCTGTCGTCCCGGCGCACCGCCCGGCTGATCCGGCAGTCCGATCCCGAGCAGTACCAGCTCGGGCTGACCGTGGCCGGACACCAGCGGATCGAGCAGGCCCGGTCGAGTGTCGCGCTCGGTCCCGGCGAACTGGTGCTGTACGACAGTTCGCGGCCGTTCACCGCCGTCTCGGGCCCGCAGTCCTCCGGCACCCGGACCGTCCTGCTCCAGTTCCCCAGGACACTCATGCCCCTGCCGGAGCAGGACGTGGCGCCGCTGTGCGGTACGGCGCTGGACTCGGGGTCGGGCGTCGGGCGGTTGCTCGGCCTGATGCTCAACGGCCTGGTGGAGACGCACGGCGATCTCACTCCGGCTGACACCGCCCGGCTCGGCAACACCGCGATCGATCTCGCCGCGGCCCTGCTCGCCCACCACAGCGGCCGGCAGGCCCTGCTCCCGGCCGAGTCCCGGCAGGGCGCGCTGTTCCAGCAGATCGGCGCCTTCATCGCCGCTCATCTGCACGACCCCGGTCTGAAGCCGGGCACGGTGGCAGCGGCGCACTTCATCTCGACCCGCTATCTGCACCGCATATTCCAGCAACACGGCACGACGCTCGGCGAGTTCGTACGGCAGCAGCGCATCGCCCGCTGCCGACGGGATCTGGCGGACCCGGCGCAGCGCACGGTGCCCGTCGCGGTCATCGGCGCGCGCTGGGGATACCCGGCGCCGTCCGACTTCACCCGTGCCTTCCGTACCTCCGTCGGTCTGACGCCGAGCGAGTACCGGGCGATCAGCCAGGCGCCGCGGTCAACAGGGGGGCGCGGCGAAGTCCACGACCGCTGATCCACCGGCGGGTTCCACCTCGTCGCCGAGGGCGTGTTCGGCGACCCGTATCAGTCCCGGCCGGTGCACGGGGTGGCTCGGGGTGACCTGGAGGGACGGCGTAGAGGTGACCGCGGCAGATCCGGAGGGCCCGCGCGGAGGTGACCCCGCAGGCCCAGGAGGCCGGCGCGGAGGTGGTCCCGCAGACCCAGAGGGCCCGCGCGGAGGTGACCCCGCAGGCCCAGGAGGCCGGCGCGGAGGTGGTCCCGCGCCGAGGGCGCCCGGGGTGCGGGCGCCCTCCGGTCGCCCGGCTCACCTGGCGGACTCGGCCTCCTCCAGGACGGGCACCCGCGGTGTCGCGTCCTGCCGGCCGGGGATGGTCAGGCCGGGCAGGGCCACCACGAAGGCGACGGTGGCGACGGCCGCCGCGCCCAGCAGACCCGTGCGCGCCGCGGTGGCGAAGTCGCCGTGCGTGGCGAGGAGTTTGCTGAAGTACAGGGAGCCGGCCAGTGCCGTACCCAGCGAGGTGCCGATCTTCATGCCGGTCTGGTAGACACCCGCCGCGGTACTGCCGTCCCGGCGCGGCACCCCTTGCAGGGCGAGCGTCTGGTTGGCCGCGATGACGAACCCGGCGCCGCAGCCGGCCACGAGGAGCGGCAGGGCCATCCGCAGGAACATGTTGTCCCCCGGGCCGGAAGCACCGACCACCAGGGCGGTCACCGCGAGCCCGGCGGCGGTCATGGCGGTGCCGACGACGACCAGCGGGCGGCCGATGCGGTGCACGAGACGGCCGGTGACGACGCCGCAGGCCGCGGAGCCGACCGTGAAGAGCACCGTGCACAGGGACGCCTTGAGCGGTGAGTAGTGCAGGCCCTGCTGGAGGAACTGGGCCACGACGATGAAGATGCCGGTGAATCCGCCGTAGAGCGCTCCGGCGACCAGGGTGCCGACCCAGTAGGTGCGTTCGCGGAACAGCGAGAGGTCGACCAGGGGCTGCCGTTCCCGGAGGGTGACGGAGCGTTCCCACCGGACGAAGACGGCCAGCAGGGCGATCCCGCAGGCCGCGAGCCACCAGCGGCGCTCGGCCCACGCCCCGCCCTGTAGCAGCGGCAGCATCACGCCGGTGACACCCAGGCCGAGCACCACGGTGCCGACCAGGTCGAGTCCGCGGCGCCGGGCGCCGCGCCGGCCCTCGGGCAGCAGGCGCGCGGCCAGCAGCAGTGCCACCACGTCGAGCGGGATGAACACGAAGAAGATCCAGCGCCAGCCATCCGCGTCACCGAAGTTCCGCAGGATGATGCCGCCCAGGAGCGGGCCGATGGCGGTGGAGAGGCTGACGCTCGCGCCGTAGTAGCCGAAGGCGCGCCCGCGTTCCCGCCGCTGGTACATCTGGTGCAGCAGCCCGACCACCTGGGGTGCGACCAGGCCGGCCGCGACGCCCCGGGCCAGGCGCGCCGCGACGAGCCAGGTGGCGTCGGGCGCGACCCCGCACAGCACGCCGGTGACGGTGAACAGCACCATCCCGATGAGGAAGATCTTCTTGCGGCCGAACTCGTCGCCCAGTCGGCCGCTCGGGACCAGGACGAGCCCGAAGGTGAGGGTGTACCCGGCGACGGACCAGGTCGCCTGCGAGGACGACAGGTGCAGATGGTGCTCCATGGAGGGCAGCGCCACCGTCACGATGCTCACGTCGAGGAGGGTCAGAAAGGCGGCGGCGATGCACACGGCCAGGGCCTGAGCACGGTGCCTGCTGCTGAGCTGGGCGGATTCGGGGGTACCGGGACGTCCCTTGTTCCCGGGTGTTTCAGCTGGTGTGCCGAGGTCTTCCGGCGTCTTTGCCATGGTGTACCTCTGTTTTTCCCGTCGGCCATCTTCAAAAGGGAGTTCGATGCCGTGGGGGCGGCTGTCACGCGAGGTGTGCGGCCCCCGGGGAATGCGGCTCTTGCTGGGGGAGCTACATCCGTTTCCGATAGGGGGCCGGGACCCGCACGGGCTGCGGTCCCGGCCCCTGTGCCGTGGCTCCCGGGCCGGTGGCCGGGAGTGCGGGCGCCGAGGTGGCGGGGGTCGTCAGCCGGCGTCGGCGGTGAGGCCCGCCTTCTGCACGCCGAAGACCGCGACGGCCTCGTCGTTGTCGGGGCGGTCGCCGCTGACGCCGACCGCGCCGAGGAGCACGCCGTCCGCGTCGCGGATCAGCACACCGCCCTTGGAGGCGGCGATCCGGCCCTCGGAGATGGCCGCCAGGGCGGCGAAGAACGCGGGGTCGCGCGTCGCGTGGCGGGCACCGGCGGCGCCGCCCTGGCCGGTGCCGAGGCAGCCCCATGCCTTGGCGTGGGCGATCTGCGGGCGCAGGATGCCCGCGGTCTCCTCACGCTTGACCACCAGCGGGTGGCCGCCGGGGTCGAGGACGGTGACGGCCAGCGGGCGCAGGCCCAGTTCGCGGGCCTGGCTGAGGGCCGCGTCCACGATCTCGGACGCCTGGCTCAGGGTCAGTGTGCTCATCGTTGAGGCTCCTTCTCCTTCTCGGGTTTCTTGTCGGGTTCGTTGTCGGGTTCGTTGCCGGGTTCGTTGCCGGGTTCTCGTTCGTCGGCTTGTTCGTCGGCTTGTTCGTCGGCTTGTCGGTGTTCTTGGTCCGGTGTGTTGTCGGCCTGGTCGTCGGGTCCGTTCTGGCGGGTGCCGCTCGGGGAAGGGGGGATCGTGCTCGCCGCGTCCTCGTCGTTGACGCGGGTGGCCGCGTACAGGCCGAGGAGGTTGACGGCGGCGAGGGTGAGGAAGGCGGCGTGGTAGCCGGACATGCCCGGGGAGGGGCGCGGGCCCGTGGTGCCCGCGGTCACCAGGACGGTGGTGGCGAGGGCGACTCCGGCGGCCCCGCCGAGCCTGCGGCCGACGTTGAAGAGGGTCGAGGCCCGGCCGGAGGACCAGGACGACACCGTCGCGAAGGACGCGGACTGGGTGCCGACGAAGACCTGTCCGACGGCGAGGCCCATGCCGAACAGCAGGAGCACGATCAGCCACCCGCCGGTGTCGGCGCGCAGCAACAGCCCCATCGCGGCGATGACCACGCAGGTGGCGCCGGTGCCGAGCATCAGGTGCCGGCGGGGCCGGAGCCTGCGGTAGAGCACCCGGCTGGCGAGTTGCGAGCCGGTGACCACGCCGACGGCCTCGGGGAAGGTGGTGAGGCCGGCGGCCATCGGGGTCATGCCCCGTTCGTCCTGGAGGTAGAGGGTGAGGGTGAACAGGGCGCCGAGGAAGGTCACCGTCTGCATGGTCAGCACGGTCGTGCCGGCGGCGAACAGCCGGTCCCGCAGCAGCCGCAGGTCGAGCATCGGTGACCGTTTGCGCAGTTCGACGGCCGTCAGCCCGGCGGCCAGGACGGCGCCGCAGCCGAGGGCGGCGGTCACGGGCGCGGTGCCCCAGCCCTGTTCGGGCCCTTCGGAGATGCCGTACATGAGGAGTCCGAAGCCGGACGCGGCGAGCAGGAAGCCGCCGAGGTCGAACCGTTCGGCGGGCCGGGCCGGTTCGTTGCGCAGGCAGAGCAGGCCGAAGAGGACGGCGAGGACGCCGATGGGGACGTTGACGTAGAAGATGGCCCGCCAGGAGACGTGGGTCACCAGGATGCCGCCGAGTACCGGGCCCATGGTGGGGGCGAGGCCGTTGGCGATGCTGAGTACGGCGGAGGCGCGCACCCGTTCCTCGGGCGGGAAGGTGCGCAGCAGCATCGCCATGCCGACGGAGGCGAGCATGCCGCCGCCGATGCCTTGCAGGACCCGGAAGGCGACCAGTTGGCCGAGCCCTGTGGCCGTGCCGCACAGTGCGGAGCCGAGGGTGAACAGGGCGACGGCGGTCAGCAGGGTGCGTTTGCCGCCGAAGCGGTCGCCGAGCCAGCCGGAGACGGGGACGAAGACGGCGAGGCTGACCAGGTAGGAGATGGAGACGGTGTCGACGGCCGTGGCGGGGACGTCGAAGGCGCGGCCGATGGTGGGCAGGGCGACGTTGACGATGGTCATGTCGAGCGTGCTCAGGAACAGCCCGGCCACGTACACGACCCCGACGGCCACCTTCTGGCTGACGGCGATCCGCGGGCCGCGGGCGTCCTCGGGCGGCTCGCCCGCGGACTCCGTGGCCGGGTGCGCGCTCATCCGACCGGTGGGGTGGTCCGGGCCGCTCCGAGTGACGTCGTCAGCCGCAGCAGTTCGTCGATCACTCCGGTGGCGTTCTCGTCGAGACCGGGAGCGGACTCGAACCGGCCCTCGGGGGTGATCGACGTCCGTACGAAGGGTATGTGCACGCTGCCGGAGAGCGGCACCATGCCGAGTGAGGCCACCACGGGCAGCAGCGCCTGCACGGCGCGGGCGCCGGCCGCGACCCCGCCGTACCCGACGAACGCTACCGGCTTGCCGGCCCATTCACGGGCGAGGTAGTCGAGGGCGTTCTTGGTGGCCGCGTTGTAGCTGTGGTTGTACTCGGGCACCACGAAGACGTACGCGTCGCCGGTGCGCACGGTCTCGCTCCAGCGGCGGGTGTGGTCGTGCTCGTACCGGCCGCGCTGCGGCGGACGCGGCTCGTCGAGGAGCGGCAGCCCGACCTCGGCGAGGTCGACGAGCCGGGCGTCGAATCCGGCGTGCTTGACCGCCAGGCCGTGGAACCAGGTGGCGATGGGCAGGCCGCGGCGGCCGGGCCGGGTGCTGCCGACGATGATCTGAAGCTGCGGTTGCGTCACTGCTGACCCTCCGTGTCTCAGTCGTCGAGGACGACTTTGTTCTCGATGACTCCGAGCCCCTCGATCTCGCCGCGCACGAGGTCGCCCGGCTCGACGGCCCCGTGGCCCGGCGGGGTGCCGGTGGACAGCACGTCGCCCGGCGCCAGGGTGATCGCCTCGGTGAGCCAGGCCAGTTGCTCGGGGATGGTGTGGAACATCTGGGCGGTGCTGCCCTCCTGGCGCAATGCGCCGTTGACCCACTGCCGGATGGGCAGGTCGTAGGGGTCGGCGATCTCGTCGGGGGTGACGAACCAGGGGCCGGTGATCCCGTAGGTGTCGAAGCCCTTGGCGCGGTCCATGCGGCCGCCGTCCACTTCGGACACGTCCCGGGAACCGGAGTCGCAGAACAGCACGTAACCGGCCACGGCGTTCAGGGCGTCGGCCTGGGTGAGGTGGCGGGAGCGGCGGCCCACCACCACGCCGAGTTCCACCTCCGGGTCGACCTTGCTGCTGATCGCCGGGTGGAGCAGGTCGTCGCGGGGGCCGGCCAGGGCGCTCACCGACTTCAGGCAGCCCCGCATGGTGGGGCGCTCGCCCCGCGGCGGCTGCTGCGCGCCGGGCCGGGCGCCGCGTGGGAAGTTGGCGAGCATCAGCCAGACCGTGCGCGGTCGCCCGAGCGGGGTGCCGAGTCGTGCGGGCTCGTCGGACCACAGGCAGTCGGCGTCGAGTTCACCGGTGCCGGCGTGGTCGACGGCCCAGTCGTGCACCCGGCGGATCTCACCGAGGTCCGGGTCGACCTGGAGCAGGGCGGGCAGGTCGCCGAGGACGACGTGCCGGGAGCGGGCCAGGGCGTCGTCCCGGTGGACGCCGGCTGTCTCCGCCCGGCGGACCGAGGCGGCCTGGATGTCGACGAGGTGGCCGGGTACGACGTCGGCGAAGCAGAGGCGGTCGCCGAAGGGCGTCCGGCGCGAGGCGATTTTCACGGGGCGCGAAGACTTTCCATGAGTGGGGTCGAGGCAGCCGACGGTGGCTCGGGGTGGTCCCGCTCCCGAGCCATCGTCCTGGTGAGAAGCCGTGCGTCAGCCGTTGTCGGCGTCCTTGGGGTTCTCGAAGCGGATGCCGCCGTCGGTGACGACGGTGACGAACTTGTCGTCGTCGGGTTCGACCGGCTGGACGATCGGCGGCAGGCCGACCGTGTACAGCACGAGTTCCTCGGTCGCGGTGTAGCGGACCTTCTCGCCCGGCTCGGCCTCGACCGCGCCCATCCAGCCGATCTCGGTGCCCTCGGCCGTGCCCCGGCCCTGGAGCACCACGGTCAGCCGCTTGGCGTCCGCGCTCTCCGACACCCACTCGGCACCGGCGTCGAGCTTGACGAAGTCGATCCAGAACTGCCGCTCGGTGTAGGTGCCGATGTGCTTGCGCTTGACCCCCGGCCGGCCCGCCACCGGCAGGTAGTTGAAGTGGTCCGGGTTGCTGATGACGACGCCGTTGTAACGCGGCTTGGGGAACCTCTGCTCCCGGCGCGGACGGCGCTCGGCCTGGGCCTCCTTGTTGTCCGGGCCGCGGCCGCGGCCGGCCTGCATGCCCAGCGCCGAGGCCCCGCCGAACTGCAGCACCAGCTGGAGCTGCTTGGGGTCCTCCAGCTTGTCGTCCTGCGGCCCGTAGGTCTGGCCCTCCGGGAAGTAGCCGACCTCGCCCTCGCGCAGGAAGCCCTGCTCGCCGATGTTCATGTCGCCGATCACGGGCAGCCGGATCTGCTCGAACGTGTGGCAGTGCCGCGGCATGCTGAAGTCGGCCTCGTTGCGGCCGAGGATGTAGCGGTAGTTCTCGAACGGCTTGGTCCGGTCGCCCATCAGCAGGTAGTTGAAGGACACCGTCCCCCGCGGATGGTCCATCTTGAACGCGTTCTCGTCGTACGGCGCGATCTTCATCGCTGTCCTCCGTTTTCGAGTGCTCAGCCGTCCCGGGCCCGGAGCGGGCGGGACGGAGTCTGACTACGGGCGGCGGTCACCGGATGCGCTCGCCCGGCCGGGCCGAGGCGCGTCTGTCCGACGACCTCCGATCGCCGTAACTACAGAACCTTCCTAGTAGGTTTGTGTCAAGGTAGGTAGTGAGCTTTCATCGAAATCGAAGGAGCACCCCGATGACCGGCACCGGCCTCACGAGAGCCGCCACCCTGGTCACCGGCGCGTCCGACGGGACCGGTACATGGCGACCGAGACGCCGGTGACGTGGGACTCCGCAATGACATGCGGCTCCGCGGGGTGACGTGGGGGCCGCGTAGCGGCACGGGGCTCCGCAGTGGCGTCGAGGCCCGGCGCGGGACAGGGCGGGGCGATGTCGCGGCACCCGACACCCTGGCCGCCTACCTACCAAGTAGGTTAAAGTGCGGTGGAAAGCGGAGCCGCTGCCGGAACGCGTCTCGGCAGCGGCTGTGTGGGACGAACCCGGCGCGGGCAGCCGGGCTCGTCCCACGGGATGCGGGTGGGCCGGCCGTGCCGCCTCAGCTGCCCGGAATCCGGGTGAGCGGGCCTGGCTCAGCCGCCCGGAACCCAGGTGAGTGGGACTGGCTCAGCCGCCCGGAATCCAAGTGGGTGGCTCCGGCCACGCCGTCCGGAATCCAGGTGGGCGGACCCGTGTCAGTCGCCGACGTACGCCGCGAGGTGCTCGCCGGTGAGGGTGGAGCGGGCGGCGACGAGATCGGCGGGGGTGCCTTCGAAGACGATCCGACCGCCGTCGTGACCGGCGCCCGGACCGAGGTCGATGATCCAGTCGGCGTGCGCCATGACCGCCTGGTGGTGCTCGACCACGATCACCGACTTGCCGGAGTCGACGAGCCGGTCGAGCAGGCCGAGCAACTGCTCGACATCGGCGAGGTGCAGGCCCGAGGTCGGCTCGTCGAGGACGTAGACACCGCCCTTCTCGGACATGTGCGTGGCCAGCTTGAGGCGCTGGCGTTCACCGCCGGAGAGGGTGGTGAGCGGCTGCCCGAGGGTGAGGTAGCCGAGACCGACGTCGGCTAGCCGGGTGAGGATGCGGTGCGCGGCAGGCGTGCGCGCCTCGCCCGAGCCGAAGAACTCCTCGGCCTCGGACACCGGCATCGCGAGGACCTCGCTGATGTCACGGCCGCCCAGCGTGTACTCCAGGACCGAGGGCTGGAACCGCTTGCCCTCGCAGTCCTCGCAGGGCGAGGAGACCCCGGCCATCATCCCCAGGTCGGTGTAGATGACGCCCGCGCCGTTGCAGGTGGGGCAGGCGCCCTCGGAGTTGGCGCTGAACAGCGCGGGCTTGACGCCGTTGGCCTTGGCGAACGCCTTGCGGATCGGGTCGAGCAGCCCGGTGTACGTCGCCGGGTTGCTGCGCCGGGACCCGCGGATCGGGCTCTGGTCGACCGCGACCACCCCCTCGTCGGCCGGGATCGAGCCGTGCACCAGGGAACTCTTGCCCGACCCGGCGACGCCGGTGACGACGGTGAGCACGCCGAGCGGAACGTCCACGTCCACACCGGTCAGGTTGTTCACCGACGCACCGCGGATCTCCAGCACACCGGTGGGCTCGCGCACCGTCCCCTTCAGGGCCGACCGGTCGTCGAGATGGCGTCCGGTGACGGTCTGAGAGCCGCGCAGCCCTTCTACGCCGCCCTCGTAGCAGACGGTGCCGCCCCCCGTGCCGGCGCCGGGCCCCAGGTCGACCACGTGGTCGGCGATGCCGATCAGCTCCGGCTTGTGCTCCACGACGAGCACCGTGTTGCCCTTGTCCCGCAGGCGCAGCAGCAGGTCGTTCATCCGCTGGATGTCGTGCGGGTGCAGGCCCGTGGTGGGCTCGTCGAAGACGTAGGTGACATCGGTGAGCGCGGAGCCGAGGTGCCGGATCATCTTGACGCGCTGTGCCTCACCGCCCGAGAGCGTGCCCGCCGGCCGGTCGAGGGCGAGGTAGCCGAGGCCGATCTCCACGAACGAGTCCAGCGTGTGCCGCAGTTTGCCGAGCAGCGGCGCCACCGAGGGCTCGTCGATGCCGCGGACCCACTCGGCGAGATCACGGATCTCCATCGCACAGGCGTCGGCGATGCTGATCCCCTCGATCTTCGAGGACCTGGCGCCCTCGCTCAGCCGGGTGCCGTCGCACTCGGGGCAGGTGGCGAAGGTCACCACCCGCTCCACGAACGCCCGGATGTGCGGCTGCAACGCGTCGACGTCCTTCGACAGCATCGACTTCTGGATCCGCGGGATCAGTCCCTCGTACGTCAGGTTGATGCCGTCGACCTTGATCTTGGTCGGCTCCTTGTGCAGCAGGTCGTGCAGTTCCCGCTTCGTGAACCTGCGGATCGGCTTGTCCGGGTCGAAGAAGCCGCAGCCGAGGAAGATACGGCCGTACCAGCCGTCCATGCTGTAGCCGGGGATCGTCAGCGCGCCCTCGCTCAGCGACTTGCTGTCGTCGTAGAGCTGGGTCAGGTCGATGTCGGAGACACTGCCCCGGCCCTCGCAGCGCGGGCACATGCCGCCGGTACGGCTGAAGGTCGCCTTCTCCGTCTTCTTGTTGCCCTTCTCGACGGTGATCGCGCCGCTCGCCCGGACCGAGGGCACGTTGAAGGCGAAGGCGCCGGGCGGGCCGATGTACGGCTTGCCGAGGCGGCTGAAGAGGATGCGCAGCATCGCGTTCGCGTCGGTCGCGGTGCCGACCGTGGAGCGGGGGTCGGCGCCCATCCGCTGCTGGTCCACGATGATCGCGGTGGTCAGCCCGTCGAGCACGTCGACCTCGGGCCGGGCGAGCGTGGGCATGAAGCCCTGGACGAAGGCGCTGTAGGTCTCGTTGATCAGCCGCTGGGACTCCGCGGCTATGGTCGCGAACACCAGTGAGCTCTTGCCCGAGCCGGACACCCCGGTGAACACCGTCAGCCGGCGCTTCGGGATCTCGACGCTGACGTCCTTGAGGTTGTTCTCACGCGCGCCGTGCACCCGGATCAGGTCGTGGCTGTCGGCGGTGTGCGACGCGGGCGTCCGCGCGTCCGTGCTCGTGGCCTTGCTCATCGTCTCTCCCTCTGTTGCTGGCTGTTGCGGGGCCGGCTCCGGGACCGGATGTCGGGGCCGGCTCCGCGGTCCTCGCCGCCGTGGCCGGAGCCGACCCGGCACGGTCCGCGGCCCGTTCGGGGTGCCGGCCGGACGCCGGGCGTGCCCGGTCGGGCGCGCTCGGCGCGGGAAGCGGGGTCTGCCGCCAGGAGGTGCCCGGACGGCGCGGTCGGGGTCGGGGTTCCAGAGCCAGGTCCGGCCTCTGCGGGGGAGGAGACCGGGACGCCACTGCCCCGGACCGGGGCGGGCCGCCTGGCCGCGGTCAGAGAATAGCCCGCTCCCGCACCCGTATGACCACCCCCTTTTGCATTCCGGTCCGCCCCGTCCCACGCCCCCGTCGGGCGCCGCCGGGCCGTGGGACGGGCGCGGCGGCGGCCCTCCGGGCGGTGTCGGTGGCCCGTGCGATGCTGGGTTCCGTGACACTTGAGGACCTGGTGAGACTGCGCCGCGCCCGGGACACGATCGACCGCGACTACGGTCGGCCGCTGGACGTGCCCGCGCTGGCCGCCATCGCCCTCATGTCGCCCGGCCACTTCTCCCGCAGCTTCCGCGCCGCCTTCGGCGAGACGCCGTACAGCTATCTGATGACCCGCCGTATCGAGCGGGCCAAGGCGCTGCTGCGGCGGGGCGATCTGAGTGTGACGGAGGTCTGCTTCGAGGTGGGATGTACGTCACTGGGCTCGTTCAGCTCGCGCTTCACCGAACTGGTCGGCGAGAGCCCGAGCGCCTACCGGGCCCGCCGCCACGAGGCCGGCGCCGCGATACCGGCATGCGTGGCCAAGGTCCTCACCCGCCCGGTCAGAAAGCCCTGATCCGACGCCCGCGGGCAACCGGTCAGGAACGGAGAAGCGGAACCGGCCGCCGCCTCGTAGCGTCGAGGGCATGAACATCAAGCTCTCACAGTGCTTCATCGCAGTCGACGACCATGACAAGGCTCTCCCCTTCTACCGTGACGTCCTCGGCCTGGAGGTGCGCAACGACGTCGCCTTCGAGGGGATGCGCTGGGTGACCGTCGGGTCACCCGAGCAGCCGGGCGTGGAGATCGTCCTCGAACCGCCGCTCGCCGACCCGGGCGCCTCCCCCGCCGACCGGCAGGCCATGGCGGAGCTGCTGGCCAAGGGCCTGCTGCGCGGCGTGATCTTCTCCACCGACGACGTGGACGCCACCTTCGAACACATCCGGGCGGCCGGCGGAGAGGTCCTCCAGGAGCCCATCGACCAGCCCTACGGCGTCCGGGACTGCGCCTTCCGCGACCCGGCCGGCAACATGCTCCGCTTCAACCAGCGCCGCACCGGCTGACCCCGCTCGCCTGCCCCACGGGGGTCTCCCCGGCGTGCCACGCGGGTCCTCGCCCGTCGTCTCGCACAGGTCTCCCCCGCCGGCGTACCGGCGGGGCGGACGGAGGACTCCCGATTGCGCCCGGTGCGGGGCGTGCTCAAGGTCGAAGCGTGAGCACGTCTTCCGCACCGCTGCCCGAGCCCGCCGTACCGTACGCGCCCGTGCACCGCCCACCGGCCGGTCGGGCGCGGCGCCGGTGGCACCCGGCTCCGGCCGGTGTCCTCGCGGCCCTGGCCCTGTTCGTGGCGGTCCGCGCCGCCGGTGTCGTCGCGGTGGCCGCGACGAGCCGGCTGTCGGGCCGGCCGCTCACCAAGAACCTCGCCCACTCCTGGGACTCCACCTGGTACCTGCACATCGCCACGCACGGCTACGGGCGGCTGATCTGGATCACCAGGACGGGTGAGGTGCAGACGGACTGGGCGTTCTTCCCGCTCTACCCGGTCCTCGTCCGGGCCGTCACGGCCGTCGTGCCGCTCTCCCCCGGCGCCGCCGGACTGCTGCTCGCCTGGACTGCGGCGGTCGTGGCCGCCTGGGGTGTCTACGCGATCGGCCACCACATGTACGGGCGGGCCGTCGCCACCGCGCTCGTGGCGCTGTGGGCGTCGCTGCCGCACTCGGTGGTCCTCACCCTCGCCTACACCGAGCCGTTGTTCGCCGCGCTCGCCGCCTGGTGCCTGTACGCCGTGCTCAAGGACCGCTGGCTGTCGGCCGGTTCGCTGGCGGCCCTGGCCGGGCTGTCCCGGCCGAGCGGCATCGCGGCGGTGGCGGCCGTGCTCGTCGCGGCCGGACACGAGATCGTGCGCCGCCGCGGTCGCGTTCCGCCGGGCCTGTGGGCGGGCGCCCTGCTCGCCCCGCTGGGCTGGGTGGGCTACGTGCTGTGGGTGGGCCGGCGGACCGGGGACCTGTTCCACGGCTACTTCCGCGTGCAGAGCGCCTGGAGCTCACGCCTCGACTTCGGAATCGGCGCCCTGCGCTTCCTCAAGGCGCTGTTCCTGCACGGCGGCGGGGTCGTCTACCCGCTGGCCCTGGTGGTGGTCGCCGCCGGTGTCCTGCTGTTCTGCCTGCTGTGCCTGGAGCGCGCGCCGCTGCCGCTGGTGGTGTTCGCGGGCGCCCTGGTGCTGCTGGTGGTCGCGGTGTCCGGCCCCTTCGCCTCCAAGCCCCGCTTCCTGCTGCCCGCGTTCCCGCTGCTCGTCCCGGTCGCCCTGGCGCTCGTACGGACCTGGCGCGCGCGGCGGCCGAAGGCCCTGCTGCTGGGCGGCACCCTGACGGCGGTCTCCCTGGCGTACGGAACGTTCCTGACGGCGATCGCGCATCAGCCGTTATGACCCGTTGTGACCCGGTGGAATCCGGTGGCCCCGCGGCCCGGACCACGACGACGCGAACGCCCGGACCGGCCGCGAGGCCGGTCCGGGCGTCCCGTTGGTGACGGTCGTCCCAAGGATCAGACGAGGTCGAACCGGTCGAGGTCCATGACCTTCGTCCAGGCCGCGACGAAGTCCTTCACGAACTTCTCCTTCGCGTCGTCGCTCGCGTAGACCTCCGCGAGGGCGCGCAGCTCGGAGTTGGAGCCGAAGACGAGGTCGGCACGGGTGCCGGTCCACTTGACCGCGCCCGAGGCGTCACGGGCCTCGAACGTGGTCTGGTCCTCGGAGGTGGACTTCCAGGTCGTGCCCAGGTCGAGCAGGTTGACGAAGAAGTCGTTGGTCAGCTTGCCCGGGGTCTCGGTGAGGACGCCGTGCTTCGACCCGCCCTGGTTCACGTCCAGCACCCGCAGGCCGCCGACCAGGACGGTCGTCTCGGGCGCACTCAGCGTGAGCAGGTTCGCCCGGTCCAGCAGCAGGTACTCGGCCGGCAGGCGGCTGCCCTTGCCGACGTAGTTGCGGAACCCGTCGTACGACGGCTCCAGCGCCGCGAACGACTCGGCGTCCGTGTGCTCGTCGGTCGCGTCGACCCGGCCCGGGGTGAAGGCCACCTCGACGTCGATGCCGCCGTCCTTGGCCGCCTTCTCCACGGCCGCGCTGCCGCCGAGGACGATCAGGTCGGCCAGGGAGACCTTCTTCGCGCCGGAGTTGAACTCACCCTGGATGTTCTCCAGGGTGCGCAGGACCTGCGCCAGCTCGTCGGGGTCGTTGACCTGCCAGCCGCGCTGCGGCTCCAGGCGGATCCGGGCGCCGTTGGCACCGCCGCGCTTGTCGCTGCCGCGGAAGGTGGCGGCCGACGCCCACGCGGCCTTGACCAGCTGCGAGACACTCAGGCCGGAGCCGAGGATCTCGGCCTTGAGCGCCGTGACGTCCGCGGCGTCGATGACCTCGCCCTCGGCCGCGGGCAGCGGGTCCTGCCACAGCAGGGTCTCCTCGGGGACCTCCGGGCCGAGGTAGAGCGACTTCGGGCCGAGGTCACGGTGGGTCAGCTTGTACCAGGCGCGGGCGAACGCGTCGGCGAACTCCGCCGGGTTCTCGTAGAACCGGCGGGAGATCTGCTCGTAGACCGGGTCGAAGCGCAGCGACAGGTCGGTGGTGAGCATCTTCGGGCGGTGCTTCTTGTCCGCGTCGAACGCGTCCGGGATGGTCTCCGGGGCGTCCTTGGCCACCCACTGGTTGGCACCGGCCGGGCTCTTGGTCAGCTCGTACTCGTACTCGAAGAGGTTCTTGAAGAACCCGTTGCCCCACTGGGTCGGGGTGGAGGTCCAGGTGACCTCAAGACCGCTGGTGATGGCGTCCTTGCCGACGCCCGTGCCGTACGTGCTCTGCCAGCCCAGGCCCTGCTGCTCCATCGGCGCGCCCTCGGGCTCCGGGCCGACGTTGTCCGCCGGGCCCGCGCCGTGGGTCTTGCCGAAGGTGTGGCCGCCGGCGATGAGGGCGACGGTCTCCTCGTCGTTCATCGCCATCCGGCGGAACGTCTCGCGGATGTCGCGGGCCGCGGCGACCGGGTCCGGGTTGCCGTTGGGGCCCTCCGGGTTGACGTAGATGAGGCCCATCTGGACCGCGCCGAGCGGGTTCTCCAACTGGCGGTCGCCGGTGTAGCGCCGGTCGTCGAGCCAGCCGGTCTCGGGACCCCAGTAGACGTCCTCCTCCGCCTCCCAGACGTCGGCGCGGCCGCCGGCGAAGCCGAAGGTCTCGAAGCCCATCGTCTCCAGGGCCACGTTGCCGGTGAGGACCAGGAGGTCGGCCCAGGAGATGCTCTGGCCGTACTTCTTCTTGACCGGCCACAGCAGGCGGCGGGCCTTGTCCAGGCTGGCGTTGTCCGGCCAGCTGTTGAGCGGGGCGAAGCGCTGCTGGCCGGCGCCGGCGCCGCCGCGGCCGTCGCTGATGCGGTAGGTGCCCGCGCTGTGCCACGCCATACGGATCATCAGCGGGCCGTAGTTGCCGAAGTCGGCCGGCCACCAGTCCTGCGACGTCGTCAGCACCTCGGCGATGTCCTGCTTGACGGCCGCGAGGTCGAGGGACTTGAACGCCTCGGCGTAGTCGAACTCCGCACCGAGCGGGTTGGCCACGGCCGGGTTCTTCGCGAGGATCTTCAGATTGAGCCGGTCCGGCCACCACTGGCGGTTGCCGCCGCCCTGGGTCGGGTGCGGGGCGCGACCGTGCGCGACGGGGCAGCCGCCTGTCTCCTCCGATTTCGCGTCAGTGACGATTGCCTCATTGTTCTCGGCCATGGGAATCCTTCCGGACGGGGCGCATCTTGGTGCTCAGGAACTGCTGGTGGTGGAACATTCGGGGCACAGGCCCCAGTAGATGACCTCGGCCTCGTCGATGGCGAAGCCGCGGTCGTCCGAGGCGGTCAGGCAAGGAGCGTCGCCGACCGCGCAGTCGACGTCGGCGACGGCACCGCACGACCGGCAGATGACGTGGTGGTGGTTGTCGCCGACGCGACCCTCGAACCGCGCCGGGCTGCCGGCCGGTTCGATGCGGCGGATGAGTCCGGCCGCGGTGAGCGCGTGCAGCGCCTCGTACACGGCCTGGACGGAGATGTGGCCGACACGCTCGCGCACCCCGGAGGCGATCGCCTCGACACCGAGGTGGTCGCCGTGCCGGACGGTGTCGAGCAGTGCGACGCGGGCGGCCGTCACACGCAGGCCGGCACCGCGCAGCTCGTCAGCGACGGTGGGGGGCTGGGCTGCGGTCACGGCGCTCAACCTATCGCCCCAAAGACGAACGGTTCAAGAAAACGAGGGGGACAAGTCTCGTGAGGTAGGGCAACCGGAATTCATTCGGCCACCACTTGCCGCTCGCGCGGGCCGCAGGGCACCGCACCGACCGGGCGAGCAGTCGCGCGACTCACCGCGTGGACCTTCACAGCAGCCGGACAGCGTGTCGGCGACGCGTACCTCGTCCGCACGGCGACGACGCAGGGCACCCCACCCCGCAACGCATTGCCGCCCAGACCTGCGCCGCCGACAGACCCACGCCCGCCAGGGCCGCCGCGCGCAGGCAGCCTCAGCCCACGTCGGCGATCAGGCCCGTCTTCTCCACACCGAAGACCGCGGCGGCCTCGTCGTTGTCGGGGCGGTCGCCGCTGACGCCGACCGCGCCCAGCAGCTCACCGGCCGCGTCGCGGATCAGGGCGCCGCCCTTGCAGGAGGCGACCCGGCCCTCGGAGATCGCCGCCAGTGCGGTGAAGAACGCGGGGTCACGGATGGCGTACCGGGCGCTCGCCGCACCGCCCTGGCCGGTGCCGAGGCAGCCCCATGCCTTCGCGTGGGCGAGCTGCGGGCGCAGGATGCCGGCCGTCTCCTCCCGCTTGACCACCAGGGGGTGGCCGCCGGGGTCGAGGACGGTGACGGCCAGTGGACGCAGGCCCAGCTCGTGCGCGTGACCCAGCGCGGAGTCGACGATCTCGGACGCCTGGGCCAGGGTCAGTGTGCTCATGGCTGTTCTTCCTCTTCCTGCTCGTCTCCGGGGCCGAACGCCGTGAGACGCACGGGCCGGCGGGACGCCCGCCCGAGCCTGCCGCCGAACGGGGCCCTTCGGGGCCGCGGGACCGCGGCGGAACTCCACTCGACCTGCCTGGTACCTCGTTTCCGACCCGTCCGGCCCGTCCGACACCTACTAAGTAGGTTTAGGCCACGCTAAACGGCCACATCCGCCACGGCAACTCGAAGCGGGAGCAGTGCACCGCCAGCGCTTGCCGGGACCTACCAAGTAGGTTAGCGTCTGATGCAGTGGCCCGCCGAAGTGCCCGGGCCGAGCCCGCGCGGCTCAAGAGACCCCTGGGAGTGACATGTCCGTGCCTCACACCCCCGCGAGGATCTTCCGCGGCCGGGTGGCCGACCAGATCGTCGAGGACCTCCGCGAACAGATCCTCAGCGGTGCCCTGCCGAACGGCTCCCGGCTGCCGTCCGAGCGGGATCTGGCCGCGTCCTACGACGTCAGCGCCCCCACCATCCGCGAGGCGATCCGGGTTCTCACCGCGATGGGACTGGTGACCACCCGCAACGGCAGCCGGGCGACGGTCAACGCACAGGGCGACACCATGCTGGCGATGTCCATCGCCTCCGTCGTCCAGGTCGAGAAGGTCGGCGCCCGTGAGGTGCTGGGCCTGCTCGGCGCCCTGCACGGCTACGCCGCCGAACTCGCCGCCGAACAAGCCTCCGACGAGGAGATCGAACGGCTGCGGGAGGCGGCCGAGGCCATCTCCCGCACGACGGACAACGAGGCGCTGGCCGCCGCGCTGTACCAGTTCTTCGCCACCATGGCCGAGATCTCCCACAACCCGCTGCTCGCCGCCCTGTGCCGGTTCATCACCGAGATGCAGATCGGGCTCGCGGTCAAGCTGTCCGGCGGCGAGGGCGGCGACTTCGGTCAGATCGCACGTTCCCTCCAGCCCGGCCGGATGCGGATCGTGACCGCCGTCGCCACCCGGGACCCGGCCCACGCGGCGCAGGTCATCCGCGAATACCACCTGGAGACGATCGAGAAGGTCCGGGCCGGCCGCCAGGGCGAGGAGGAGGCCCGTTCCGAGACGGGGCTCAGCGACGCCCTGCTGTCCTGGCTCCGGGCGAACGTCGGGCTGGGCGGCCAGGTGGCGAGCCACCGGAGCACGCTGTCATGACCGAGACCCCCACAGCGCCCCGCACCGTACGGGACGCCGCATTCGACGAACTGCGCCGGCACGGACTGACCACCCTCTTCTCCAACCCCGGCTCCACCGAGGTGTCCCTGCTCGCCGATCTGCCCGCGGACCTGGAGTTCGTCCTGGCCCTGCACGAGGGCTCCGTGGTGGGCGCCGCCACCGGCTGGGCGCTGGCCCGCGAACGGCCCGCGCTGGTCCTGCTGCACACCACCGCGGGACTCGGCAACGCGGTCGGCGCGCTCGCCACCGCGCGCGTCAACCGGGCGCCCCTGGTCGTCCTGGTCGGCCAGCAGGACCGCCGTCACCTGGCCCAGGAGCCGTTCCTCGCCGGCCGGCTCGCGGGCCTGGCCGGGGACTACCCGGTGAGCGTGGAGTCACCGGTGCGCGCCCAGGACGTACCCGGCGCGATCGGTCGGGCCGCGCACGCCGCCCACGAGGGGCGCGGCCCCGCGCTGGTCCTGGTGCCCATGGACGACTGGGCGGAGCCCGCCGAGGACCTGCCCGTGCCCGCCGCGGCCGTGCTGCGCCGCGCGGTCGGCGCCGATCCGTCGTCCGTCGCCGAGGTCGCCGGGCTGCTGTCCGAGGCATCGGCCCCGGTGCTCGTGGTCGGTTCGGGCGCCGACGACGCCCGCACCTGGGGCGCGCTCACCGCCCTCGCCGAACGACTCGGCTGCCCGGTCTGGCAGGAACCGTTCGGGGCGCGCGCGGGCTTCCCCCAGGACCACCCGCAGTTCGCCGGACACCTGCCCGCCGACCGGCCCCGGCTGCGCGACGTCCTCGCCCCGCACGACCTGGTGCTGTGCGTCGGCGCCCCGTTCCTGCGGCAATATCCGTACACGCCGGGGAAGTTGACGGACGCCCGGGTGGTCGTCGTCACCGACGACCCGGCCGAGGCCCGGCGCGCGCCCGCCGAACTCGCGGTGCTCACCCCGCTGCCGGACTTCTGCGACCGGCTCGCCCGCCGCACCCCGCCGCGCGGCCCGGCGGCCGGTCCGGCGGTGCCCCGCCCGCGGCGCCCCGAGCCGCCGGGGCCCGGCGAGCCGCTGAGCCCGTCCCAGGTCCTCGCGGCGCTCGCCGAACGGCTGCCCCCGCAGACCGTGGTCGTGGAGGAGACCCCGTCCTCCCGCCCCGACCTGCACGCCCTGCTGCCGGCCCGGACACCGCTCGGCTTCCTCAGCGCCGCCATGGGCGGTCTCGGTTTCGCGCTGCCCGCCGCGATCGGGGTGCGCATGGGGCAGCCGCGCCGCCCGGTGGTCGCCGTCGTCGGCGACGGCTCCTCGCTCTACCAGATCCAGGCCCTGTGGACCGCCGTGCACTACGACGTCGGCGTCGTCTTCGTCGTCCTCGCCAACGGCCGCTACGCGGTCATGGACAAGCTCGCCGAACAGCACGGGGGCAAGCCGCCGTGGCCCCCGTTCGAGGAGATCGACGTGGCCGGTCTCGCGGAGTCCCTCGGCTGCCCCGCCCGCCGGATCGGCGACCACGCCGAACTGTGCGCGGCACTCGACGACCTCGGCCCCACCCTGGCCGACCGCACCCGACCCCTGCTCCTGGAGATCTCCGTCGGCGTAGGCGCCGAGTTCCGGCCCTGACGCCCGTTCCCCCCACGCCACCGTTCCCCCCACGCCACCGTTCCCGACCCGCAGCCCGGAGACCATCATGTCCCTGCTCGATCCCACCCAGTGGTCCGGCAAGGCCCACGTCGGCACCTGGACGGCCATGACGGGGGGCACCGCACCCGTCGTCGAACCCGCCACCGGAGAGGTCCTCGGCACCATAGGTGTCGCCACCCCCGAGGACGTCGCGAGCGCCGCCGAGCGCGCCGCGCGGGCCCAGTCGGCCTGGGCCCGCGCCCCGTACACCGAACGCGCCGCCGTGCTGCGCCGCGCCGGTGACCTGTTCACCCGGTACGCCGACGAGATCGGCCAGTGGCTGATCCGCGAGGGCGGCAGCATCCCGGGGAAGGCGGCCTTCGAGACGACGACCGCCGCCCAGGAGTGCTACGAGGCCGCGACCCTGGCCTCCCGCCCCCTCGGCGAGATCCTGCCCTCGGCGGAGCCCCGGCTCAGCCTGGCCCGCCGGGTGCCCGCGGGGGTGGTCGGTGTCATCGCCCCGTTCAACGCGCCGCTCATCCTCGGCATCCGCTCGGTCGCGCCCGCCCTCGCGCTCGGCAACTCGGTGCTGTTCAAGCCGGACCTGCGCACCGCGGTGTGCGGCGGGGTGTCCGTCATGCGGGTCTTCGAGGAGGCCGGGCTGCCCGCCGACCTGCTGCACCTGCTGCCGGGCGGCGCGGACACCGGGGCCGCGGTGGTGGCGGCGCCGCAGGTGCGGGTGGTCTCCTTCACCGGGTCCACGGCGGCCGGCCGCAAGGTCGGCGCGGCGGCGGCCGAGCACCTCAAGCGCGCCCACCTGGAACTGGGCGGCAACTCGGCGCTGATCGTGCTTCCCGACGCCGACCTGGAGCGGGCCGCGTCCACGGCCGCCTGGGGGTCCTACTTCCACCAGGGCCAGATCTGCATGACCACCGGCCGCCACCTGGTGCACGCCTCGGTCGCCGACGAGTACGTGGCGCGCCTCGCCGAGAAGGCCGAGCAGTTGCCGGTCGGCAACCCCGCCAAGGAGCAGGTGGCGCTCGGGCCGATCATCGACGCCGGGCAGCGGGACAAGATCCACGGCCTGGTCACGGCCAGTGTCGGCAACGGCGCCCGGCTGGTGGCGGGCGGCACCTACCAGGACCTGTTCTACCGGCCGACCGTGCTCGCCGACGTCGACGACGCCTCCCCCGCCTACGCGGAGGAGGTCTTCGGCCCGGTCGCCCCCGTCCGTGCCTTCCGCGACCTGGACGAGGCGGTGGCGTTGGCCACGGCGTCCTCGTACGGACTGTCGCTCGGCATCCTGACGTCCGACGCGATGCGCGGTCTGGAACTGGCCGAGCGCATCCCGACCGGGATCGTCCACGTCAACGACCAGACCGTCAGCGACGAGGCCGTCGCGCCGTTCGGCGGTGTCGCCGCCTCCGGCACCGGCGCCCGCTTCGGCGGCGACGCCAACATCGAGGCGTTCACCGAGACCCGCTGGATCACCGCCAGGTCCGAGCAGCCCGCCTACCCGTTCTGAGCCCGGCCGGCCGCCCCGCGCCCGGCGCCGACGCCGGGTAACCCGCCCCGCGTCGCGGGCGGCACCGGAAGCGGTGCCGCCCGCTCAGGGTGCGCGGTCGCAGACCGAGGGCAGCCAGGTCAGTTCCGGGTCCGTGCGCAGCGTGTCCAGCGTCTTCAGCAGCGACGTCAGGTCGCCCGGACGGGCCAGGAAGTCGATGGCGGACAGGGCGAAGGCGTCACGCACGGCGGGCGGCATCGCGTCGGAGGCGTCGAAGCAGTGCACCGCCCGCGGGTCCCGCAGCGTGTCGGCGAGCCGACGCTGCTGGGTGCCCGGTGCGCCGTACGAACCGGCCGGTACGTCGGCCTGGACCGAGAAGCCGGACTTCTCGGCGCTCCACACCCGTTGGGCGTCGGTCGAGGCCAGATAGCGGATCAGCTGCCGTGCCGCGGGTGTCTCGTGCAGCAGCGCGACCAGGTCCCCGGAGACCTCCCAGGCGTCGGAGTAGCCGGTGCCCAGCAGCATGCCGGACGCCTCGTAGCGTCCGTCGGCCTTCTTCCAGTCCTCGTTGCCACCGATGAACGACGCCTGGTGTTCCAGGCTGCACTGGGGCGGGTCCTTCACGACGTAGCCGGAGGCGTCCTGGTAGTGGGTCTCAAGCGCCCGGCTGACGAGCCGCTCGTTCTCGCCGCCGCCGACGACCCGGTCCCGCCAGGTCGTCCAGGCCCGGCGCACCGCGGTGTCGGTCCAGGGCAGGTCTCCGCGCGCCCACTTGTCGTAGGTGCGCCAGCCGGACTGCTGGAGCAGCAGGTCCTCGATCCAGTCCGTGCCGGGCCAGCCGCTGGTCGCGCCGGCGCCCAGGCCCAGGCACCACTGGGCCGGCTGCCCCGCGGCGTCCCTGCGCTGCCGTTCGGTCATGTCCCCCGGGTACCAGACGATGCTCTTGAGGTCCGCCTTGAGCGGGAACCAGTAGACGTGCCCGTCGATCGGGGTGGCCCAGGACGCGCTGAAGCCGCCCTCGGGGACCAGGCCGTCGAGCGCTTTCAGCCGGCGCTGGGCGACGTAGGAGGCGAGTTCGCCGGGGCCGGTGAGCACCACCACGTCGGGTGGTGTCCCGGCCTCCACGTCGGCGCTGAGCACCTGGCTCTGGGCGGAGCTGCCCTGGTAGTCGACGTGGACGCGGTACTTGCGCTCGAAGGGGGCGATCACCGCCTCCCGGAAGGCGCGTTCGTCCTTGCCGGTCCAGTTGGCCAGCAGGGTGACGGTCGGTTCGCGGTCGTAGACCCGTACGGCCACGACGACCGCCGCCACCAGCAGGACCAGGCAGCTCGCCAGGACGGTGCCGGTGCGGACGGCCCGCCGGGAGGGACGGCGACGGGCGGCGGGGACGGCCGCCGGGCCGTTTCCGGGCGCGCTCACCGCGGCCTGAACCGGTAGTCGTTGACGTGCGGGCGCAGTCCCGCCTCGGCCAGCGCCATGAGCACGATGCCTCCGATCGCGATCCACACCGCCGCCGCGGCGCGGAAGCCGGTGTTCGCCAGGTAGGACGCGGTCCGCCGGCCCGCGTCGGTGATGGCCTGGCCGGACAGCGGGCGGTCGAGCAGCCCGCGGGTGTCCGCCATGCCCCGGTGCGTCCACAGGGTGAACAGGGTCAGCGTCACGAAGCCGCCGAGCAGTACGGCGCCGGCCGCGAGGAGCCGCCGGTTGTAGCGGCGGCGGAACCGGCCGCGCAGGAAGACCTGGGTCTCCGCCAGGGCCGCGGCCAGCGCGAGGACGAGCAGCGCGGTGACGCTCCAGCCGAGCCACAGCAGCCGTCCGAAGGAGGTCTGCTGCCGCACGACGCGCCGCTGCTCCGCCTGGAGCAGGCCGAGCCGTGCCGTGATGCCGGAGTCCTTGTCCGCGAGGATGCTCGTCGCGTATCCGAGATAGGCCCGGCGCAGCACCGAGTCGGCCGGTTCGAACTGGGCCTTCGCGACCATGCCCGCGTACACGGTGATCAGACCGGCGACCGTCTGGAGGGACTGGCGGCCGGTGGTGCCGCCCGCGCCTTCGGAGGCGGCGACGGCGAGGGACTGCACGGCCACCGAGATCTGCTTCTGGAACTCGCTGGTGGCCGGGGTCGCGGCGGTCGTCTGCGCCTCGGTGAGGGCGTGCTGTGCGGTGTCGACGGCGAGGACGGCCGGGCCGCTGGCGGTGCGCAGCGGGTCGGCGTCGCCGTGCACGCCCTGGTAGGAGAAGAACAGGGCGACGCTGACCGCGGCGGACAGGACCAGCAGCAGCCGTCGGCGCAGGGCCAGTTCGCGGGAGGTGGTGCTGCCGTCCGCTGGGCCTGCCGTGCCCGGGGCGCCGGGCCCGCGGGCGAGGACCGGGGCGAGCAGCCGGAACAGGCGGGTCGGCGCGGACGGCGGGCGGGTCCGCCCGGGGCGCGCGGCCGGGGGCCGCGCCGGGACGTCCGTGGTGTTCTGCGCGCTCATGGTGGACTCACCTCCGTGACGGGCGGCGGTCGGTGCGTGGGGCCGGGCCCGTTCATACCGGTGGCCCGCCGAGTTCCCGGCCGCAGTCGCCGCCGCAGAAACGGGAGCCGGGCGGCCCGAGCCAGTGGCAGGTCGGGCACTCGACCAGGGCCCCGCCACCGGCCCCGCAGGCGGTCCTGCCGCCGGTCCCGCCACCCGTCCTTTCGGCGGTCCCGCCACCGGTCCCTTCGGCGGTCCCGCCACCGGTCCCTTCGGCGGCGGCCGGTGCGTCCCGCATACCCTCCTCCGTCCCGGGCCCGGCGGCCGGGGACCGGTGCGGGGTGGTCATGGCGCTGGAGAGGATCAGGTGCTGCCAGTCGACGTCCTTGAGCCCGTCCCGTACCCGCGCCGCGCCCGGTCCTGAGGCGTCGGCGACCTTCCGCAGCGCGCCGAGGAGCTGCGCGTCGCCGAGTTCGCCGGCCAGCGCCACGGCTCGGGCCAGCGCGGCGTCCGCGTCGGGCCGGCCGGCCTCGCCCCGCCGCCACGCCTGGTGCGCGTGCAGCACGGCCGCGTTCGCCTGCTGGTAGAGCTGGTGGCGGCGGATCCCGGGGTGCGGTCTGGACGCGTCGGCGGGGGCGTCCGTCCAGTGCACCAGGATCGGCCGCGGCGGCGGCAGCCGCACCGGCCGGCCGAGGTCCGGGACGGACAGTTCCACGGCGGCGAGCTGGAGGTCCTCGCCGAGGTCCCGGTCGGACGGGTCGGCGGCGAGCACGACCTGGTAGTGGCGCACCTCGTCGCCCCAGCCGCGGGTGACGTACTCGGCTTCCCGCGTGCCGGACTCGTCGGCGGTGGCGGGGAGTTCCTGTTCGCCCGGCACGATCTGCTTGACCTGCCGGATCCGGGTGCCGGGGGTGGGGATCAGCCGTATCCGCAGCTCGGGCACCGAGGTGCCGAGCAGGTCGTCGATCAACTCCTGGTAGACGGCGGTCAGTTCGGACTCCCGCCGGACCGCGCCGGCCCGTCCGTGCAGCCGCCGGGTGATCCGCAGCAGCAGTTCCGCGTCCCAGTCGTCGCCGATGCCCCAGGCGTCGCAGCTGATCCGGCCGCCCGCGCAGGCGGTGAGCGCGTTCTCCAGCCGGATGGCGGCGCGGGCGTCGTGCTCGTTGCGCCCGTCGGTGAGCAGCAGGACGTGTTTGACGGGCGCGCGCTGCTCCTGGAGCAGGCGGCGGGCGAGGTCGAGCCAGGTGCCGATCGCGGTGCCGCCGTCCGCGTCGAGGACCCGTATCGCGTGCTCGGCGGCCTCGCGCTGGTCCGGTCCGGCGACGGCCATCGCCTCGGTGCCTGAGCCCGGGTGGACGACGGTCGCGTCGAACCGCCCGGACAGCACGGCGAAGGCGGTGCCGTCGGGCAGCCGCCGTACGGCCGCGACGGTGGCGTCCTTGGCGGCGTGCAGCTTGCTGTCGGGGTAGAGCATCGACCTGGAGGTGTCGATGATCAGCACCTCGGCGAGCGCGGCGCCCGCATCGGGCGGCCGGGGCGGGACGGGCGCGCCGCCGGTGGTGCCGACGCCGACCTCCAGGACGGCGTACATCACCTGTTCGCCCGGCGGACCGGCGGCGGTCGGCGCGGTCGACAGGTACTTGTTCTGGCCCACCGCCAGGGTCACCTCGACGGCACTCGGCTCGCCCGTCGCTCTGTCCGTGCCACCGGTCTCGGTCATCGCGCTCTCCCCCTCGACGGCTCGTGGGTGTTCAGAAGGTGGTCATGGGCCGGACGGCGTGTGCCAGATCGAGCAGCCTGCCGTGCTCGTCGGCGGTGCGGGCCTGCCCGGCGAGCTGCCGGAAGGACTGTTCGAGCAGTCCGCGCAGCGAGTCCTGGTGGCCGGTGCCGAAGACCGGGCCGACCGGGTACTGCTCCCCCCATCCCCGCTCCGGCCAGTGGGCGAGGACGGTCTCCCGCACCTCGGCGACCAGCCGGGCGCGTGATTCGCCCTCGGCCGCGCCGCCGTCCAGCCGCAGTTCGGGCAGGCGCAGGGCCGCGTCCCGCAGGTCGGCCACGGACGGCGGACGGCCGTGCAGGGCGCCGGTGCGGATGCGGACGGCGGCGACGCGGGCGGCGTCGTGGTGGCGGGAGGTGGTGGGCACGTCGTCGAGGACGCGGACCGCCTCGTCCCGTTCCCCGGCGGCCAGTCGGCAGCGGGCCAGTCCGAAGGCGGCGGGCGCGTGGGCGAAGTCGCGTTTCCACACCGCCTCGTAGAACGTCACGGGCCGGGCCGCGGACGACTCGCGGTCCTGTTCAGCGCAGTAGCCGAGGGCGAGCTTCGGGACGTACTCGCCGGGCAGCGCCCGGTACACCTGCGCGAAACAGGCGCCCGCGGCGCGCACCTTCCCCTGGCTCAGGTGCAGGACGCCGCGGTGCCAGGCGATGCGCCAGTCGTACGGGGCCTGCCGCTCGCCGAGTTGGGTCTCGGCCTCGGCGAGCGACTTCTCGGCCCGGTCCTGTTCGCCGCGTCGGAGGTAGGCGCGGCACAGCCACAGCGCGGTCTCGGGCGTGCCCAGCCGGGACGAGCGGCGCCGCTGCTCGGCGACGCGGTCGGGGGCGTCCGGCTCGAACGCGTCCAGCAGCAGGGCCGCGCCGTCGTCGGGGTCGGGCGCGGGCTGGGGCAGGGCGGCGGCCACGTCGGCGGCGGACGGCGGCGAGACGTCCAGCGCGGGGAGGTGCCCGTGCGGCCGGTCCGTCCAGTGGCCGAGCGCGGGGATCGCGCCGAGCCCGGCGTCGAGCGCGGCGTCGGTGGCCCGGAACCGGGTGGATCTCTCCGGCAGTTGTTCGCCGAACCGCAGCGCGCGGAACTCCCGCAGGACCTCCCACAGCTGGCGGGACATCTCGGCCGCCGAGCGGAACCGGGCCCGGGGCTCCGCGTGGGTGGCGCGGGCGACGAGCCTGTCGAAGGAGTCACCGGCGAGACCGGGGGCGCGCTCGGTGGCGCCGGCGAGCACCTGGAGGGTCACGCCGACGGTGTAGAGGTCGCTGTCGACGTGCCAGCCGCGGGCCTCGACCTCCTCGGGGGCGGCGCGAAGGCGCTGGTGTAGACGTAGGCGGAGGTGCGGTCGCCCACCGCGCGGACCGCGCCGAGGTCGATGACCTTGATGCCGCGCCCGAAGTGGATGACGTTGGCGGGCTTCATGTCGCAGTACAGCAGCCCCCGTTCGTGCATGTACTGGAGGGCGCCGAGGATCTTGCACCCGTAGGTGAGCACGTGGTCGAGGCGGGGGCGGCCCTGGAAGAGGCGCTCGGCGTCGTCGGCGGCGAACAGGTCCCGCAGGGAGCGCCCGCCGATGTAGTCCATGACCAGGTAGCCGGTGGGCGACTGGCCGGCGAGGGCGTGTTCGGCGTACGTCACGATGCGGACGATGTCGGGGTGGTGCAGTTCGGTGAGCGAGCGGCGTTCCTCGACGGCGGTCCTGCGGGCCAGCGCGTCGTGGACGTTGATGAGTCCCTTGAGCGCCACCCGGTAGCCGGTGACGCGGGTGTCCTCGGCGAGGTAGACCCAGCCGAGTCCGCCCTGGGCGAGGCAGCCGAGGATCGCGTAGTGGTCCGCGACCAGGTCGCCCGCGTGCAGTTGGGGCCGGAAGGAGTAGGGGGTGCCGCAGCGCGGGCAGCGCCCGTCGGCCCGGGGCGGCTGGCCGCCGTAGCCCACGCCGATGATCATGGAGCAGCCGTTCGCGCCGCAGCGCCGCCCGCCGGTGGGCGGCTGCGGGTCCTCGTCCAGCGGGTGTTCGGGGGCCGCCACCTCGGGGAGGACGACCAGGCCGTGCTGGTCGAGTTCGCCGACGCCGGGGAAGGCGGGCTTCGGGGCGCGGCGGGAGCGCTCGGTGCGCTGGCTCACCGGGGCGTCGAGGTCGGCGTCGGGCGGTGGCGCGGGGTCCGGCGGGGCCTGGCGGCCGCACGTGTCGCAGAAGCCGGTGGCCATGATGCGGCCCCGGCAGCCGGACCGGGTGCATGACGTCATGACGTGCCCTCCCCTTCGCTGTCGTGGGCGGAGCGGGACGGATCAGGTCGTTTCGAGCAGTGCTCGGCGAACGTGGCGACGGCCGTCTCCGCCGCGTCGACGTCGCAGGGGGCCGCGCGCAGCAGCGCGGCGGCGCTCTCGTACAGCTCGTACGCCGTCAGGTCCGGGCCGGTGCCCGCCGGGCCCGCCTTCTGCCGCCACAGCCCCCACTCCGCGGCGAGCCGCAGCCGTAGTTCGCGCAGGCGCACCAGACGGGCGTCGAGGTGTTCGATGGCGCGTTCCAGTCGTCTTCTGCGGCGTTCGACGGTGGCCTCGTGGCGGAACAGGGCGTCGGCGCCCAGGGGTTCCGGTTCTCCGTCGCGGGTGCCGGTCAGTTGTTCGCGCAGCATGCCGGTGAGCCAGACACCCTGCATGGCCCGGTCGACCAGTTCCGTGTCGGCCGGGTCCGGGCCGGGCCGCACCCGGCTGAGGCGCTGGTCGAGGCCGGGGCCGAGCCGGTCCACGATCGCGTCGACTGCTCGGTGCAGCCGGGCCCGGCGTTCGCGCAGCGGCCGGTGCACCAAGGTCTCCTCGGCCTGCGCGGCGAGCCCGTCCGGGCTGCGGAAGACCAGCAGCAACCGGGCGCCCTGGGCGGCGAGTTGCTCCAGCATGCCGAGCAGCGGCCCGGGTTCGGCGGACTCGTCCACGCCGACGAGGACGGCGGCCGGGGTCAGGCGCAGCGTGCCGAGCCGGTCGGGGAACGGGACCACGGGGTCGGTGCGGATACCGAGCCGCTCGGCGAGCCGGTCCGTGATCTGGCGAATCGTCATGTCCCGTACGGCGAGGGCGAGATCGTGGCCGCCGGGCGGGGGCACGGTGTGCGGGGGGTCGCCTGCGAAGCGGCTCGTCCGCTGTGTGGTGCGCAGTTCCCGGGTGGCCAGGGCGATGGCCCGCCGGAGGTTCCAGGCGCGGTCGCCGTCGGCCGGGACGACGCTCACCAGCACCGGCCAGCCCCGGCCGGCGAACCAGGTGGCCAGTTCGGTGGCGAACGGCACGTCGAGCCGGCCGACGGCTGCTCCGGGACGCAGTTGCGGATCCACCGCGGACGGGCCGTCCGTCCAGTCGGCGACCTGCGGGAGGTGGCTCAGCACGGTCTCGGTGGGGCTCATGTGGGTGAAGTTGGCCTCGTGTCCCTCGTCGGCGCTGAGCACGATGCCGAGCACCTGGCCGGTGGCGAGGTCGACGACGCCGGCGCCGCTGAAGCCGGGGCTCGCCAGCTCCTGCGGGGTGTGCGGGCGCAGTTGGACCCGGCTGTCCCGGCCCCGCCCGCCGAGCGGGGCGGCGCTGTACCAGCGGCCGACGTCGTCGCCTTCCGGGAAGCCGTACATCTCGACGCCCGCGGGCGGGGCCGCGAGCCGGAACAGCCGGGTGGGGTGGTCGGCGGGCCGGGGCACGGCGAGGCGCAGCAGGGCCAGGTCTCCGCTGCGGTCGCCGAAGGAGTCCACTTCCTCCGGTACGTACGCCTCGTCGTCGACGGCGGCGTCGACGGCCGGGACGCCGGGGGCGCCCACGAAGTGGACGACGTACCGCCGTCCGGGCCTGACGACGTGGGCCGCGGTGAGCACCCGGTCAGGGCTCAGCAGCACACCGGCACCGATGACCGGTCCCTCGGTCCGATGGATGCGTGCCACCCAACTCGGCGTACGCCACCGCGACTCGACGACTCGCTCCCCCGTGAGCGTCATGTTTCCCGAGGTTACTCCCCGTGCCTTCGCGCTACCACTGTGATGCGCCGGGTCCCGGCGGACGGGCGGGGGCCGGGACGACGCGAGGGAGGGCGGGCCGGGCGGCGGCCGGGCCGGCACGTGTGCTCCGCCTCGGCCGTCGCCGCAGGTGGGTGACCGATCCCACGCGGGCTCCATCGCTGGTCGGGCGTCCGGATCACGCCGCGGCCCGAGGACCGGGGCGGTACTGACGGTCGACGACGCGTGGGAGAAGTACTGGAGCAGCCATGTGGTCGAGGTGGCGGCACCGTCCGCGAGGCCCGTGCGGGTGGGTCGACGCCCGGGTGGCGGGAGCCGGCGGGCCCGGCCCGCGGCCGGTCGGTGCCTGCCGGGGCGAACGTTGCCTGCCGGGGCGCTAGGCCGGCGGGCCCGCGCGCCAGCCGGTCCAGCGCATGACGTTGACGGCGATGACGGGGCCGGTCGGGGGGTGGTCACGGTACTGGGCGTACTTGTCGCGCAACCGGCCGAGCGCGGCCCGGTGGGCGGCGCGTACGACGGGGTCGGCGGCGTCGGGGCCGAGGACGCGGGCCTCGCCGTCCGCCCGGACCCACCACAGCCGGTCCCAGTCCTCCTCGTAGGCGTCCACGAGCAGGCTCACGGCCGGGTGGGCGGCGATGTTGCGCAGCCGCTTCAGCCGGGTCGTGGTCTTCGGCTTGCCGTCGACGGCCGTCACGACGCCGTCCGTGCAGTCCCCGCCCGCCGCGTTGCGTACCGCGAACACGACGGGCACCAGATGGGGCCGGCCGGCCTCATCCACCGTCGCGAGCCGGGCCACCCGGGCGGCGGTGAACCGCCGCCGCGCCTCGTCCGCCGCCATCTCCGGCACCATCGGCCTCCTCGGCTCTCCCGTGCCTCGGGGCGCGCCTGCCGCAGGTTCACTTCCCGTGCAGCGCGTCGAGCACGTCGTCGTCCGTCAACTGTCCGAACTCCTCGTACCACTGGCCCACGGAGCTGAAGGAGTACGGCGCGTGCAGGCACAGGACGTCGTCCGCCTCCCCGCGGAGCGCGGCCAGCGATTCGGGCGCGCCGACCGGGACCGCCAGGATCAGACGCGCGGGCGCCTGCCGCCGGACGTGGCGCAGGGCGGCACGCGCGGTGCCGCCGGTGGCCAGGCCGTCGTCGACGACGATCACCGTGCGGCCGGCGAGTGCGGGCGGCGGGCGGCCCTCGCGGTAGCGCAGCTCGCGGCGGTGCAGTTCGTTCCGTTCCCGTGCCACCACGGGGGCGAGCCGGGACTCGTCCAGGCCGAGCCGCTTGAGGCTGATCTCGTCGTAGCAGGGCGGGTCGTCGCCGGCGATGGCGCCGACGCCGAACTCCTCGTGGCGCGGTGCGCCGATCTTGCGGACGAGCAGTACGTCGAGCGGGGCGCCGAGGGCGCGGGCGATCTCCGCGGCCACCGTGACGCCGCCGCGGGGCAGGGCCAGGACGACGGGGTCCGGCAGACCGCTCCGCTCCCGCAGTGCGGTGAGCCGCCCGGCGAGTTCCCGGCCGGCCTGCCGTCGGTCGTGGAAGCGCATGGCCCGTCCTCTCCGCCGGAGCCGGCTCCCCCCTCTCCTTCCATGGTGATACGACGGCCACGGTGCGGCTATGCCCCGGCTGTGTACCCCCTCTATAAACCCTGTATATACGCTGTGCGTATAGTCCGGGCATGCCCTTTCCGAGCAAGCATTCGAACAACAAGATGAGACAGTGGCCGTCCTGGTTCCGGCCGGCCGTAACGATCGTCGCCGCCGGGTGTCTGGCCACCGCGCTGACGGGCTGCGCCAAGGTGGACACCACCGCGCCCAGCGCGGCGCGGGCGCAGGCCGACGAGACGTCCCAGGCCCGGTTCGGGACCGTCGACTGCCGCGAGGCCAAGTGCATCGCGCTCACCTTCGACGCCGGCCCCAGCGAGAACTCGGCCCGTCTCCTCGACATCCTCAAGGAGAAGAAGGTTCCGGCGACCTTCTTCCTGCTCGGCAAGCGGCACATCGTGAAGTACCCGCAACTCGTCAAGCGCATGGCGGCCGAGGGCCACGAGGTCGCCAGCCACACCTGGGACCACAAGATCCTCACCAGCCTCTCGGAGCAGCAGATACGCGAGGAACTGCTGCGGCCGAGCGACGAGATCGAGCGGCTGACCGGACAGCGGCCGGTGCTGATGCGCCCGCCGCAGGGCCGGACGAACGAGACCGTGACCGGTGTCTGCCGAAAGCTCGGGATCGCGCAGGTCCTGTGGAGCGTGACCGCCAAGGACTACACGACGAACGACTCCGCGCTGATCACCCGGCGCGTGCTGGACCAGGCGTCCCGGGACGGGATCATCCTGCTGCACGACATCTACCCGGGCACCGTGCCCGCCGTGCCCGGCGTCATCGACGGGCTGAAGGAGCGCGGGTACGTCTTCGTGACGGTCTCGCAGTTGCTGGCACCGGGGAAGCCCCGACCGGGCAAGATCTACCGGCCGTAGGCGTCCGCGCCGCCACGCGCGCGCGTGCGGACCGTGCCGTCCGGGTGCTCCCTAAGATCGGCCCGTGGCCGACTTCGTTCTCCAGCGCACCGCACCGCTTCCGATCGACGAGGCGTGGCGCCGGCTCACGCGCTGGTCCCGGCACGCCGGCACGGTGCCGCTGACCCGCGTCGTCATGGTCACCGAGCCGCCGACCCGGGTGGGCACGCGGTTCGTGGCCCGCACCGGCCTGGGTCCGCTCGGCTTCGACGACCCGATGGAGGTCACGGTGTGGCGTCCGCCCACCGACGCCGAGCCCGGCCTGGTCCGGCTGGTCAAGCGGGGCCGGGTGGTGGCCGGCTGGGCCGAACTGGAGGTACGTCCGGGCCCCGGCGGCCGTACCCGGGTGCTGTGGCGGGAGGAACTGCGCCTGCGCGGGCTCCCGGCCCTCTTCGACCCGCCGCTGGCCGCAGCCGCCCGCGCCGTGTTCGGCCGCGAGGTCAACTCACTGCTCAGAACGGCCTGATCAGCGCCCGGCGCGGAGCGTGACGACCTCCCTGCGCGGGCACCGGCCGACGCGGCAGTCCCTGGCCGCACGCCTCGCGCTGCCTTGGTCGCACGCCTCGCACTCCCTGGCCGCACGCCTCGCACTCCCCTGGCCGCACGCCTCGCACTCCCCTGGTCGCCGGTCGGTACTCCCCTCCGCCGCAGCAGGCCGTGGTCGCCGATCAGCAGGCCGTCGCGGAAACCTCTCGTTCGGGCCGGTCCACGGGGACGTCACGGGCCCCGTCCGGCGGTCGCCGGGCGCGGGCGGCCGCGGGCGGGAGAGCGGGGCGCCGGTCAGGCGACCGAGCCGATCCGGCGGGGCGGGACGCCCGCGGGCTCGTGGTGGATCGGGGTGCGGGCGCCGGTCAGGGAGGCTCCGCTGCCGCCGCGCCGGCCGGCGACGATCTCCGACGCGATCGACAGGGCGGTCTCCTCCGGTGTGCGGGCGCCGAGGTCGAGGCCGATCGGGGAGCGCAGCCTGGCCAGTTCGCGTTCGGTGACACCGACCTCGCGCAGCCGCTCCGCGCGGTCCAGATGGGTGCGCCGGGAGCCCATCGCGCCGACGTACGCCACCGGCAGGCCGAGTGCCCGGCGCAGCAGCGGCACGTCGAACTTGGGGTCGTGGGTGAGGACGCACAGCACGGTCCGCCCGTCCACCTCGGTGCGCTCCAGGTAGCGGTGCGGCCAGTCCACGACGATCTCGTCGGCCTCGGGGAAGCGGGTCCGGGTGGCGAAGACGGGGCGGGCGTCGCACACCGTCACGTGGTAGTTCAGGAACTTGCCGACCCGCACCAGGGCCGAGGCGAAGTCGATCGCCCCGAAGACGAGCATCCGGGGTGGCGGGACGGACGACTCGACCAGCACGGTGAGCGGGGCGCCGCAGCGGGAACCCCGTGCGCCGATCTCCAGGGTGCCGGTGCGGCCGGCGTCCAGCAGGGCGCCGGCCTCCGCGGCGACGGTGCGGTCGAGTTCCGGGTGGGCGCCGAAGCCGCCCTCGACGGTGCCGTCCGCGCGGACGAGCAGCGCCCGGCCCCGCAGCCGGGCCGGGCCCGCGACGATCCGCGCGAGCGCCGCCGCCGCACCGCCCGCGGCGGCGGCCAGCGCGGCCGCGGCCACGGGGCGGACGGGATCGGCCGCCCGCACCGGTGTGACGAGGATGTCGATGACGCCGCCGCAGGTCAGGCCGACGGCGAAGGCGTCCTCGTCGCTGTAGCCGAACCGCTCCAGGACGCTCTCGCCGTCCTGGAGCGCCTGGCGGCACAGGTCGTAGACGGCGCCCTCCACACAGCCGCCGGAGACCGAGCCGATCGCGGTGCCTTCGGCGTCCACCGCGAGGGCGGCGCCGGGCAGCCGCGGGGCGCTGCCGCCGACCGCCACCACCGTGGCCACGGCGAAGTCACGGCCCTGCTCGACCCACCGGTGCAGTTCGTCGGCGATGTCCAGCATGTCTCGGTCTCCTTACGACGGTCGGTGCGACGGGATGGGACGGGGACGGCCGAGCAGTGCGGGCCGGCCTTCCGGCGGAGCGCTCAGTGCACGCCCAGCCAGCCCTCGATGGGGTGGAGGGCGAAGTAGACGAGGAAGACCACCGTCAGGCCCCACATGAAGGCGCCGACCTCCCGCGCCCTGCCCTGGGCGGCCTTGATGGCGACGTACGAGACGACGCCGGCGGCCACGCCCGTGGTGATGGTGTAGGTGAACGGCATCAGGACGACGGTGAGGAACACCGGGATCGCGGTGGCCCGGTCGCCCCAGTCCACGTGCCGGGCGTTCATCAGCATCATCGCGCCGATCACGACGAGCGCCGCGGACGCGACCTCCTGCGGGACGATCGCCGTCAGCGGGGTGAAGAACAGGCAGGCCGCGAAGAACAGGCCGGTGACGACGGAGGCGAGGCCGGTGCGGGCGCCCTCGCCGACGCCGGTGGCCGACTCGACGAACACGGTCTGGCCGGAGCCGCCCGCCACCCCGCCGATGGCGCCGCCCGCGCCGTCGATGAACAGCGCCTTGGACAGACCCGGCATCCGGCCCTTGTCGTCGGCGAGTCCGGCCTCGGTGCCGACGCCGATGACGGTGGCCATCGCGTCGAAGAACCCGGCGAGCACCAGGGTGAAGACGATCATGCCGACGGTCATCGCGCCGACCTGGCCCCAGCCCCCGAACTCGACCTGCCCGAACAGCGAGAAGTCGGGCATCGACAGGGCGCCGCCGTGCAGTTCGGGGGCGCCGTTCGCCCACTGCCCGGCGTCGACGACGCCGAGGCCGCCCAGGACCGCGGCGACGAGCGTGCCGCTGATGATGCCGATCAGAATGGCGCCGGGCACGTTCCGCGCCTGGAGCATGAAGATCAGCAGCAGCGTGCCGGCGAACAGCAGGACCGGCCAGCCGGCCAGTTCGCCCGCGGGTCCGAGGCTGAGCGGGGTGGCCTTGCCCTGGTGCACGAAGCCGGACTTGTAGAAGCCGATGAGGGCGATGAACAGGCCGATGCCCATGGTGATGCCGTGTTTGAGCGCGAGCGGGATCGCATTCATGATCATCTCGCGCAGGCCGGTGACGACGAGCAGCATGATGACCGCTCCGTACAGCACGCACATGCCCATCGCCTGCGGCCAGGTCATCTGGGGGACGACCTGCGAGGACAGCACGCCGGACACGGACAGGCCGGCGGCGAGGGCGAGCGGCACCCTGCCCACGAAGCCCATCAGCAGCGTGGTGAGGGCCGCGGCGAACGCGGTCGCGGTGATCAGGGCCTGCCGGCCGAGGGTGTCCCCGGCCACGTCCTTGCCGGCCAGGATCAGCGGGTTGAGCAGCAGGATGTACGCCATCGCCATGAAGGTGGTGATGCCGCCGCGCACCTCGCGTGCGAGGGTGGATCCCCGCCGGGATATGTGGAAGTACCGGTCGAGCCAGGATCTGCCGGCCGGGACGCGGGTGCCCGCGCCCGCGTCCTCGGCCGTGTTCCCGGTGTTCCCGGTGTTCCCGGTGTTCCCGGTGTTCCCGGTGTTCCCGGTGTTCCCGGTGTTCCCGGTGTTCCGGGTATTCCCGGTCTCCAGTGACTGCTGGGTCATGGTGCCGTCTCCCAAGGGTCATAGGGACACCCGCGAAGCGCACTCGGCGTACACGGGTTTTGGGATGTGCACGACCCGGGGGACGGCCCGGTACTGCACGCTTGTCGGCCGGCACCGGGGTGAAGGACCGCCCGGCGCCGGAGCCGCCGCGGACACCCGTGCCGCTGGGTCCCCCGGCCCGCGGGGCAAGGGAGAGGCACAGCCGCCGCGACGGCGGCGGTTCGGCTACGACAGGCCGGTGAGGTGCTCCGGCCGGACCGGTGTGCGGTTGAGCTCCAGCCCGGTCGCGTTCCGGATCGCCGCGAGGACGGCCGGGGTCGACGACAGGGTGGGTGCCTCGCCGACGCCGCGCAGCCCGTACGGGGCGTGCTCGTCGGCGAGTTCGAGCACGTCGACCGGGATCGTCGGCGTGTCGAGGATGGTGGGGATCAGGTAGTCCGTGAAGGAGGGGTTTTGCACCTTCGCCGTCTTCGGGTCGACGACGATCTCCTCCATCACCGCGATGCCCAGCCCCTGGGTGGTGCCGCCCTGGATCTGGCCGACCACGGACAGCGGGTTGAGCGCCTTGCCGACGTCCTGCGCGCAGGCCAGCTCGACGACCTTGACCAGGCCCAGCTCGGTGTCCACCTCGACGACCGCGCGGTGCGCGGCGAACGAGTACTGCACATGGCCGTTGCCCTGCCCGGTGCGCAGGTCGAAGGGCTCGGTGGGCCGGTGCCGCCACTCGGCCTCGACCTCGACCGTCTCGCCCTCCAGGACGTCCGCCAGGTCGGCGAGCACCTCACCCGCGTCGGTGACCACCTTGCCGCCCTCCAGCAGCAGTTCGGCGTTCGCCCAGGCGGGGTGGTAGCTGCCGAACCTGCGCCGGCCCAGGTCCAGGACCCGTTCGCGCACCAGCTCGCAGGCGTTCCTCACGGCGCCGCCGGTGACATAGGTCTGCCGGGACGCGGAGGTCGAACCGGCGCTGCCCACCTGGGTGTCGGCGGGCCGGATGGTCACCTGGGCGACGCCCAGCTCGGTACGGGCGATCTGCGCGTGGACGGTGACGCCGCCCTGGCCGACCTCCGCCATCGCCGTGTGCACGGTGGCCACCGGCAGGCCGCCGACGACCTCCATCCGCACCTTGGCGGTCGAGTAGTCGTCGAAGCCCTCGGAGAATCCGACGTTCTTGATGCCGGCCGCGTAGCCGACCCCGCGGACGACGCCTTCGCCGTGGGTGGTGTTGGACAGGCCGCCGGGCAACTGCCGTACGTCGACGCCCTCGCTGCTCTCCCACTGGCGCTCCGGCGGCATCGGCATCGCCTTGACGCGGCGCAGCAGTTCGGCGACCGGGGCGGGCGAGTCGACGCGCTGCCCGGTCGGCATGACCGTGCCCTGCTCCATCGCGTTCAGCCGCCGGAACTCCACCCGATCCATGCCCAGCCGGTCGGCGACCTTGTCCATCTGCGCCTCGTACGCGAAGCACGCCTGGACCGCGCCGAAGCCGCGCATGGCGCCGCACGGCGGGTTGTTGGTGTAGAGGGCGACGGCCTCGATCTCCACGTCGTCGACGACGTACGGGCCGACGCCGAGGGAGGCGGCGTTGCCGACCACGGCCGGGGAGGCGGAGGCGTAGGCGCCGCCGTCGAGGACGATGCGGCACTTCACGTGGGTGAGCCTGCCGTCCTTGGTGGCGCCGTGCTCGTAGTGCAGGCGGGCCGGGTGCCGGTGGACGTGGCCGAAGAAGGACTCGAACCGGTTGTAGACGATCTTGACCGGTTTGCCGGTGCGGAGTGCCAGCAGGCAGGCGTGGATCTGCATCGACAGGTCCTCGCGGCCGCCGAACGCTCCGCCGACGCCGGACAGCGTCATCCGGACCTTGTCCTCGGGCAGCCCGAGCACGGGCGCGATCTGACGCAGGTCGGAGTGGAGCCACTGGGTGGCCACGTAGAGGTGGACACCGCCGTCCTCCTCCGGCACGGCGAGGCCCGACTCGGGGCCGAGGAACGCCTGGTCCTGCATGCCGAAGACGTAGTCGCCGGTGACGATCACGTCGGCCCGCGCCGCGGCCGCCGCCGCGTCGCCGCGGACGATCGGCTGGCGGTGGACGATGTTGGGGTGCGGGACGTGGGCACTGTGGTGATCAGTGCGGTTCTCGTGCACGAGGACCGCGTCCGGGGCGGTCGCGGACGCCTCGTCGGTGATGACCGGGAGTTCCCGGTACTCGACCTTGATCTTGGCTGCGGCGCGGCGGGCGGTCTCCGGGTGGTCGGCGGCGACGACGGCGACCGGCTCGCCGTGGTGGCGGACCTTGCCGTGGGCCAGGACGGGGGTGTCCTGGATCTCCAGGCCGTAGTTCTTCACGCCGGCCGGCAGGTCGTCGTAGGTCAGCACGGCGTAGACGCCCGGGGTGGCCAGTGCCTCGGCGGTGTCGATCGACACGATCTCGGCGTGCGCGACCGCGGAGCGCAGGATCTGCCCCCACAGCATGTCCTCGTGCCACATGTCGGACGAGTACGCGAACTCGCCGGTGACCTTGAGGACGCCGTCCGGGCGGAGCGTGGACTCGCCGATGCCGCCCTTGGTCCGGGTGCCCTGGGTGATCTTGATGGGAGCGCCGTTCGGCATGGTCAGACCCCCTCGGACTGGCGGGCCGCCGCGAGCCGGACCGCGTCCATGATCTTCTCGTAGCCGGTGCAGCGGCACAGGTTGCCGGACAGCGCCTCGCGGATGTCCGCGTCGGTCGGGTTCGGTGTGCGCTCCAGCATCTCGTCGGCGGCGACCAGCAGACCCGGGGTGCAGAAACCGCACTGGACGGCGCCGGCGTCGATGAACGCCTGCTGGACCGGGGAGAGCCCGGCGCCCTCGCCGGTCCGGGCGCCGCCGCCCTGCGCCCGCCAGTGCTTCGCCTCGTCGAGGGTGGTCCCCCGGGTGCCGCCGCCGGAGCGCCGTTCGGCGTGGTCCGCCAGGCCCTCGACGGTGACGACCTCGCGGCCCTCGGCCTGACCGGCCGCGACCAGGCACGAGCACACCGGCACGCCGTCCAGGCGGACCGTGCAGGAACCGCACTCGCCCTGCTCGCAGGCGTTCTTGGAGCCGGGCAGGCCGAGCCGTTCCCTGAGCACGTACAGCAGGGACTCGCCCTCCCAGACGTCGTCGGCCTCCTGCGGCCGTCCGTTGACGGTGAAGTTGACGCGCATCACGCAGCTCCTTCAGCGGCGCGGCGGGTGCCGCGGTACGTCTCCCAGGTCCAGGTGAGCGTCCGGCGGGCCAGCACGCCGATCGCGTGGCGGCGGTAGCCCGCGGTGCCCCGGACGTCGTCGATGGGGTTGCAGGCGGCGGCGCACAGGTCCGCGAACCGCCGGGCCAGGGACGGGGTGATGACCTGTCCACTCTCCCAGAATCCGCCCTCGTCGAGCGCGGCGGTCAGCAGGTCCTCGGCGGCCTCGGCCCGGACGGGGGTGGGCGCGGCCGAGCCGATGCCGGTGCGGACCGTGCGGGTGGCGGGATGCAGCGCGAGCCCGAAGGCGCAGACCGCGATGACCATGGCGTTGCGGGTGCCGACCTTGGCGAACTGCTGCGGTCCGTCGGCCTTCTTGACGTGCACCGCGCGGATCAGTTCGTCCGGGGCGAGGGCGTTGCGCTTCACGCCCGTGTAGAAGTCGTCGATCGGGATCAGGCGGGTGCCGCGCACCGAGACGGCCTCGACCTCCGCGCCCGCGGCGAGCAGCGCGGGGTGGGCGTCGCCGGCCGGGGAGGCGGTGCCGAGGTTGCCGCCGACACCGCCGCGGTTGCGGATCTGCGGGGAGGCGACGGTGTGCGAGGCGAGCGCGAGGCCCGGCAGCTCGGCGCGCAGGTGCTCCATGATCCGGGTGTACGGGACGGAGGCGCCGAGCCGCACGGTGTCCGCGCCGACCTCCCACTCGTAGAGGTCACCGATGCGGTTGAGGTCGAGGAGGTACTCGGGGCGCCGGTGGTCGAAGTTGATCTCGACCATCACGTCGGTGCCGCCCGCGATCGGCACAGCGGTGGGGTGCGCGGCCTTCGCGGCGAGCGCCTCCTCCCAGCTGGCGGGGCGAAGGAAGTCCATGACCGGCTCTCTTCTTCGTCTCGTGGGGCGTGTCGATTGAACCAATCCGTGTGCCGTGCGCCCGGCTCGTTCATGTCCTGTTCACGCGGAGTGGGCTCAGTACACCGTGCCGTGCTCCGACCGGGTCAGTCACCGAAACCATGAAGGAGTTGGCTGGCCAGGACGCACATCTTGTAGATTCGTATGAACAGAGGGTCAGCAGTAACCCCTCCGTTTTCCGGAGGAAACGCGGGACACAGCCGGGCCGATGTGCGGAGCGGCCCGCCGACCGGTCGCCGGGCTCCTCCCACGAATCCCCACCAAGATCCATCGTAGGTTTCGAGACAGAGTTCGAGCAGAGTTCGAGACAGGAACGGCGGCGACGAAATGCGGCTGCGCGCACTGCTGGACACCGACGCGCTGGGCCTGCGGCTGCTCGGCGGCGAGGACGAGCTGGAGCGGACCGTAAGCGGCGTGATGACCACCGATCTGCGCGACCCGAGCCGCTACCTCTCCGGCGGTGAGCTGGTGCTGACGGGGCTGGCCTGGCGCCGGGACGCCGCTGACTCCGAGTCCTTCGTACGGCTCCTGGTGCAGGCCCGGGTCGCCGGTCTCGCCGCCGGCGAGGCCGAGCTGGGGGTGGTGCCGGACGACCTGGTGGCGGCCTGCGCGCGGCACCGGCTGCCGCTGTTCGCGGTGAACGAGTCGGTTGCGTTCGCGACGATCACCGAGCACGTGGTGCGCCAGGTGTCCGGCGAGCGCGCCGGCGACCTCGCGGCCGTCGTGGACCGGCACCGGCGGATGATGACCGCGGGCCCGGCGGGCGGCGGCCCGGACGTGGTCCTGGACCTGCTCGGATCCGACCTGGACCTGCGGGCCTGGGTGCTCTCGCCGACCGGCCGGATCGTCGCGGGCGCCAAGGGCGCCGGGCCCGCGCTGCCCGCCGAGACCTGCGTGCGGCTGGCCGCCGAGCACCTGGGGGCCGCCCGCACCGGCCGTCGCGGGCCGCACCGGGTGAGTCTCGGACACACGACGTACTCCCTCTTCCCGGTCCGCTCCGGCGGCCGCTCCCCGCGGGCCGCCCGGGACGTGCGCGAGACGGTGCTGTCGGACTGGCTGCTCGCCGTCGAGGCCGACGCCGGGGACTGGCCCGAGGAGCGGCTCGACCTGCTCCAGGGCGTCACCCAGCTGATCTCGGTCGAACGGGACCGGCGGGACGCGGCGCGCGCGGTGCGGCGGCGGCTCGCGCAGGAGGTGCTGGAACTGGTGCAGGCCGGCGCGCCGCCCGCGGAGATCGCCGCGCGCCTGCGGGTGGCCGCGCCGGTGCTGCTGCCCGGACTCGGCGCGGCCCCGCACTGGCAGGTGGTGGTGGCCCGGGTGGAGTGGGAAGACGTGCCGGGCGGGGCCGCGGGACCGGTCGCCGAGGGCTCCGGCGGGCGCCGGGCCGACGGCGTCGCGGGCGGTCCGCTCGCCCAGGCGCTGCTGGAGGAGATCCTGGTGGACGCGCCCCAGGGCGCACCGGGCGCGGGGCAGCCCGACGGCCCCGAGCCCGGCGAACGCGTCGCCGTCGCCCACACCGACGACGAGGCCGTCGCGCTGGTCCCGCTGCCGGCCGTCTCCGCCGAGCACGACGGTTCGGAGTCCGGGATCCACGCCGACGCCCTCCTGGCCGCCGTGCGCGAACCGCTGGCGGCGGGCCTGAACGACGACGGCCGTATCACCCTGGGCGTCAGCGCGGCCGTGCACTCGGCGGAGGGGCTGCGCGGGGCGCTGGAGGAGGCCCGGCACGCCCGCCGGGTGGCCGCGGCGCGCCCGGGGCGGGTGTGCGCGGCCGGCCACCAGGAGCTGGCCTCGCACGTGCTGCTGCTGCCCTTCGTGCCGGACGACGTACGGCGGGCCTTCACCGCCCGCCTCCTGGACCCGCTGCGCGACTACGACCGCCGGCACCGGGCCGAGCTGATCCCGACGCTGGAGGCGTTCCTCGACTGCGACGGCTCCTGGACCCGCTGCGCGACCCGGCTCCACCTGCACGTCAACACGCTGCGCTACCGGGTGGGCAGGATCGAGCAGTTGACGGGACGGGACCTCGCGCGGCTGGAGGACAAGCTCGATTTCTTCCTGGCACTGCGCATGAGCTGAGGCCACGCGGGCGTGCGCCGGGCGGATGCCGGGTGACGTCCTGTCCCACGACTTTGTGAAATCCTTCACCCACCCTCTTGGCCCGGCCATGGAATTGGTGCTGGAATGCCGCCACCACTCAACAGCTCGACGGCGCGCTAGGGGAGGGCAACGTGGCGCATTCCGCCATGTCTGGTAACGGAACGACCGCCTGTGACGATCCGCTCCAGACCGCGGTATGGCGATTGCGCTCGCGGGCCTGCTGGGTCGACGCGGCGGCCCTGCTCAGGCCGGACACCGCGCCGGCCGCGCTCCAGCGGGCCGGGCTGCTGGTCGAGCGCTGTCTGTACACCGAGCGGGGCTGGGCCGAGGCCGAGGACGCGCTGCGTACGGCGGAGGCGGTGGCCCAGAGCGACGAGGAGCGCGGCGCGGCGGCCTGTGAACGCGGCCAGCTCGCCTACGCGGCCACGCTGCACGCGGTGCGGGACCGGGCTGACGAGGCACGGGCCGCGCTGGGCCGGGCGGCGGCGCTGATCCCGCCGGGGGCGCCCGGCCGGGCGCTGCTGGACTTCCGGCGCGGGCTGCTGGCCGAGAACCTGGCCCGCTCCCCGCAGGCGGCCCTGGCCGCGTACCGGCGTGCCCACGCGAGCGCCGCCGCGCATGCCGACCCGTTGCTGCTGTCCTTCACCTGGCGGCATCTCGCCGGACTCGCCCTGCGGGACGGCGAGGTGGCCGAGGCCCGCCACGGCTTCGCGGAGTCCCTGCGCATCCGCGAGGAGTTGGGTTACCTGGTCGGCACGGCACCGGCCCTGGTCTCGCTCGCCGACACCGAGTCCGAACCGGAGGCGTCCCGTCTGCGGGAGGAGGCCCGCCGCCTGTTCCGTCTCCTCGGCGGAGTCCCCACCTGGCTGGCCGAGCACCTGACTCCGCCGGCCCCGGACACGGCGACGGCCTGACCACCGGCCCACGGGACCGGTCCGGCGGGCGGCCGGCGTCAGCCGCCGCCCGCAGCGGCGTCGCGCGGCCGGACGGGCCGCGGATTCACGTGGTGGTGGTCGTGAAGTGGGCCGTGACGAGGATCGCGGCCATCTCCGGTTCCCGCGCGATCAGCGCGTCGAGGAGGGCGGTGTGCTGTGCCGCGTCGGCCAGCAGTTCCGCCCGCTGGGTCCGGGCCGGGCCGGAGACCAGGGGGCCCTGGGTCCGCCGGTGCAGGTCCTCCGCGATCTGGACCAGTTGTTCGTTGCCGGACAGCGACAGCAGCGCCCGGTGGAAGGCCCGGTCGGACTCGGCGTACGCCGCCCGGCAGCCCGAGGACGCGGCGCGCACGGTGTCCTCGGCCAGCGGCCACAGCTCGGCCCAGCGCTCGGGCGGCACCGTACGGGCCAGCCGCAGCAGCACCGGCACCTCGATCAGCGCCCGGACCTCCGCCAGGTCGGCCAGTTCCCGCGCGCCGCGCTCGACCACCCGGAAGCCGCGGTTCGGCACCACCTCGACCGCGCCTTCGAGCGCGAGCCGCTGCATGGCCTCCCGCACGGGCGTCGCCGACACCCCGAACCGCTCCCCGAGCGCCGGTGCCGAGTACACCTCGCCGGGCTCCAGCTCGCCCGCCGCCAGCGCGGCGCGCAGCGCGTCCAGGATCTGTCCGCGCACCGACGCCCGCTGGACGGGCCGCGCCTGCGGCGGCGGCTCACCGTGGGTGTGCTCGCCGCGCGCGCACGGCGCGGCGGCACTCCGTCCCGGGCCCGGCTGCGCGGGCCGGGTCTGGGCGGGCACCCGGGCCGCCTCCGCCCGCGTCGCCGGGACCCCGGTCCCGGCGGAGTCGTGCACACTGTGCCCCACGGCCTCCTCCTCCGGGTTGTCGGCACTTGGGGTCATTACGACGGGTTGCTACCTGTCCGTCAAGCACCTTAGGCGTACGAGGCGACAGGTCAAATTCCCGACGGATCAAGCAAGGCAAGGCTCACCTTCCTCGCGGGTGGGGGCGCGCGCCCGGAGCGCCACGCACGTCCACTAAGATCATCCGCGTCCAGAACGCCCGCGCCGGGACGGCGCCCTTTCACAACCCCCTCACCTGTCGCAGGAACTTTCGATTGAACCACCCGTATGGGTAGTCTTACTCGAACTCAACTCCCGCCCCTCAAGCGGCAGTTCGAGCAGAACGCCGCCCTGGGCAACCCCTTGCACCTCCTTGGCGGCCTCTTGCCCCGAAACCCCCTGAGGGCCGGTGGAATTGGGCCACTATGGCGGGCGTTACGCCCTTTCCCAATGCAAGGGACCCCAGATGAGACTGACCGACATATCGCTGAACTGGTTGCTTCCGGGCGCCGTACTGCTCCTGGGCGTGCTGGCGGCGGTGGCGGTGCTCGCGCGCAACAAGCGGTCCGGGGAGCAAACGAAGACCGAGGACTCGTGGGAACGGAGCGAGGAGCGCCGCAGGCGCAAGGAGGCCCTGTACGCCTCGGCTTCCTACGTACTCCTTTTCTGCTGCGCGGCGGTCGCGGCCGCGCTCTCCTTCAAGGGCCTCGTCGGCTTCGGTGAGCAGAACCTCGGCCTGACCGACGGCTGGCAGTACCTGGTGCCGTTCGGGCTGGACGGCGCGGCCATGTTCTGCTCCGTCCTCGCGGTGCGCGAGGCCAGCCACGGCGACGCGGCCCTCGGCTCCCGGATACTCGTGTGGACGTTCTCGTTCGCCGCTGCCTGGTTCAACTGGGTGCACGCGCCCAGGGGGCTGGGTCACGCGGGCGCCCCGCACTTCTTCGCCGGCATGTCCCTCTCCGCCGCGGTGCTGTTCGACCGCGCCCTGAAGCAGACCCGCCGGGCCGCCCTGCGCGAGCAGGGCCTGGTGCCGCGCCCGCTGCCGCAGATCCGCATCGTCCGCTGGCTGCGCGCTCCCCGCGAGACCTACAAGGCGTGGTCGCTGATGCTGCTGGAGAACGTGCGCAGCCTGGACGAGGCGGTCGACGAGGTCCGCGACGACAAGCGGCAGAAGGAAGAGGCCCGCCTGCGCAGGCGCGATCAGCAGCGCATCGAGCGGGCCCAGCTCAAGGCCATCAGCCGCGGCACCCGCGGCTTCATCGGTCGCGGCGCCGGCCACCAGGTCGAGGTGCAGGCGATGGAGCGCGGGTCCGCGCAGGTCTCCTCGGAGCCTGCCATAGCGGCGCCGGAACCGCTGCCCGTACCCTCTCGGCCCTCCCTCCAGCCGGTCCGCAAAGGAGCTGAGCCGATCACCGTCGACCTGACCGCGGAGGACGACACCATGGCCCTGCCGCGACTCGACTCCCTGGAGCGCAAGCTCAAGGACCTGGAGCAGCAGTTCGGTTAGTACGACTGGTTCGGCCGGGACGTGACCGGCCGGGACCGGATACCTCGGGACGGGGGCGTGACCGCACGGGTCACGCCC
>NZ_JBHJUV010000054.1:0-63490 GCF_042268025.1 Streptomyces sp. NPDC056161
GCTGCGCCGGGAAGTAGAGGTAGCAGACCCCGCCGGTGCCCGAGGCCACCGTTCCACTGGCGTTGTACCGCTTGGTCCTGAGCCAGATGTTCTCCGTATGACTGCGCATGGCGCCGGTTTCTGCGGCGATGTGTCCGCGAGCGCCCAAATGCCGTCTGACCTGCATAACTTAGTCAAGCACAGCACGACATAGGGGAGCATGAAATAGCACAAGCGTTCATCGTGGATCTCCCCAGCGACCCCCCAGTCATCAGATTCTCCCCAGCGACTCCCCACAGACTTACCTTGCTACACGCGCTCACCAGCATCTATCCCCCGCCCTCAAGGCAGCCTGGAACGTAGCCGCCACCCCGCCGCCGGGCCGCCTCCGCCCGCACGGCCTCCATCTCCAGGACGCACTCCTCGCAGGCGCGGATGTCGTTGATGCCACCGGCAGCAGGTCGGACCGTCTTCACGTGGGCGGTTAGCACTTCACCTCTCCCTGGATGCCGGAAGCAGATCCCGTCGCCCCAGGGATACAGGTCGAGGATCTGCTGGCGGTCCATCTAGGTCTCCCGTCTTGGTATTGCCCATGGAGTTCACGAACGTGCGTTCGATTCTCCACATGCAGATTACAGCGAGTCGTGCGGCATATGCCAGAGCGTTACCGGCCTGACTGTGAGTCAACATCGCGTCAGGCAAAGGGGGAAGCCGTGTCACGAGCGTTCGCGTGTGGTCTCTTTACACGGGGTGTGAAACCGTCACCATCCGCGCCCACCCTGGCCAAGGCTCAGGTCTGCTGCTCGGTGAGCCCGTCGGCGAGGGCTTGGGCTTGCCGGCCAAGTGCGGACACGTGCAGGGCTGCTGACAGCAGGCCGTACCCCAGGCCCTGGCCGAGGACGCCAGCAGTGTCGGTGAGGAGCCGGTCGTATCGGTACCAGTCCCGGGACCGATCCCCGGCGGCAGCCTGTCGCGTGCGGGCCTGGCTGGCGAGGTCGGCCAGGGCGGCACGCAGCTCCCGGTTGAGCTGGTGGCAGCGATCGATGGTGGGGAGGATGCCGGTTGCGGCGGCGGCCTCGGCGATGAGGTCGTCGAGGGGCTGTCGCGTGACCGGTCGGTCCGTAGGCTGAGTCATCGTCGACGCTCCGCTCGTCGGCCATGCCCCCGGGCCGTGTCCGCGGTCGCGGGGGTCTTTGCTGCCGCAGGTCTACTGCGGTCTACCGCACCTTACTGCGGTCGCGCGGTACACCGCAGATACCTACGGTCAACTGTGTGAGCGTTGATCTTGATCGGACTCGGCCGATCTGGCGGCAGATCGTGGCCGTCATCCAGGGCCGCATCGAGGACGGGACGTATCCGGCCGGGTCTCGCGTGCCGAGCGTTGTCGAGATCTCCACCGAGTTCGAGGTCGCTGCGAGCACTGCACAGAAGGTGCTCGCTCATCTCAAGGCGGAGGGCTGGGTGCGCACGGAAGTCGGGCTCGGCAGCTTCGTCGAGCCGCATTCGTAGCCTGCTGTCAGACCCCGCCGATACGATCAGCGGCATGTCCCCCGCTCCCCCGCCCGCGATCCCAGCGCGGCCCGCCGTGGTCGTGCAGGCGGAGATCCGCGCCCTGATGCAGGAGACGGGCGGCTGGCTGTGGGGGCCGACCCGGGACCGCTATCAGCAGCTGCGGGATGAGTGGGTGGAGGCTGTGCGCGGGGAGATTCCGGCTGCGGCTTAGGATCCGGTCCGTGAGCGACATAGACCTCCCCGACACCCTGCTGGCCGCCGAGCGCGAGGCTTGGGCTGCGATCCAAGCCGGGAGCCTCACCGTCGAGCAGGCCGCCGCCGTACACGAGGGCATGCTGGCGTTCGCCGAGCAGGCCGGGCGGTCGCGGCTGGAGGTCGAAGAGGTGCTGAAGAAGGCCGTCCGGCACCCGGAGGGCTGACGCGGCGGCGCCCCGCCCGGTGCATCACGCCGGGCGGGGCGACCAGCCTACGAGCCGCCACCGACAATGCCGGGTCGCGTCGTCAGCCGGTACTCGTCCACGGGGTACGGGCGCTGTGGCAGGCGGGCGGCTGGCAGTCGACGCCGCGGGCGAGAGCTGCGGGCCAGCTGCCGCAGGGCGCGGTTGACGTTCGGGTACGGGCGGTGGGCCATGCGGCCAGGATGGCAGAGATCACTCGGCGTTCGGCCAGGTCGTCAACGTCTCGCCGGTGACCTCGTCAGTGAGGGTGATCCGTGCCCCGGGCCTGCCCCACTCGCCGACCCAGCTCGCGAACTTGCCGCGCGCGACTGCCTCGCTCGCCCACCAGCCGTGCTGCACCGGTCGGCCGGCGACGGTGAGGGTGAGGCGGTAGCGCTCAGGAATGGTCACGTGCCCATGGTGGCAGACATCGCTCTAGAATCGAACTCATGCCCGAGTTGCCGCCTGATCCTCCGCGTCTCCGCGCGATCCTGGCGCACCTCGAACAGCAGCTGGCCGACAACGAGACCGTCGGCATCTACCTGCGCCTTCAGCGAGACGTAGTACGCCGCGCCCTCACCGCGGCCGAGCCTGCGCCTGCGCCTGCGCAACGAAAGCGGCAGCCCGACCCGCCACGGCAGCCCACCGCGCGGCCGGGCACGTACCGGCTGCAATCCAAGATCCACCCGTCGCACCCAGAGCCCCCGCTCATCCACACATGGGACTGCACCATGGTGCACGGCCAGACCAGCGAGATAGACGCCCAGCAAGCGCGGCTGGCACTCACCGAGGAGTTCGTGGGCGCGGCGCCCTGCGAGTTCTGCCGACCGGACACGAAGCTGGGGCTGCTGGAGAAGTAGGTCCCTCAGGACGGAGCCAGCCCGCCAAGACGGGGGAGCCTGGCGGGCTGCGGTCAGTGTGGCACGAGGGCTGACGGGACGGGCTCCTTCCGCGTACCGTATGCGGGCGGCCTGCCTCGTTCGCAGCGCCCCTCAGGGGCGTGGGGAACCCCTCGGCAGGCCGCACCAATACGAGGAGGGGCGATGAGCGACGACACGACCTGGGGATACGGCGACGCCGGCTGGGGATGAACCCCAGACAGCGCAGCGCCCCCGCAGCCAGACAACGGCTGCGGGGGCGTTGGTGTGCTCAGAGGCCGATGTCCTCGGATGCGGCGTCGGTCCACTTGTCGGCTTCGCGGATGTACCCCCAGAAGGCTGGGCTGTTCTCAGCGTGCCCGGACTGTTCGCGGATCTTCTCCTCGCGCTTCCCTGCGCGGCGCGACGTGGTGATGAATCCGGCGCGCATGCTGTGCCCGGTCAGCCGGACGGAGAGCCCGGCACGTTCGGCGTTGCGGGCAATGATCTCCCGGACAGCTTCCGGGGAAAGCGGGCGGTCGCCGAGGTGGCCCCAGACGTCGATGGGCAGGAAGGCGGGGCCGCTGGTGATGCTTGCGGTGGTGCTCCAGGTGAGCCATGCGCGGACGGGGCAGGTGTCGGGGTTCGTGCCGTAGTGGACGACGACGTCGCGGGGCGGGCGTCCCTTGACGGCGGGGACGTGGACTTCGAGACCTTGGCTGACGTGGACGATCGCTTCGGCCCGGAGCGCGGCGACTTCGGCAGAGCGTCCGGCGATGGCGAAGGCCACGAGCCAGAGCGCGCGATCGCGGAGTCCGGTGAGTCCGTCGGCGACGGCGGCGTTCATCTGCCGTAGCTGTTCGGGGGTGACGGCGGCTGCCTTCCCACGGCCGCGCGCCACGCGCTCGGGGTCGTTCTTCAGCGGCTTGAGGGCCTGCCGGGCGGCGACGGTGGCCGCCTTGGGGACTTCAACGCTGTGCTCGTTCCTCGCGGTGACGGTGACGCCGGTGATCCGCCTGTCGATGCTGTTGGGCGCGGCGAGCTTGATGGTGTCGAGCCAGACGACAAATCCGACGAGGGTGCCTTTGGTGACGGCGGTCAACGGGAGCCGGTGCCCGGTGCGTTCGGCGAGCCAGTCGTGGAACTCTTCCCAGAGCGCCCAGTCGTTGGCGTAGCCCCGTTTGGTGTTGTGGGGGCGGATGGCGTCGAGGTGCTTCTCGGCTGCCTCTTCCATGGCGTGGAGGACGGCGAGCGTCGCAGCGTCGTAGGCGGCTGGGGTGGCGTCCGGCTGGCGCGGGATGAGGTCGGCCATCAGTTCCGCCTGTCAGATCGCGTCCTGCGCGGACCACAAGCCGTCGGCGGCGAGGTGGAGTCCGCGCTTGATGTCGTCGGTGAATGTGATGTCTTCCTGACTGAAGAAGTCCTCGAACCCGGCCGCCTCACTGAGGGCGGGCCAGGCGTCACGGAGCGCGGCGAGAGTGGCATACAGGTTGCGGAACACGGTCAGCGGGTCGTCCGAGCGGGCGATCTCCTTGTCGCCGAGGTCGCGCAGCCGCTCGGCGGCGGCGCGAAGGTCGTCGGTGCAGCTGACGGTTGAGTGCAGTGCGGTCACAGCTTCCTCCTTGTATTGGGTAACCGAGGTGGCGCCCCGACTGCTTCCTTCAGCCGGGGCATCGCACTCTTGGGACTCACTTCTGTGATCAGGCGGCCTGGGCGTACAGCTCGGTGCGGAGCTGGGCGAAGAAGCGCTCACCGTCGCCGACGTTGCTGATTCCGGCGTCGACCATCTCGCCGATCAGGGTGCAGAACTGCCACGGCGACAGGGCGTTGATGTGGGCGATCACGGCGGCGTCTGCACGGTATCCGGCGATGTGCTTGGTGTACGAGACCTGGGCTCCGAATGCGGCCTGGAAGAGTTCTGCGCGCTCCCCGGTGTAGTAGCCGGGGTAGTAGGTGGCGTTGCGGATGCAGTCGAGGATCTCGGCGTGGAGGTCAACGCCCTTGCGGAAGCGCCGAGTACGGGCGCCGATGCCGAGGTTGCTCCGCATGGTCTTCGCGAACTGCTGGCCCTTGGTCATTTCCGTCTCCCTGCCGCTCCCCTATGCCTCTAAGTTTGGCCTAGTGTGTTGGCATTGTCAAGCGGTTCGGCCTAGCGACTTGGCCAAGCCGATGGCATGATGTGTCGCATGGACACCGCGAAACTTGAACTCGCAGCCCAGCGCTACAGGGAGGCCGAGGCGGCGCTCGACGCGGCCCGGACAGACCTGCGCGCCGAAGCCGTTGCCGCCATGCGCCAGGACCCCAAGCGCGGCGACCAGGCGGAGGTCGCTCGCATCACCGGATGGACGCGCGAGCAGATCCGACTACTCATGAAAGCGGCCGAGCGAGAGTCGGACAATCTGCCCAAATAATGCCCGCGATATGGCATGTTATCGAGAGTCCTTCGGTTCAACTGGACGCCGCGAGCCGCGCGTTGGGGGACCAGTGGACGCGTACCCTGACAGGGCGATGCCCCGGCTGCTTCCTTCAGCCGGGGCATCGTCATGCGGGCCATCTCAGAAGTGCGGGTCGTGGCGCGGGCACTTCGCGTGGTGCTCGTCGGGAGTCCACTTCAGAGTGGTGACGGGCTCCCCGCAGTAGGGGCACTCGGCGGGGAAGACGCAGATCGTGTCGAGGAACTCGGGGTCGGCGATCCGCACGATGCGGATGGGTAGGCCCGCGCGGTCGGCGACGAACCACTCATGGATCGTCAGACCGTTGGCCCGTTCCCGGTCGATCATGTCGTCCGCGTTCTCGACGCTGTCAACGCCCCACAGCGTGCCGTCGTTGTCGAAGTTGACGACGAGGGTCCAGTCGATGCCAGCGATGACCTTCAAGGCGATCTCCCCTGCTTGCCAGTTGTTTCTGTACCTACAGAATGCATCCACGCGAGACCCTTGTCAAGCGGTCATGGCAGATGAATGCTAGTTTCTGTACCTACACACCCAAGGGGGGGAGATGGCCAGGCCAGCGACAGGACAGACGAAGCTGCGGAACATCCGTGTACCTGACGAGCTGTGGGCTGCAGCCATGGCGGAGGCAAATGAGGAGGGGCGTTCGCTGACCGATGTCATCGTGAGCGACCTGCACCGGTACGTGAACCGGCGGCGGCGCGAGAGGGCGCTCGATGGCGAATCAGGGGAGTCGTAGCCCTTAGACATACAGACGCCCCCGCCACCGCCCCAGGGAGGGGCAGCAGCGGGGGCGTCTGTCACGCGGGTTCGTCGTCGAGCGGCGGGAGCGGCGGGTCGTACACCGGCTCCTGGAACGGCTGGATTGCGGGCGTCGGTATGGGCGGCGGGTCCGTCCAGCCGAGGCGGACCAGCGAGCCGACGTCCGCGGCGCTGGTGTCGCGGCGCAGCGGGAGCGGGGCGGGCGGTTCGGGCATGCGGTCTCCTACGGATACTGGCGGCGGGTGGGATCGAGGCCCAGCGACAGCAGGCCGTCGCCCTTCTTCTTGGACGGCTGCGGGGCGTCCCGGCGGCAGACCAGCGCGTCCGGGTCGCTGGCCGGGGGCTGAAGGCTGTAGCCGGCCGGGCAGGCGGGCCCGGGGTCTCCCTTGTCGCCCTTCTCTCCCTGAGGTCCGGCCGGTCCGGGCTGGCCCTGGGATCCTGCGGGTCCGGCTGGGCCCGCCGCGCCGGTGGCGCCTGGTGCGCCCGGCTGGCCCGTGGCGCTCGCCCCGGCCTTGCCGTCGCTACCGTCCTTGCCCGGCGAACCCGAAGGTCCGGGTGATCCGGTCGGCCCCGGCTCGCCCCGCGGGCCCTCGACGCCCGGCGCTCCGGACGGGCCCACGACCGACTCCCCCGGCTGCCCGCGACTGCCCGCCGGCCCGGCGACCGGTGTGCCGCCGAGGCGCTCGACTTGCTGGGCGAGCGCGTCGCGCGCGCTGTTCGCGGTCCGCAGGTCGTGGCGGAGGCCCTGCATGCTGAGCACGATCCACGCCAGAACGGTGCCGAGGAGGATGGCGACCGCGACCGTGAGGAAGTCGCCGCGGCGCCAGCGTCGTTCCTCCGCGCGGAGTTGTGACCGTGTCATCCCGCCCCCGCCCCTTGCGTCAGCAGGATGATGACGGGCAGCAGGATCCCGACGAGCGGCACGATGACCGCACCGATCAGCCAGCGCCGAGTCGCAACCAGTTTCTCGGCGTCCTTCTCCCGTAGCGTCTCCAAGGCCACGACCCGGGACGCGAGCGCTTCGTGTCGCAGGTCGTACACCTCCTGGCTGACCTTGGTGTCGATGCGTTCGCCGAGCTGCTTGATGTCGTCGCGGACGTCGGTGAGCCGGTCCTCGAATCGCCTCACGACCTCGCCGAGAGTCGGCTCATCGGCCACGGTGGTGCTCCGATCGGATGGTGCTGGGCTTCAGCTCAGACGCTGGGCTTCGACGGCAGGGCCGCCGCGGTCGCAGGCTTGCCGAGGACCCCGGACAGGGCGCCCTTGATGACGGCGAGGCCGGCCGGTATCGCGGCGACCGCGGCGGCCTTGGCCGTGGACAGGTCGACGACGCTGGATGCCAGGAGCAGGCCGAGGAACGCCTCCAGGTAGGTGGAGATCGTGCGCTCGGCGAGGTCGGTGAGGAACTTCATGGTCGACTCCTTGCGGGTCAGTTGGTGATGGTGAAGCCGTGGCGAGCGCCCAGCTTCGAGAGGCTGGTGCGGCCGGGGACACCGTCCGCTGCCGAGCCGGAATAGCCGAGGCGCCGCTGCCACGCGGCGTAGGCGGTCACGGTGGTGCTGCCGAAGCTGCCATCGCTCGCGTACTGCGCGGCCAGCAGGCCCTCGGCGCGGAGCGCGGCCTCCACGAGGCGGACGCCAGCCGCGTAGGTCTGGTGACCCTGGGCGGCGCGCGGGTCGGTGCGGGCCGCGGCAACCAGCCGGGACAGGTCGACGACCGGCTTCGGGGCGGGCTTCGGCGGATTGCTCGGCTCTGGCGTGACACCGAGGCGCTTGTCGATCCGGGCGCGCATCGAGGCCATGGTGAAGCCGCGGGGGTCGACCTTGCCGGGCTGCCATTCCAGGTGGCCGATCACGCTGCGCTCGCTCCACCCGTGGTGGCGGCAGATCGCGGCCGACACCCTCTCGATCGCCGTCAGCTGGGCGGCGGGCCACGGGTCCTTGCCGTCGCCGAGGTTCTCGCACTCGAAACCGTAGAAGTGCGGGTTGCCGTCGGTGTTGGCCTGGTTGTCGGGCGGCAGGGGCCGTTCGGCGATGACGGCCTGGAGCACGTCGCCGTCGCCCAGGCCCGCGTGGTTGGCGCGGCCGTAGCCGACGAGGTGCACGCGGCCGTCCTTCGCGATGACGCCGTGGCAGAGCGGGCCGGGCAGCTCGGAGTGGCCGTCGCGACAGATCTTCACCGTGGCGTCGGTGCCCTTGGTGACGGTGTGGTGGATCATCACGCCGTTCACCGGGCCCCAGGGGCCCTTGGCGTTGCGGTTGTGGTGCTCCCAGTCGCCGACCTCGACGACGGTGACGCCCTCGGCGCGCAGCGCCGCGGCGAACTGGGCGGCGGACATCGGTGTGGCCATGCGGCCTCCAGACAGAAAGGCCCCGGCCGGGTGGCGCGGGGCGGACGGTGGTGGGGGTGGTCAGGTCATTTCAGGCTGGGGATCCAGGCGGGTTGCGGTGAGGATCTCCATGGGCTGGCTGCATATGCCGCACTGGACGAGGACGAAGTTCCCGTCGTTGGAGTAGAAGGGGTTCACGTCGAAGGTGCGGTTGAAGTTGTGGCATGCCGGGGTGTTGTCGCGGGCGGTGACCGCGTACCAGGTGGCCGGCTCGAACACCACATCGGTCGGGCTGGTGTCGTCGGTGGCGTCGTTGCTCATTGGCCCTTGATCTCCCAGTAGACGGTGGTCGCGGTGAGGTTGGTCCGGGTGAGCCATACGGTCAGGCCGGAGGACGTGACGTTGGTCGCGCCGACTCCGGTGACCTGGGTGCCGGGGGTGTTGGCCGCGGGGGTGACCTGGGCGGTGAAGGTGGCGCCGCGGACGGTGAGTCCGGACACGGTCACCGAGGTGGGGATGTTCGCCGCGGAGGGGGTGATGGTGACGGAGCCCCAGACCATGTTGCGGGGCAGCAGGAGTCCGGAGACGTCCACGATCATGTCGTTCTGGCCGGAGCCGTCCCACATCAGGCTGATCATGGGGGCGCCGTTGCCGGGGGCGAGGGGGCTGTCTCCGGAGACCATGAGGATGTGCGCCTGGGCACCGCCGGAGATCATGCCGGACTGGATGTCCAGGGTTCCGCCCACGGCGCGTGCCCGGATGCCGGTGGGCAGGAACTGGCTGACCTCGCGGGCGCCGAAGGTCATCTCACCGGATTCCAGGCGGGCATAGGTGCCGTCGTCGGCGTTCGTCTGGAAGCCGGCGTTCCCGTCGCCGAGGTCCGGGGACATCAGCGCAGCCGGTATGCCGCTGCCTGGCCGGTAGACCGTCACGGCGCCTTCGGAGACGGCGGTGTGGCCGGCGCGGCGGGAGGCCCGCAGTTCCGTCACCTGCCGTTCCAGGTCCCGGATCCTGCGGGCCAGTGTGGTGGTGTCGGCGGGCAGCTGGTCGAGCTGGCGGGGCATCAGCCCTCCTCGACGAGAATCGGGCGGACTTGGTCTGCGGCCGGCTCCAGTTCCCACGACCAGCAGCGGGCGACGGTGTCCGCTCCGGCCGGGTGCCGGCGGGAGTGCTCGATGGCGAGGCGGACGGTGTCGCCCAGGTTCCAGTCGGCGCCCACGCGCGGCGCCCGGGAGGCGGTGGCCTGCATGGTCCACACCTGGGCGCCCTGGGCCATCAGAGCGAGGGATCCCGAGGCGTGAGCGGTCAGCTGATTGGGGTCAGTGATCCCCGTGGAGGGGGTGTAGCGGTACTCCCAGACGGGCCAGCCGTTGGAGGTCAGGGCGGTGGCCTCTTGCAGCGGGGACGACAGCCGGGACTCGCCCTCTCCCTCGCCGCGGGCGATAACCCGGGTAGCGCCCTTCCCGGCTTCGTAGGACTCACTCAGCACGTACTCGGCAACACAGCCGGGGAAGTCGAAGACGGCCTCAGGCGATGGCGCCTGGGTACCGATCTGTTTGCGCACCCTGAGCGGGAACTGGAACCCGTTGTGTCCGGCGTTCCAGGCCACCTCGATCGTCCACTCGGGGCCGCCTTCGAGGTTCATGACCTCGGTCAGGCAGGACAGGACCGTCTTGTCGTCGCCGTCGCTGACCAGGTAGTCCATCGTGGTACCGGTCGCCACGGCGTCGATGACGATGGGCGGCCCCCCGGTCAGTGCCGGAGCGGCGAGCGCGGCGATGACCGTGGCCTGGTCGGTACCGAGCAGGGTCTGGGTGCCCGGGTAGCGGGCGTCCAGATACGCCTCCAGGGTGGCCGCGCCGAGCTGCACCGTGTCCGCGCTGCCGCCGTCGCGTGCCAGGACCGCACCGGCCCAGATGGGGGTGTCGGTGGCCGTGTCGACCGCGACCAGCAGGGACCGCCCGGGTGCTGTGGCCGACTCCCACTCGTCCGGGGCGCCGCTGAGGGCCAGTTCGAGCTGGAGGGTGGTGGACACGCCCAGCTTCCGGGACAGGGCGCCGGCCGGTCTGAGCGCGGGCAGGTCCTCGACGATGCCGCCGGTGCGCAGGTCGCACCCGTACCAGGCGAGCGTGTACGGGCCGGGGGTCACGATGCGGCCTCGTACTGGCCGGACACTTCGAGCCGCATCCCGGATCCCCAGGTGAAGGGCGAGACGCTGTCGATGACGCCGGTGGCCGTGGTGCCGTCCACGCGGGGGGAGGTCATGTAGATGCTGGTGGTGGTGAGGTCCGTGTTGACCTGGGCCATGGCGGTCGATGCGCGGGTGCTGTGCCCCGGCTCGATGCTCGCGGTGCCGATGGAGATCCCGGAGGTTGCCGCGGGGACCGGAATGGAGAGCGTCCAGTTGTCGGCCGCGGTCGCGCCGCTGCCGAAGTTCGTCGTCGTACCGAACACGATGTGCATGTAGTACAGGACGGTCCGGCCGAGTTTCGAGTACCGGCAGTCGATCGCCGCGTTCCCGAACGACGGCAGGTGCAGTCCGGTGGACGTGGACCAGGCAGGTGTCCAGGCCGTCCACGCTCCGGGCACCTTGAGGTAGGTGTCCCAGCTGCTGCCGTTGAACAGCATCAGGTTCCCGCTCGCGTAGTACGCCTGCCCGGTGTGCGGGGCGGCCGGCGCGGTGGGGGACGGCAGGATGCCGCCCGGGGCGACCGTGAACGGTGTGACCGCGGTGGAGACCGTGGGCGAGCCGCCGCCCGCCGGGGGCACGGTGATCGTGGCGAGCGGGATGTAGATCTGCGTTCCGCCCGGGGCCGGCGCGACGGGCGACGATGCGGGGGTGCCGGTCAGGTAGACGGCGTCTGCCTGGTTCAGGCCGGAGCCGTCCACCGCGTTGTCCCACACCCGCAGGTAGACCAGGTCGATCCGGGACAAGGTGGCGTGCGCGGCCGTCAGCGTCGCGTTCGTCGACGAGGCCAAGCATGCCCGGTAGACGCCCTGCCCGGACTGGTACTGCACCATCGCCACGCCGGCCGTGACGGTGATGGTGCTCCCGGACAGGGTCACGCTCAGCCCGCCGCCCCCGGGCCGGACACCGGCCCGCACCCCGAGGGCGGTGCCGTCGTGCATGCCCGTGAGGATGTCACCGCGGCGCAGGCTCAGCCCGGTGTAGCTGAGACCGTCGATCCATTTCGGCAGAGCGTCCGCCATAGCGCGTGCTCCCCCCTTTTTTTTACTGCCAGGCCGACCGCCAGGTGGCGGTCAGCGTTGCGGTCGGGCTGTAGGCGCTGGAGCGGAACAGGAAGCTGGTCGCGGAGCCGGCCGGGATGACGGGCCAGCCGGACGGCACCGTCAGGAACCTGCGGCGGCTGACGTTGCCGTTGAGGGTGACCGCGTGCGCGTCGGTGTCGATGACCAGGACGTCACCGTCCGTGAGGTCCTGCGCGTAGGACATGGTGCGCAGGCTGCCGTCCGGCATCTGCGCCTGGATCTGTGGGGCGGTCACGGGCCCGGTGACTGTAAGGACCGGCCGGGTCTCGAAGTCGCCCTGGTTGACGGCCTGGACCTGCCCGTCGGTCACGCTCGCGGACAGCAGCCACGGCGTGGCAGCGGGCAGAGTCAGACCGCCGGTGACGGCCGGCAGACCGGTGGCCAGCGACTGCACGGCGGTCGCGTACCGGCGCGGATCGGCAGCCGTCACCATCACCGAGAACGTGGCCGTGGTGTCGGTGAGGTACTGCATGAGCGGCTTGCCGCTGCGGCGGACGGTGGCCTGCTTCGGCACGGTCTCCCACACCGTGAGCACGGTGTCCGCCAGCCCGGCCGCCACCCGCACCTGCTCCATCGCCTGCTCCAGCAGGGCCCTGGAGGGCGCGACGATCGTGCCGCCCAGGGTAATCGGCCGGGCGCCGAGGTAGACGGGGGACGCCCATGCCCCGTGGTCACCCTCCCGTTCGGTCCACTCGGAGCGGACATCCGGGGAGTCCCAGCCCTCCAGACTCTGGAGGTACCAGGCAACCCCGGCAGTGTCGACGGCCCCCAGGGCGACGCCGCCCAGGGTGGCCTGGAGCCCGTCCAGGACGGGACCCGGCGTGTAGGGCATTCCCTTCCCCCTCTCTGTTTCAGCCCACGAAGGCGAGGTGCCGGGCGATGTCGGCCGCCTGCTCGGCGGCCGACTGCTTGGCGCCATACAGATTGACGGTGACCTGCCGGGTCACCTCGCGGGCGAGGGACGCCACCGAGGCAGGGCTGCCGTACTGGCGCGCGGACACCAGCCGGTAGCCCATGACAGTGGCGGACTGCGCCAGCAGAGCCCGGGAGCGGGCGGAGTTGTTCAGCGGGATCCAGGACTCCGGGACCCCGGCCTCTCCGCCCAGGACGACCGCCGGGCCCGTGAGGATGCCGCCGGCGGCCATGGCCTTCCCGCCCTGCTGTACCCACTCCTTGGCGAACTCGTCCCGGTTCACGGGCGGGAGCGCTTTGATCTGCGCCGTCATCTTCGGGACCAGGGCGCGGATGGTGGCCACGTCCAGGCCCGCGGCGATGAGGTCGGCGAACCCGCGGCCGGGTCCGCCGCGCAGCGTGGACAGCAGGACCAGGCTGTTCGCGAGGTCCTCGCCGGTCAGCGTCGACTGCGCCTTCTTCACCTGGTCGTTCGCCGTCTTTGCCGACTTGCTGTTCCCGGCCGCCTCGTGGGCCAGCGTCATCGCGGACGCGTCGCCCTGGGCGGCCAGCGCCTGGGCGAGGTCGCCGAAGCCCTGCGCGGCCAGCTTCTGCAAGTCCGCGGCGAACTGCTGGGACTCCTTCGTCGAGCCGCTCAGCTGCTTCGTGAAGTCCGCGAGCGTCGCTTTGGCCAGCTCGCCCGTCTTCTGGAGCTTGGCCACGATGGACTTGAACTGCTTGTCCGAGGCACCCGCAAGGGCGTTGACGAGGTCGTACCCGTCCTCGCCCATGCCCGCCAGCATGGCCTGCAGTTCCTTGCCGCCGCGCTGCCCGATCTTCGTCAGGTTCTTGCGCCACTTCTCGGTCGCGGCTACGGACTCGTTCAGCTGGGTCTCGTATGCCCTGAGGTTGAACGACGTGGGCGCCTTCGCACCGTTCTTCAGCCCCAGTTCCCTGTCGGCGGCGTTGACCTTGTTCCGGGCAGTCCGGACCGTGGTGTCCGCCTTCTTCTTCGCCGCCCTCGCGTCGTCGACCTTCTCCTGAGCGGCCCGCAGCTGCGCCGCGGTGTGGTGGCCGCGCCGGACCTTCGACAGGTTGTTCTCCGCCGCCTTCAGGTCGTTGACGGCCTTCTTCTGGTTCGCCAGGGCCGTGTTGAGATCGTTCCAGGCGTTCTTGAGGTCCTCGACCTCCTGGTCGTAGCGCTGCTTGGCGTCCGACGGACCGCCCAGCACCGGCTGCCCGGAGGGCGTGTAGGTGAAGCCGGGGATACCACCCGACGCGAGGCCGCCGGCGGCGAACCCGGGGATGCGGTTCTGGTTGATCGCCATCAGCAGCGGCAGGTACCGCTTGGTGCTGGCCGCGTTGACGACGAACTCCGTGTTGGCGATCCGGCCCACGGCACCGCTGGCGAAAAAGGCCAGGATGCTGTCGGACCGTCCCGTTCCAGGGCCGTGGATGAGCCCGTTCGGACCGGCCTGCACACCACCGCCGGTCGTGTAGCGGGGAACGAGACCACCCCGCGCGCTCCCCGGCATCCCGGGGACCTGCGGGCCGGATCCGCCGCCCGACTGGACCTTCTTGTAGTACTCGGTCGTGTAGACGCCGATACCGATGCTCCGCCCCGACATGTTGTTGATCGCGGACTGGATGGACGAGATCGCGTTCTTGGGCGGCCCGGTCGGGATGGTGACGGACACCTTCCCGTTCTTCATGTGGGTGACCTTGAAGCCGAGGGACTTCAGCGCGTCCTCGGCCGACTTGGTCAGGGCGTTGACCGTGATGGACTTGCCCTTGGTGGAGGCGACCTTCTGCTTGACCGCTTCCAGGTCAGCGAGGGCGCCCTTGGTGTCCGCCCTGACGTCCGTAGTCTTCGAGGCAGGCAGCTGGAGGTAGGCGGCCGTCAGCTTGTTGATGGCGTCCTTGGAGAAGTCGGCCGCCTTCATCTGCTGCCGGAGCAGGCTGATGTCCCTCTCCAGCACGGCCTGGCCCTTCGCCTGGCTGTTGGTCTGGTCGGCGACCGCGGTGGCGTGCGCCATCGCTGCCTGGGCCGCGTCCAGGAACGCGGACTTCACCTTCCGGCCCTTGTCCGAGGTGACGTCCAGGCTGGTCCCGTTCTCCTTCACCGCCGCGGTGAGATCAGCGATGGAGTTCCGGAACGAGATCTCCTTCTCCGCCGCCGAGATGGCCTTGCCGTTGAGCGAGTCCAGTGCATCCGACAGTGCCTCGGCCGCGGTCTTCTGTTCCGTGAGGGCGTCGGCCGTCGTCAGTGCTTCGTCGCCGAGAGCGGCCTGGCTGTCCTTGGCCAGCTTCCCGTCCGTGGCCGCCGTGAGCAGCGCATCGGAGTAACCGGGCAGCAGGGACCGGAACTTCTCCGTGCTGGTACCGCTTTTCTCCGCCGCTGCGGCGTATGCCTTGAAGTTCTTCGCAGCGACGTCTGCGTGCCCCGACTGGACCAGGTCCGTCAGACTCTTATCGATGGAGTCGATCTTGTCGCGGGCCCGGTCCAGGTCGGTGTTGCTGAACGGGTCGAACGTGCTGAAGAAATCCTTCGTGCGCTTGAGTACGGACGGGTGGGCGATACGGGCCGCGGCATCGCCCACGCCGTCCAAGTCCCTGCCGAACTTGTCCGCCGCCTCGCCGGTGACCTTGCCCTGCTGGGCGAAGTCGACCATGGACGCTTTCAGCTTGGACACGCTCGGCGGCGTCTCGGCGAACTTGTCCGCGACGCTACTGACCGCGTAGCCGACTGCCGCCAGCCCCAGCACCACGTTCGTCATGCGCCCCAGCCCGAGCATCGCGGCCCGTGTGCGGGCGGCGGTGACGCCCATGGATGCGAGCGCCGTGCGGGTCGCGGCGATCCGGGGCAGCAGCAGAAGCACACCCGCGGCGGCGATGCCGGCAGCACCGCCGATGCCGGTCAGCAGGGTGACCGTGTGCTGGAGTCCCGACGGCAGGCTGTTGTAGGCGTCGACCAGCCGGGTGATCCACTGGACCATCTGCCGCAGCGCGCCGTTGGCCGAGGATCCGCCCTCGATGAGTGCGGTCTCCAGGGCGCCGCGCAGCCGCTCCAGGTCGCCCTGGAGGTTGTCGGTCATGAGGGCGGCCGTGCGCGCCGCCGCGCCAGAGTCGTTGACGCTGCTGACGTACCGGTCGATGCCCTTGGCGCCCAGCTCGTACAGGATCGTCGCCGAGCGGACGGCGTCCGATCCGAAGATGGTCGCGAAGGCGGCGTTGCGGGCCTCGGGGGTGAGGTTCTTGAAGCTGCTCTGAAGGTTCCCGGCCAGCTTGGACAGGCCGACGAACTGCCCCTGGCTGTCGTAGGCGCTGAAGCCCAGCTGGTCCATCATCCGGCGGGCTTCGTCGGACTGCGGGACCAGGCGCTGGAGCATGACCTTCAGCGACGTGCCTGCGTCGGAGCCGACCAGGGCGTGGTCGGCGAACGCGGCGAGCGTGCCGACCGTGTCTTCGAGGGACAGGCCGGTCTGGTGGGCGAGCAGACCGCCCTGCTTGATGGCCGTCCCCAGGCCGGACATGTCGGCCGCGGACTTGTTTGCGCCGGACGCGAGGACGTCCGCGATGTGCGTGACGTCCTTGCCTTTCAGCCCGAACGTGTTCATGGCCTGGGCGGAGATGGTGGCCGCGTCGGCGAGGTCCATCTGCCCGGCCGCCGCCAGGGCGAGGGAGCCCTTGAGGGCGCCGCCGGTGATGTCCGAGACGGATACGCCGGCGCGCGCCAGCTCGGCCTCGGCGTCCGCGGCCTGCGTCGCCGAGTACTGGGTGGACTTGCCCGCCTCCAGGGCGGCGGCCCGCAGCGCGGCCATCTCCTTCGACGTGCCGTTGGTAACGCTCCTGACGTTCGACATGGCCTTGTCGAACTTCGCGGCGGCGGCAGCGGCCACGGCGAAGCCGGTGAGCATGACCGCCCCGACCTGGGCACCGGCGCCCGCGAGCCGGGACGTCCGGTCGGACGCCTGGTTGAGGCTGCGGGTGTACTGGGCGACGTCGGCGCGGAGCCGGACGGTCACGGTACGGACAGCCACCGGCCACCTCCTGGGGCGTCAGGGCCGCGTGCGGCCGTCATCGGGTGATGTGGACGTGCAGGCCCTCGCTCTGCCCGCCCTTGTCCTGGTACGCCTTCACGGTCCGGACGGACGTCGTGCAGGCGTGGCAGCGCACCAGCTCAGCCCGGAACGCGAACTCGTTTGCGGGGTCCGTGGCTTCGGACCAGGGCTGCCCGCACTCCGGGCAGGAATCGGCCTCCACGTGGGCGAGGGCGAGCGCCCAGGCCCGGTCCTCGGGAAGCCACAGCGGCTCTCCGTCGGCGACCACCCGGCCGAGGAACACGGAGCGGGGGACGCCCCAGGTCCGGGCGGTCTCTACCTCTCGCCGCCAAGGCCCGCCAGGAGTGCGGAGGCGGCCAACGAGAAAGGGACGACGTCAGCCGAGTTGTGGACGTCCCACGCGGCATCGAAGAGGGCCTTGATCTGGCCCTGCGTGATGACCTCGAACAGGTCGGCGGCCTGGTCCTCGCTCATGACCGGGTCGACGCACGAGGCGGCGATCAGGGCTCGGGGGAAGGTGTCGGAGTTGAACAGCTCGGTGTCCTTGTCCGACGGGTGCGCGGCCAGCAGATCGGAGTAGGCCCGGTCTCCGATGTACCGCAGCAGGAACGGCACCTCGGCCGCCTTGATCTGCTCCCGCACCGTCTTCAGCTGCGCCGCCAGCTCCCGGCCGGGATGTTCCTCGGTGAGGTCGGCGGGCTCCCAGTCCTCCGACGTGCGGGCCAGCTCCGCCGTCAGGCGCTCGGCCTCGCCCGCCAGGTCGCCCCGGATGCACACCATGACGGTGCGCTCCCGGGGCCTGGCCTGCTTCAGGATGTCCGTGATGCTCGCCATCAGGCGACCGTCGCCGACGTCGCCGGCGCGTCCGTGACCTTCATCGGGGACACGAATTTCATGACCTCGTTCGCCGCCGGGGAGCTGTTCTGCGGCTCACCGCAGGTGATCGGGTACACCTCGCACTTCTGACCGGTGGTCCAGCCGGTGGCGTAGGCGATACCGCGGCGCACGACCAGGAACCCGCTCACGCCGTACTTGAGCGTGGTGAACGGAGCGTCGTCCTGCACAGTGTCGCCGCGCTTGAACGTCAGCTCCACGTCGAAGCCCACGCGGCCCGTGGTCTTGGTGTCGAAGGTGGAGGCGAGCGAGGACGTGTCGACGTCCGCCGTGCTCGGGTCCAGCTTCAGGCCGTCGGGGGTGATCCGCTTGGTGTAGTCCGCGCCCGCGGTCAGCTCGGCGACGGTCGGCGCGTTGATGTTCGCGACGGTCGACAGCCAGGCCACGCGGGTCTTGCCGTCGCTGATCAGGTCAGCCATTGGGCCCTCCAGGGCATGAGAAAGGCCCTGGCCGTGGGGCTCAGGGCTCGGCGGTGGTGGGTGGGGTCAGATACGCAGTGCGGCCACGGTCACGGTCGTGGCCGCGCTGTAGCCGATGGCGCACAGGCCGTCCGACGGGTTCTGCAGCAGGTCGCTGTTCAGCGGGCCGATCATCCGCTCACCGGAGGCCGGGACGCTCACGGTGACGTTGGAGACGGCCTGGCCGCGCACGGCCGCGGTCGCCGTGAGTGTCACGGTGACGCTGGAGGCGCTGCCGTTCTGCACGTGCAGGAAGACTCGGTCGCCTACTTCGCACTTGTCCCCGCCGCTGGTGGCGTTGGCGTAGGCCGGGTTCAGGCCGGACAGAGAGATGACCTGGGTGGACAGGGTTGCCAAGGGGTGCCTCCTCAGGCGGGGGTGGAGCGGAGCTGGTATTGCACCGGCACGAACCAAACGGGTGGGGTGACGTCGTCGTCGCGCTGCACTGGCGGCCCGCCGAGGTCCTCCGGCCGCCAGCACGCCCGCCCGTCCACGACGAGCGGCACCGCCAGCGCGGTCCGAACCCGGCCAGCCACCCACAGGGCCCGCTCGACGGTCGCGCCCACGCAGGTCACCTGCATGAGGGCGGCCAGGCCGTCACGGTCGTCGGCCAGGGACTCCCGGACGGCCGTGCCGGGGTCGGGGTAGAGGACGGCGTACTTGTCGGGCGGGGACCAGCCGGCCGTTGTCGGGGCGCCGCCCACGTAAACGGCGAGCCCGGCCGCCTCCAGGACGGCCTGGACGGCGTCGACCTCTGGCAGCACATCGGGGGTGGTCACGGTACTCACCACCAGGCCAGGCCGCGCGCGGCCACAGCATCCATCTGCGCCTCGAAGCGGGGCAGTTCGGCGGCGAGCGCCCGGCCGCCGTCGTTGTGCGGCGGGTTGTGCACGCTGCCGTACTCCAGCAGGTTGCCCAGCGGGCCCTGCGTTCGCGTCTTGTCCGGGCCGATCTCGGCATCGATCACGTTCGGGCCGATCGGCAGCAGGTCGTAGGAGACGCTGGACGGGTACGCGGGCGCGTGCCGGCCGCTGCTCGCCCGCGCGTTGGCCGACCAGTCCCGTTTCACATTCAGTGCACCCCGGGCGACCACCGCGCGGGCGTCCCGCCGTATCCGCGGAACGGAGCGGGCCAGGTGACGCTGGAGCGCCCGCACGTCGCTCATGTCGAAGCGGTTGTCCATCAGGAGCGGTCCTCCGCGTTGATCCGCCAGGCCGTGGCCTGGTCGCTGAACTGGGCGCCGGTCACCCACAGGACGAGGCCGGCCATGCGGGAGTCCTGGGAGGTAGTGACCTCGATCCGCATGCCCGGCAGCACGCGGGCACCGGGCGGCAGCGGAACAGACCAGGGCAGGGACACCAGATAGTCGAGCAGGCGCACCTCGCGCTCGCCCGCCTCCGTGTCCACACCGGACGCCTGAGCAACCGGCTTCACCCGGCCTACGCCCTCGTACAGGGTCGTCTGCGCGCCCGGCACGGTCTGCCCGGTCGTCCGGTCGAACACGTCGGCGGCCTGGGTGTAGAGACGGACGGTATCCCGCATCCGGGACTCGGCCTCCCGTCGTCCAGCGGCGAGAGTTGCATCCAGCAGGCTCACGATGTCACCACCGAGAACGCCGGTCGGCGGAACGGCCGCAGCGCTTCCTTGTGGGCCTTCGTGAGGGCCGCGCTGCCGATCGTCTCCGACGCGAACGTGCGCTGATAGTCATCGATCGACACCTGCCGCAGGTTCTCGGGGTTGGCCAGGTTCATCGTCGCCAGGTCCAGGACCACGTCAACGATGTCGTCAGGCACCTCGCTGTAGCCGTGGCTGTAGGTGATACGGACCTTCGGCGCCCAGACCCCTTGCGCCCGGTTCCACGGCCAGCCCATGAGGCGGGTTGGCGCCTGCCATGGATAGCCGCGGGTCAACTCGTTCCCGAGCCGCGAGTAGTCGCGGTTCTCGATCGCATTCCACTCGATGCCGCTGAAATCCGCGATCTCGACCACCGTGAGCGGGTGAGTGTCGTCGGCGACGAGGGGGTACTGCGGCAGGCGAAGCACCTTTTCCCCGCCCGGCAGGGTGATCAAGTCGTTCTCGACGAACGTGATGTCCTGCCGGGTGTAGCGGCGTACCCGCGCCGACGCCCGCCGCAGCGCCAGATCGAGCGCCGCATCCGAGCCCGTGGCGCCAGCGGCTTGCAGGTCGGCCGCCGTGGCGAGCGGAGGCAATGCCATGGCAGCCTCCCCCTCACTCGCCGTCGGCAGCGGCGAGCTTCTCCAGCTGTTTCACCAGAGTCGAACGCGGCTTGTCCTTCGCCTGCTCCTGCTCCAGCGCCTTGGACGCCCGCTCGGGGTCCTCGCCGACCCAGGCCAGGACGTCAGCGGCGGTGCCGTCGATGTCCAGTTCTGCGGGCGGCCCGGTCGGCTCCTGCGGCTCCTCGGCAGGGGCATCCCGCAGGGCGCGGGCCTCGTCGTCGATCGGCTCGACGGGCGAGTGCGTGGACACCAGGTAGGCGGCCAGCTCGCCACTCACCTCGTCGTCCTGTTTCAGCGGGTGCACGCCGTAGTTCCAGTACGGCGCGAAGTTCTCCAGCACGCGAGCACGCATGCGAAACCTCCTTTACGACGCCAGGGCAAGCACGCGCCTGCCCTGGCGGGGGTTCGTCAGGCGTGCTCCAGCACGACGGCCCGCTTGTACAGGGCCGCGTCACCGGTGGTGGAGTCCGACGGGACGCCGTAGTCGCCGACCCAGGACCACGAGGTAGACAGGGTCTGCTGCAGGCGGTCCTGCGGAGGGCGGACGATGCGCGCGACCTGCACGCCTGGAGCGGCCTCGATCATCGAGATGTCGGGTACGTCCTCCACGCCGGTGCCGGCGAGCAGGCTGCCCATGCCCTCGAACGGAGCCGCCACCAGGGCGCCCGCACCGAGCACGAGCGGTCGGTGCACGGTCACGTTGCCCGCCGAGCCGCCGAGGATGGTCGGGGCCTCGATGTTCCTGATCCAGTCGATGCCGCCGAACCGGCCGATCGACAGATCCCGGTAGACGGGGCTGTCGATCCGGCCCTGCAGCGCCTGCTTGAAGTCGCTGTCGGAGAACAACTGCGCCTCGGTGTCCGGGTCGATGTGCGCCACGTAATAGCCGCCCACCGTCGGAACGTTCATCTTCCGCAGGCGGGTCACCGCGGACCGGAACATCGCGAACGTCGCCGTGTTCGAGGTGCCCAGGTCGTAGGCCGTGGAGCCGGTCGGCCGGACCGTCACCGGGGCGTTCGCCGCCACGACCGCCCAGCCTGCGGTGGCCGAGATTGCCGTACCGAGGGTGAGGCTGTTCCCGGAGACGCCGGTCACGGTGTTGCCGACACCGTTCACCGTCACGCTGAGCGGGTTCGACGCCGACACCGCGGTCGGAACGCCGTTGACCAGCACGGTGCCGAAGCCGGCTGAGTTGTTGACCGGGAGGGTCGCGCTCGACGTGGTGGCCGAGGCCGCCCAGGTCCGGCCGCCCGCGTAGGCGTTGTACAGCTTGTTCCGGGCGATCTGGTTGATGGACTGACCCGCGTTGATGCCGAGGGTCTCGACGTCGGCGAGGAACTTGCTCGCCAGGGCCATCGCCGAGGTCAGCATGTTCGTGTCGACGGCCTGACCGTACTGGTCCATCGTCACGGACCACTGCTCGATCGAGTACGTGGCCGCCGACGTGTCGGAGCCGGTGATCGCGGTGGTCGCCGGGGCGAGCAGGCCCTTGCGGGTGAAGGTCTTGGTGTCGCCGAGTCCGCCCTGCCACGGCATCGCATCCGCGATTGCCGGGAAGATGAAGTTCGGGACCAGGGCTTCCTGGAAGACCCGGTCGAGGATGCCGTTCTGCATCATGGCGCGGATCGCGGGCGGGACGGTCGACCGCACGTCGTGGCGGTCGAGCCTGAACCACGGCTTGGCAGCCGTCGGTGCGGTCATGGTCTACTCCTGTGTGATCTCGACGGACACGAGGTCCGGGTGCTGCTGCGCGACCTGCTCCAGGCCCAGCAGCGCGGTTTGGGTGATGGCCGACACCGCGGCGCAGACCCGGCCGGCTTCGGCGTGCTCCTCGTGACCGTCAACCTCGATCGAGGTACGGCCGTCGCCCAGACGGGCGCGGATACGGATCACGAACGCAGCCGGAATCCGGGCGCCACCTTCGCCAGTTCGGCGTCCAGGGCAGCACGGTCGGCCGTGCGGAAATCGGCGGGCGGCTCAGTCGGGCGCGCGCCCTGGCTCGGGTCGGGTCGCGGGGCGGGCTTCTTCGCTGGCTCGGAAACCTGCCTGCGCAGGTGCGGCTTGCGTTCCAGCAGATCGGTGAGGTCGGCCGAGATTGCCTCGGTGTCGATCTCGCCGTCGCCGCTGGTGTACTTCGCCAGGTCGAGGAATGCCGCAGCGTCCTCGGCGTCGGCGAACTCAGAGGCAGCTGCTTTCACCTCGGCGAGCACAGCCCGCTTCGTGGCCTTCGCCGCTTGCTCGGCGAGTCGCTCCGCCTTTGACGTGACCTTCTCCAGCTCGGACTTGTCACGGTCCTCGAAATCGGCGACCTTTCGGGCCAGCTCGTCGGCGCGCTTCTTCTCGGCGGCAGCGAGCTGCTTGGCCTCGGCGCGTTCGGCCTTCATGCGGTCGAGGGCTTTCTTGCCGGCGTCGCCGAGCTGGCCGGTGCCTTCAGGCTCCGGTTCGGACCCCGGGTCCGCCGGGCCGCCCTGGGACTCCGTGGCAGGCTCAGGCTCGGCCGGTTCGGGGTCATCGTGCCGGTTGAGCTGGAACCACTCCGTGCTCTGCGCAGCGGGCAGCCAGCGGTTACGGATCTTCATGGTGATGGGTCTCCCGTTGCGGGATCAGTGACCGGGCCTTGCGCCAGGTCAGGTGAGATAGCCGAAGCGCCGCAGCATGGCGATCGCTTCATCCCGGCTGTCGGCCAGCCGGAAGATTTCCTCTGGGAGGAGGCGGGGTGTGCGCAGCTGATAGCCGCGCCCGCTCGGCCCAACCAGACCGCGGTCGATCGCACGGCGGCGTTCCTGCCGGCCGAAGAGACCGCGCCTGGTGACGCCTTCGCGGGTCACCTGCACCGTGCGGCCGTAGGCCGTCGTGGTGTACATGCCGCGGCGGGCATTCACGACCTGGCCCATGTCGGCGCCCTCGCGAATCGCATGCGCACCCGCCAGGCCGAAGATTCGGTTCTGCTCGCTCTCGGACAGGCTGTTGAAGTAGTCGTTCGGGTCGATGAAACCGCGGCGCTGATGCCGGGCAATCAGCGTCGTCGGCAGGTGCACGCAGTCGCACTTGGGATGCCGCTGGAACCCCTTGTTCCAGCCGTACTCCTTGCCCGCCAGGATGATGCAGCGGCTACAGGCTGGCGGATTGACCACCCTCACGTAGCCCTGGATCGTGCGCTGGCCGACCATGCTCGCGCCAACCGCTCCCCGGCCGGCCTGCGTGACCTCCGACGACGACAGCCGCAGCGCCTGACGCAGCCCGCGCATCATCGCGTCATCGGTCGACAGGCCCCCGGCGATCCCCTGCTTGGTCGTGATGACCGACAGCAGCATCAGCGTGTCCAGGCTGCGGCCGTCAGCGGCGACCCCTGCGAACGCCTCGGCGCGGACCCGGCCCGCCCGGTCCGGGCCCGCGCCCTCCGCGCCCACCACCTCGTCGACGTAGCCGTCCGCAGCGTTCGCTGACGACATCTGCCCAGCCGTGATCGCCCGGACGATCCGGGGGCCGACCGAGGCATTCCAGGATCCCGACAGGTCCGCGCGGTCCAACTGGCTCCACAGCCTCTGAACCTCGTTCGCCGTGAGCCGCGTCCGCCTCGCCTGCGCCATCTGGAACGCCAACGCCAGCTCACGCACCGACCGCGTGACCCGCATCAGCCCACCGGCACAGGCTCAGGCGACGGAGCAGGCTCGGCAGGCGGCTTCGGACCTGCTTCAAGTGCGGCCAGATCGCCGGACATGATGCGTTGCATCGCATCCTGCGCGGCCTGCTCGTCCTGCTCCTCCATGCGCTCGATCTGCGCCTGGGTGTAGCCCAGATCCTCGCGCGTCTGCCGAAGAGGGGCGATCCCGGCCTGGAACAGCTTCACGGCCGCGTCCGCCTTCTGCGCCACCGTCGGCGTCGAGGCGTCCCGCCAGATCGTCTCCAGCGACCGCGAGTCCGGGTTCCAGTCGCCGTCCTTCACCCGCAGTACTTTGCGCTGCACCCGCTCCCAGGTGCCGCCGTTGCCACGCTGGCGCCGTTCTGCCCGTTTCACCAGGCGGGACTCCGCGCTGCGGATGCCGTCGGCCGAGGCCGGGTTGTCGGTGGCGTGGCCCATGAAGTGCGGCGGCAGGCCGGACAGGCTGGCCACGAGCATCGCCAACTGTTTGATCGTTTCGTGGAAGTTGCTCAGGCTGGCCTCGGAGAACTGGACGACGTCGGCCCCGTCTTCCTTGCGGTTCTTCTCGGTCGCCCACATCCGGCCGATGATCCGGGAGAACGCGCTCACCCGGCGCCCGTTGGCGTCGACGAAGTCCTCCTCGCCGAAGCCGAACGCGACCCGGCGCGGGGTGGCGTGGTACTCGGCGGACACCATCATGTCCGTGGCCACCTTGCAGGCCGCGTCTGACAGCGGAATGACGTCAACCAGTTCGGACACGCCGTTCGGACACTTCAGGCGCGGCCGGTTCGCCAGCACCTCGACCATGACCTCGCCGATCTCGTGATCGTCACGAGCCAGTTCCGGATCCTCGGCCCACTCGCCCTTCTCGCGGACCCAGAACGATGTGGCATCCGGGAGCAGCAGGGTGGCATGCTCGACCTTCCCGCCGTCGGGGCCTTCCTCAGTCCAGCGACGGACAGCCGCTCGGATCTCGCGCGTGCGCGGATCGAACTCGGCGAACATATCCAGCGGGCTCTCAACCGTGATCAGCGGCGTCGTAGCGTCATCCTCCCGCGAGCCGATCACCACGTAGGACCGGCCCATGATCAAAGCGTCCAGGTGGCCCTGCTGGGACTGGGTGTCCATGTCGTTGGCCTGCCAGATCCGCCACAGCTCCGCGTCCGCCTCGGCCATGCCCGGGAACCGGAAGCCCTCGACATCCAGACGCTCCTCAAGGGAGTCCACGGCAAGGCGGGGCCAGTTGATGACGACCTGCCGGACCGTCTCCTGAAGCTCCGCCTGAAGCTCCGGAGCCATGTAGCTGAGCGGCTGCGTCCCTTCGTAGTAGGCGTTCAGCCGCTTCAGCTCCGACCGCTCCTTGTCGTGGCACGAGATCAGATGCTTAAGCCAGTCCGACTCAGTGCGCTCCACAGCTCACCTCGTTTCACCGCAGAACCAGCATCTTGGACTTCTTCTTCGGGCGGGCCTGGCCTGCAGCCACGGCGTCACCGGCAGCCTCGTGGGCGAGGATCGAGCACATGGCGATGTCGATCTTCTGCGATTCGGACGCCTTCTTCAGCAGGTAGCGGCCTGCTGGCCGGGCCGCTTTCCGGGCGTTTCGGATGTGCTGGCCAGCCCACACGCAGCCGTCGTGACGGAAGGTCGAGTCCTTCTTCGTGACGTCCGTGGCCAGCCGCTCGGCGGCGCTGTGCATCTGAGCGATCCGGTTCGTGTACCAGCGCACGACCCGCTTCTCCCCGTAACGCTCGGCGAGCGTGTCGGCTTCGGACTCCCAGTAGGGAGGATCCAGGTAGGCGCGCACGACGCAGTACGTGGAGAAAACCTCATCGAAGGCCGCCATGACCTCCAGTCGTGGGACCTGCCCGCCCCACTCGCTGGGATTCCACACCGTCGGCCGGACGTCCGGGCCGTAGGCCGGTGTGAACTGGTAGCCGTCGAGGGTCTCCAGCCGGATGCCGGTCCAGTCGTCGATGTCCGAGCCGTCGAACCCGAGCGTCACCGAGGTACCTGGCTCAACCTCGCGCAGCGCACGGCGCAGATCCCAGCGGTCGCCGTCGATGTACGCGCCCGTACCGGCGACGATCCGGTTCAGGTAGAACCGTTCTGCCTGCGCCGGATCCCTCTCTGCGATCTCGACGAGTTCGCCGTCGATGCGGTCCAGGTCGACCCAGCCGCCGGCCTGCACGGAGGAGTCGCCGTAGGCGACGCGCAGCGCCTTGTGCCGCTCCCGCTTGTTCGCCAGAGACGCCGGAGCCGGAACCCGATGATCGCGGTACACGTCCTTCACGGACGCCTCCGCGGTCCGCTGTGCCACCGACTGCTCCGACGGGTCCCAGGCGTTCGTCGTCTCCACCGCCCGGCCGCCGGTGCCGGACAGGTTCCGTCGCTGAGTCTCGGCGAGCCTCCAACCACCATTCGCCTCCAGCCAGGAGTGCGTCTCATCCTGCACAGCGAACGTGATGCGCTGCCCCAGACGAGCACGGCCCGAGGACGTCACCGGCTCAATCCGCCCACCGCCCGGCACGTTGATCCGGGTCTCACCGGTATCCGGGATCAGGTCCGCCAGCGGGCCCTCATCGATCATCGGCACCAGCGCGCGGTAGACGTTGTCCGTCTGATCCTCGGACGTGGCCGCGATCTGGATCCACGGCGTCTCCCACGCACGGCCCACCGGCTCACCGTGCGCGTCCCAGCCGGCGAACCGCACCGGGCCAGTGCCCTCCGCGCACACCATGGCGCACGTCAGCGGACCTTTGCCCCACTTCTGGGGGCGCACCAGCTGGCTACGGCGGTAGTGCCATGCGGACCGCCAGCCGTCCTCCGTGGCATCGGGCCGCAGCCGGTAGTGCCAGGCAAGGAAGGCCCACATTTCGTCTGTGAGCAGATACGGATTGCCAATCTCGTCACCGTCAGGGATGACGCAGTGAGCCTCGATCCACTCCCCCACCAGCCAGCCCAGCGTGGGAAACTCGCCCGGATGGTCAGGACCCCGCCACGGCATCCGAGTCGACCACCCTCAACCGCTGGCGCGCCGACTTCTTCGCGGTGCGCGTCGTCCGCTCCTGCCGCTGCTCGGCCACCTCATCCGGAGCAACCTCCCAGCGCAGCCTCAGCATCGCCAGCGGCGTCAGCCCAAGCCGGTCACCCAGTTGGCGGGCCTCCTTCGAGGCGTCCAGGTCACCAAGCTCCGCCTTCACCTTCCAACGGACGTACTGGGCAACCTCACGGGTCCAGCCCAGTCGGTCCCAGGCAACAGCCTGAGGAGTCGACCACAGGTCACTCCACAGTTCAGCCTCCAGGGCGGCCGTGGCGTCAATCTGCTTGTCCAGCACGGTGGCAGCAGACTGCGCGGCGTCCAGCTTCCGCTGCACCGCAGCCCGCTGGCGGCCTTGCAGATCCGGCTCCAACAGCTGCAGCTCGTACTCGTCGGCCTGGCGGCGGGCCATGTCCCGCTGCGTCGCAGCGACCACGTCGTCCATCAGCGGCCACTTGGGCGGATCGCCCTGTCGGCCGCCCGCCGGCAGTCGGGTCATCGCGACAGTGGCATTGCGCCTCCGCCGGTCCCCGGCCGGCTTGGGAGGGGGTCCCATACCTGCCATGACTGATCATCTCCAAGTGCCGTTGCGGCACGTCGGCGCCAGCCGTTGCGGCGACGCTTGGTAACACTAGGTGATCAACAAATCCTTGATCATCGGGCTCCCAGACCCGTACAGAAGGCCAGCCACCTCCCCGGCGGTCCCCCGGACGATCTCCGTTGGGGGTAACCCCCCGGGGTCTCACTCACCGTGCGTAACCGACTCGGCAGCAAGCATCGGTCACCGGTTCCAACCTCCGGGCTGCTCGCCTGCGGTGTGCCTGCTATGGCACGGCGGACAGAGTCCGCGCCCGTGCCTTGGGTCGTTGGGATCCAGGCCGGCGGCGACCAAGGCCCGACGGTCCTGGGGGTAGTGGTCGGCGTGCTTGGAGGGCTGGCCGCACGGGCTGCCGTGACCATGCGCCTGGTCGGTGCACACACAGCTCGGGTCACGCTGGAGGACGGGCCGACGGAACCGGCGCTCGTGCTCGCGGTCGTAGCCACGCTGCCGTGCACTGCCTCTCTGCTGCTCCGCCTCGCGCCGGTGCTGCTCGCACTTGCCCTGCCGTGTGTACTCGGGACAGCCAGGAGTGGAGCACACCATCCACGCTGCGCGTCTGGGCACCGGGCGCTCACCTCCGTATCCTGCTGCGCCATACGAGTCGAGGGGGGATCTATGGCTGATGGACGTACCGACGTGGCGGTAGGCGTGGTGGCTGCCGGAGTGGTGCTCGTGCTGGCGGCCGTGTGGACGCACGTCTTGTGGCTACTACTGCCTGCCGCCTGCCTGATCGTGGGGGCGGTAGCGGCAACGGCCCGGCAGCGCCGGACCGGGCCGGATCCGGAAGTGATCTTGCGGCCGGGCGGCGAGAGCCGTCCTTGGCGACGAAAGCAGTAGAAGGACACACTTGATCCCGCCGTCCGCGACGGGGGTTTGCACGGACGGCGGGAGTTCAGGCGGCGCGGGCTCCGGCGGGCAGCGGCGGCGGTTTGCCGGGCTCGTATGCGGCCCATGCCGCTTGCCGTTCGGCTTCCGCCGCGGCAAGCTTCCGCTTCACCTCATCAAGGTCGGGCCGGTTGTAGAGGGTGCGTTCGCCCCTTCCCTTGCCGGGCAGGGCTGGTTCGAGGAGCCCGCGATGCACCCACTGCCGAATCGTGGACGGGCCTACGCCTGCGTACTCGGCTGCCTGCTTGTTGTCGAGGAGGTCGCGCGGGTAGAGGTCGTAGATGCGGCTCATCGCACCTCCTGACATGGGAAAACCCCCACTCATATCGACGGGGGCTCTTGGTGTTTTTGGGCGCAGTGCGCTAAGGCGCCTCTAGTGTTACAGCAGGTCAGCGCATATGGCAAGTAGATCCCGATCAGGCGTCAAGTGGCTTGCGTCGGACGGCCACGAAGTGCTTGATCTCGTCGGCGAAATTGAACCACTCGGTGTTGCCGATCCGGTGGGAGTAGAAGCGGCGGTGGAGCAGCCCCTCCAGCTCCCTGCCGCCGTCGAGGGCGAGGATGACGTTGGTCTTCCGGAGTGACAGGGCCGTCATCCGGGATGCCAGGTTCGTCGTGGTGCCGATCTTCACGCGATCGCCGTTTCGCAGGAAGTACACGATGGGATCGTGACGGCCGGTCCCTGGCACTTCGCGAACGACGGTCGCCGCATCTGTCGGCCCTACTGCGGGCCCGATGTACACGGGGATAACGGGCGGTTCCCACCGGCCGGCACCTCGCTCCTGCAGTTGAACGAGGCTCTTGATGTCAGTGCGGGCGATGTCCTGGGCGAGGACCACGGTGATCTCGTCTCGGTGATCGGGGCAGAGCCGTATCTTCTGGCCCGTCACGGAGGCGGTTCGGCATCCGTCGACCTGACAGGCTGAGCTGGCGCGCGCATTCTCGGCGATCCGTATTCGCACGCCACATCCACAGCGGAAGGCGCCGCGGCCTTTTAGGGCGTCGAGGGTCATGGTCCGCCCGCATCCGCAGTTGACGGTGAGTTCCTGCACCTGTCGATTCTCCAAGGCGCCACCGACAACGCGGCCTACTCCGGCGCGGGTTGCCGTGTACGGTCACAGCAGAGCCCCGGCGGTTCACCCGCCGGGGCTCGTTGCGCGTCGGGCGGCTCTACGGGCCAGCGACCTCCACGGCCGCCGCGATCTCGTGGTGCTGCATCGCCCCTTCGAGCGCGGCTTGCGCCCTGGACTCCCGCCACGCTGCGGCCAGCTGGGCGTTGCGGAACGTCAGCCGCAGCACCCCGCCGACGAGGTCCGGGCTGGCATGGGCGAGGAGCATGCCGGTGACGTGCCGCCTCCGGTCAGCGGCAGCCACAACCTGCGGCCACCAGAAAGGCTCAGCCACGGGTCTCCTATCGGTAGGCGGGGCCGTCGTATTCGACGGCGGTGATCTGAGCGGTCGGGTGTTCTTTCTGGGTGAGCAGGACGTCGGTGACGAGTGAGTCGATGCTGTTCGTCGAATTGAACGAGAGCAGCTTGCCGGTGCGGCGGTCGTACAGCCGGTAGTTGATGTTGGTGTGGGTCACCCTGCGGTCGGGCAGGGGCTTGCCGTTCCAGATGTCGGGCATGGCGGTCTCCTTCAGGCCCAGGGGCGCGGTTCGTAGTCGGCAGCGGCTCCCAGGATCTGGAAAGCGATCTCCTGCTGGTCGGCTCCGGCTGCGACGGCTTCCTCGATGAGCTTGTCGGCGAGTTTGCTGCTGCCGCGGCCGAGGAGTCCGCCGCGCTGGAGCTGTCGGCCGGCTTCCTGAATCTGTTCGGGGGTGGGCATGGGCATTACGGGTCTCCTTACTGGTTGCGGGTGTGGGCGAGTTCGGCGGCCTGGTCGAGGAATCGGAAGGCCAGGAAGGACGTGCCGTGGTGGTCGTTCCAGTGCGGCACGGACTGGGTGTCGCGGAATTCGCGGCGGATGACCTCAAGAAGTAGGCGGATGGAACTGTGGACGAGGTCACTGCCAGGTGCGGCGAGTTGGACTGCTTCCATGAGGCAGACGGCGCCCTGCTCGTCGCTGAGGGCGCCTTGGCACCAGCCGCGTTCGCCGAGGATTCGGTGGGCCTGCCACAGGGTGATGGCGATGGGCGTGCGGTACGGGCAGGGCGCCGCGGGCTGCGGCAGGTTGGGGATGGTGATCTCGGGCAGCGGATCGGTGGGAACGTGCACCGAGTTGACGTCGACGGCGAGGCCGGCGTGGGCGAGCCGGTCGTCCATGGCGAGGTTGGCGAGGGCGAGCCGGGCGTCGAGGTCGAGGGCGGGCGGCCGGGTTGCGGGCAGGCTGATGGTCGTGGTCATGTGGTCGGGCCTTCTGTGGTGTGTTCGCGGGAGGTGGTGCGGGGCGCCCCTGGTTCGCTGGCAGGCATCGAGGGGCGCCCCGGCTGAGCTACTTGCGGCTGCCGTGCGGCGTGGAGGACATGACGCGGCTGATAGCGACGATGTCCGCGTCGCTGCCGCCCTGAGTGACCTCGATCGTGATCTGGTTGATCATGTGGTCGTCGCCGCGCTTCCAGGCGTCGGTGAAGCGACGGACGACGTCGGACTGGACTGTCATGAGTTCTCCTTGATCGCTTGTCGGATGTGTCAGAGGTCTGCGCCGAAGCGGACGTGCATGCTGGCGTGCATCAGCTCGGCCGCCTCACTGCCGTCGGTGGTGCGGGTGTTGAAGCGGGCTGTCACTTCGGCGACGATCCGGTCGGTGGTGGCCTGGTCACCGCGCTTCTTCGCTGCGATGTAGTCCCGAACGGACTGGTGGGTGATCTTCAGTTCGGACATTGGTTCTCCTCGGGTTGGGTGTTAGAAGCCGATCCAGCTGTCGACGCAGCCGACCATCGGCGCGAACTGGGGGCCGGGGTCCTCGACGAGGCGGACGCTGGACGGCTTGGCGTCGTAGACGGGCCCGAACAGCTGGCAGAACTGTTCGGCGCTGTAGCCGTGCTCGGTGCAGGGGTTGTTGGTGAGCGGCAGCCGGTCGGGAAACGTAATCGAAATGGCGTGGTACTTGTCCGTGAGCGGGCTGAGGTGCGTGGTCTCCCGGATCACGTAGTAGGTGTGGTCGGGCTTCAACTCGCGGCAGAACTTCCGTGCCTGGTCCTTGCCCCAGGTCTTGGGCATGGGTGTAGCTCCGTTTCTGGTTTGTGGTGGTTTGTTCGGGTGGACATGGGATGATTTGCCCCGGACTGCACCCCAGGCAGAGCCGGACGGAGGGCGGACAGTGTCCGGACAGCGTCCGGGTGGCGTCCGACTCATCCAGGCGGACAGTCCGGGGCATATAGGGCACCGTCCGGGTGACTGTCCGGGGCAAAGTTCACATATCGGCGCAGCTTCAGTTGCCTTCGAGCAGGTCCAGCGCGTCCTTGATGTCGGCCCGCTGGTAGCCGTTCACCCGGCCGACACCCTCGATCTCGGCCTTGATCGTGCCGCCCGCTCCGGCGGCGCGGAGCAGATCGCCGAGACGCTTCTCCGTCATACCGTCGCCGATCATCTCGGCCATCTCCCGGACGCGGGCGAAGTCCCGGCCGAGGTCGTTCATGGCGATCAGGCAGCCACGGAGCGCGTCCATCTGCATGCGCTGCTCCGGCGTGTGGGCGAGGACGTTCCGCCCCGGGACGCCGTCCCGCTTGGGGCCGCCGGCTGCCGATGACAGCCCGGTGGCGTTGAGGAGATACTGCTCGATCGGGTCCTCCCACTGCCCCGCCAGCCGCCCCGCGGCCTCCCGGATCTTCGCCGACTTCTCCAACAGCATGGTGATCTCGCCGCGCTCGTCCTCGTCCAAGTCGAAGGACCGAGCAAGGTCGGTGACGCCAGCGAACGGGTTGACCAGCCAACCGAAGCCCTGCCGCGGCGGATCGAACTTCGACGCGTCCCGCCCAGCACCCGCCTGGCCGGCACCGAGGATTGCGTTGGACTGGGTCCCGTTCTCCACCCGCATCGCCCACCGGGCACCGCAGTTCATCGCCAGCGCCTGCGGGATGACATCGACCTCGGGGTACTGCGTGATCAGCACCATCAGGATGCCCGCGCCTGCAGCGACGGCGGACAGCTCGATCAGCGCCTCCAGGATCTCGTCACGGAGCGGCTTGCCCGGCCGGGTGTACGTGGCCAACTCGTCGATGACCAGCAGCTCCACGCCGCCGATCTGCTCGATGACGGGCACCACGAGCTTGCTCTTGCTGAGCTTGCCGAGGTCCCGCTCTCTGCGGTCCTTGTCGGCAAGGAGGGCCTTCAGCAGGGCGAGGAGACGTTCGGGGCTGGGCTTGAAGTAGGTGCTGGCGACTCCTGCCTTGGCGTAGGGGTCCCACTCGCCGTTGTTCTTGCCTGCGACGACCCGCAGGTTGATCCGCGGGTCGAACGATGCACCGACGACCAGGTTGGACGCGCCGACGCCTTTCCCGGAGCGGGTCATGCCAGCGATCACATACGACTGGTTGTTGATCGACAGCCGGATGGTGATGCCGCGCTTGTTCCAGGCGACGGGCACGCCGTCCTTCCAGGCGTCCAGTTGCTCCGGCTTCGTGAGGAGCGGCGAGGGACGGGTGTCCTCGAACGGGTCCCGGTCCGTCAGCCAGAGGGATGTACGGGCCTCGGTGCCGGCCTTCTCCACGTCGACCATGGACACGTCGCGTCCGAGCGCACCGGCGAGCTTGGGCAGCTTCTTCTTCAGCTCAGCGACCGTTGTACGGGGCGGCAGGTCGAAGACGACGGTGGTGTTCCCGTCCTTCTCCCGCTGCGGCACGGCCAGGATCTGGATCTGCTCGTTGGGCTTGACCTCGCCGATGTTACGGAGCGCCTGGTCGAGTTCCTCAACCGTGAGCGCGGGCGGCGGCGGGGCGTTGAACTCCCGCATCACCGGTCGGGTCTCCGGCCGTGTGGTCGGCTCCTCCTTGCTCAGGTTGACCGGGGCGGCCAGCGGCTGCGTCTCCATGGTCGGGGCAGGTGCAGGCTGGCCGGCGGCGAAAGGGCGGGACACGAGGTACCAGCCGTACCCGGCCGCGGTACCCAGGGCGGCGAGGACGATCGGCTGACCGTGGGCGGTCATCTGCAGGGCAGTGCCGAGCACGGGCAGGGAGGCGAGCCCACCGCCGGCGACGATCGCCGCCCGTCCGGCGCGCTTGCTGTGCCGGGCGCCCGCGATCTCGCGGTCGTTGGGCGGCATCACGGGCGTCGCCTGCAGCTGCTCCAGGCGGGCCTCTGCCGCCGCGGCCCGACCGCCGAGGGTCGCGAGCACGGACGCGGGCACGGTCTCCCCGGCCTCGGCCCGCTTCTTGGCGTGGAAGAGGTGGCCCACCGCTTCGGCGGTGGTCTGCTGCTGCCGGGCGACCTTCGTAGCGTGCTGGCGCTGCTTCGTCTCGGTGGCGAGCTGGATTGCGGCGACCGGGTCGATGTCCTCGCCTCCGAGCCATGCCTTCGTGCGGGCCGCAGCGTGGCCGCGCTGCTCCTTGAACGCCGCCTTCATGCGGTCGCCGCGGGTGGGCTCGGCCGCCTCCTGCGGCTGCTGGTCGGTCTTCTCAACGGGCTCGGCTTCGGTGGCCACGAGACTGCTCCTTCCTGGGGTCGGGGACGGGGCCCGGGTTGGGCCCCGCCGCGGGGTGGTTAGCCGAGGCCGCCGAGCATGGTGCCCAGCGAGCCGACGAGGGAGTTGGTGAGCTGGCTGCCCATGGCGCCGATGACCGTGCCGGACAGAGCGATACCGAACAGGCCGCCGAGTACGGCGTCACCGGTCTTCAGCCCGCCGTGCCGGACCTTGTAGAAGACGACGATCCCCAGGATGAGGATGGTGACGATCCCGACGCCGATGGCGCCGCCGCTGGACTGGGTGGTGATCTGCTGGTTGTAGCCGGCCGGGACCTGCTGCTGGTTGTAGGGGTTCTGCAGGCTGGAGCCGGCGCTGCCGTTGTCGGGGGTGAGCCCGTCCGGGGTCGAGTCGGTGCTGAAGGACGCGACGGTCGCGACGTGGTCGGTGCTGGCCTGGTGGCCGTAGCCGCCCATGCCGGTGATCCGCATAGTGCGGCCGTCCGGCAGGGTCACGGGGGCGGTCACGGCACGCTCGGCAACGGCGTGCGTCTCGGCCGCCGAAGCGGTGGGCGCGCTCGCGGTGGTGATCGCGGCGGCGCCTCCGAGGAGGGCCACAGCCGCGCTGCCCGAGACGGCGATCTGACGGAAGTACGGGGACATGTTTTCTCCAGACGGGAATCGATTGGGTGTCGTTCGGGCGAACTGTCAGCGGGTGATGCCGTACTCGGCGAGGACGGTGGCGAGGAGGTCTCGGGCGGTTCCCGGTCGGCATCCGAGGGCGCGGGCGGCGGACCGGTTGGACGGGTGCTTCCGGAGGTCTCGGCCCTCCTTGGAGGCTTCCGCCACGAGCCTGCGGACGGCGGTGAGCCGGTCGTCGGCGACGCCGTCTCGGACGCGCTTCGAATTCGCGTCCTTCCCTTGCGGGAAGCGGGTTGTAGCGGTGTCGTCGCCCCGTGTCCGGACACTCTTCGAAGAGGCCATCGGGAGCACCGGGATGGGGTGCTCGACCCACTCCCCTTTCCCCCCGGGAACCAGTAGGGCGACCGGCAGCACGGGGGCCTGTACGGGGGTACGCGCATCCCTGGGCGCACCTTCCTGCGGGCGCTCAGTCGAGTCCGGGGAGATGACGGGAACCGGTACGGCGGGCACGCCCTGGCCGCGCCTGAACCGGCGCCGCCCATCCCAGGACTCGGCGGCACGACGCCGGTACGCGGCCCGCTGGGAAGCACGGATCTCACTGATCGACGGAGCCCCCGGCTTCGCCCCGTTCGCTCGCTCCCACACCGTCTCGTAGGCCGCCAAGAGGCTGACGCCGGTGTTGTCGGCGACATGCCGGGCGCGGTGGACCAGGATCGGATGACGGCGGCCGATCCGCTTCCAGCGGGCGATCTCGTCGGCCGTCCGGCCGGAGATCGCCGCCCGCTTGGAGCGGATCACGACCGCCCACAGGGCGAGCGCCGCCAGTGACGCGCCCGCATAGGCGCTCGCCCTGTAGATGCCGCCGGCCGAGTCGTCCTCGACCAGGTGACCGAAGCCATTGACGGACGCAGCCAGCAAGGCAGTAGCCCAGGTGATGCGCAACAGCCAGCGGTGGGGGCGCTTCTGATCGATCGCCTGCCCTGTGAGCCCGGCGAAGGTCATCGTCATGCCCTCGGTGAGGACCGGCACGCCGGGGGCGGCCCATCCCATACCAAGGTGCGCGGCGGCGCCGGCCTGCCCGGACCACCCCATGATCAGGGAGACGGCAACCACGGGCAGACCCCACAGCGGCATGTGATGCGCCAGCTTGATCTGTACAGCCGCCCAGGCCGCGCGGCGCTCCTTGCGCCGCTTCGCGCGGGCCTTCTCCTGGTCGGCGCGCTTCTGCTGCTGGAGTTCCAGCTTGGCCTGCCGCGCCTGCTCCTTGAGGTGGCGGCGGTGCTCGGCGTCCTTGCGTGCCTCAGCCCGCTCGTGGGCGCGGTCTTCGCGGGCCTCGGCGCGGTCGGCACGGGCGTCGCGGCGCTTCTCCTCGCGCCGAGACACGGCCGCGGGCGCGGTCGGGTGCTGTGTCTGGCTGGTCTCCGGCCGCTCCTCCCCGAGTTCGGGCGCGGGGTGGGGCGTCCCGTTGACCTTCTCGACGGATGTGGCGGTCACGGTGATCGGTATCCCTTCGTGTGTGGGGTGGTTAGAAGTGCTGGCCGACGGCGAACGCGATCGCCGCGATCGATACAGCGACGCAGAGGAACGACAGGAACTTCACGTCACTCCCCCCGCCTGCGCCGGGACCGGGTGGACCGCCACCCGAACGGGCCGGGCAGATCGAGCGAGGTGGTGCGCCGCCCGGTCGACGAGATCGTGTGGCGCGGCCCGTTGCCGCCGCCCAACGTGATCGACCAGCTGCGGCGGTTGATGTTCAGGCGGACGCCGGGCAGGATCCGGAACGACTTGCGGAACGTGATCGGCATCAGGCCACCGCCTTCGGGGCGGGCCGGTGCTTCAGCCAGGCGATGACCGCAACAAGCAACTGCACGGGCCCGGGGATCAGGCCGACGATCACGGCCGCGCCGGTGGCGACCAGACCGATCGGGGCGGCCGCGGCCGGCCACGCACCGATGACGATCAGGACGAGCGCCAGCAGCAGCCAGCGGGTGTAACGGGACATGACGACCTCTTCTCAGGTCAGGCATTCGAGTGGGGGTGGTGCCGGCCGGTTCTCCTTGGCGCACGTCCGGGGACGCACGCCGCGGGCAGCCGGTCAGGCGTGTTTGATCTGGTCGGCGGTGTAGCCGCGGTAGCCCTTGATCGCCTCGGCGAATCGGCCGTCGATGCCCCTCACGGCGATCAGCCCGCCGGACAGGGAGCCGTCATCGACGACCGTGCCGGTGCAGCCTTCTGTGCCGGGGTTGTCTGTGCCACCGTCGATGACGGTGACCGTGTCGCCCTTGCGAAACATGCGGGTCCTCTCAGGTTGGGGCTGCTAGTCGACGGGTGTGCAGTTGGGGCAGCCGGTCAGGCGCCAGCGATCTCGCGGTAGGTATCGACGATCTCGCCGGTGACGCGAGTGATCTCGGCCTGATCGGTGAGGTGAGCTGTCGCAGCGGCGATCTGATCGCTCGCGCACACTTCGGCAGCTCGCCGGGCCTGGGCGTAGATGCGGTCGAGTTCGGCTTCGTAGCCCCCGTTGGCGGTCACGTACTTCCTCTCGAATCGGATCGGGTGCCGGTGCGTGTCCGCCGTCGTTCAGCGGGGGCCGTGGACGCGGGCGAACTCGGCGGCGTCCCGGACCAACTCCAGGACCTCGACGGCCGTGCGGCCGGGGGCGTCGTTCCAGCCGAGGTACCACTTGGGACTGCCGGTGCGGGCCAGCACCATCACGTCCAGGTAGCGGCCGGCCACGTAGTACGTGGTGGCCCGGAAGTCCATGCCAGGCCGATCGGGGTGGTCGCCGTGCCCGAGTTCCGCAGCCCGCATCAGGGCCTTCGCGAGGCAGACACCGCCGTCACGGGCGCGCATCTGGTTCTGGGTCCAGCCCTCGCGGGCAAGCACATCAGCGGCGCCGTCCAGGTGCCGGGCCGCTGCCGCAGCCGGCGCCCGGCGCAGACCGATCTCCAGCCACCTGTACGGGAGCTCCCCCACGAGGCGAGCAGCCTCAGCCAGCCGGACGGTCTGCTCTGCCTCCGCCACCGGCGAATAGCCGACGGCAACCAACATGTCAATCATCAGTCCTCCAATCAGAACGGGTGGGTGGTGCGCGCCCCGGGCCGGAGTCGATCCGGCGCCCTCACGGCGGGATGCCGGGGCTGGGTGGACGGTCTAGCCAGGGAGGGCGGTGCACTGGTCGGCGTGCTCCTGCGCCCACTCCAGGACCCGGGGCCGGTACGCGATGCCGTGATCCTTGGACCAGCCGCAGGACTGGCAGCGGGCAGTGGAGCGGCGGGAGTCGTCGTGGATCTCGACAGTGGCGTCGTGGTTGCCGGCGAGGCTGGCAGCACGAGTGAGGATGCGGGCGGAGACGTTCATGTCGGGTAACTCCTCTGTTGGATGGGCAACCGGTCAGCGGTTGACGACCGGCTGGTGGATGTCGCGGTGGTGGACGGTGACCGTGTAGCCGCGGCGGCGAAGACGGCGAGCCAGCCGGTCTGCGACAACAACCGACCTGTGCCGACCGCCCGCACACCCCGACCCGATGACGATCCGCTCCACGGACGGGCCAGCCGCATACGCCTGCACCTGACGGACCGTGGCCCGCAGCAGCTGGCGAACACCAGCGGTGTGGAGCACGGCCTGCTGCACCAGACGGTCACGGCCAGTCAGCTGCCGCATCCGCGGATCCACATGCGGGTCACGGAACGCCCGCCGCAGGTCGACGATTACGTCGGCCTCAGGGGCAGCGGCGTGCAGGTAACCGAAGCTGACGATCTCGACGGTGGCCATCGACGGGCCCTCCTCTCGGGTTGGGGTTCGGTTGGTGATGCGTGCCCCGGCCTGCGTTTGAGGCATAGACCCGGGTTCGGCCAGGCCGGGGCTGGATACTGCTCCACGAACGGGGCAGATGACGCGGCTCTTACTCCGCCACGTGGTCAGTCAGGGCCTTGAGCGCGGGCGCCATGCCCGCGGGGCGCTTCTCGACGCGGCATCCAGAGCAGCGCATGTAGAGGCGGCCGTCACGATCCATCTCGACCTGGGCAGCGCCGCCCTTGTGCACAAACTGCTTGCTGACGATCTTTCGCTGCATATCCGATTCCTCTCGGATTGGGTTCGGGTGGTGGTGCGCGCCCCGGCCTGCTTTGCTGCTCACGCCCGTGGTGGCCGGGCCGGGGCTGGGTGCTGCCGCGCGGGACGGGGGGGGTAGACGGCCGCGCGGCAGCCGATCAGGGGCCGCTCAGGCGGCGGCCGGGTCGCGGGTGAGGATGTACTTGACTCGGGTCTCCGGCAGGCTGAGGACGTAGCCGCCGGACAAGCGGATGTCGACCCAGTCACCGGCCTGCTGGTACGACTCGACGGTCACCTCCACGTTGGCGCCAAGGTCCGTCTCGACAGTGCCGTCCGGGGCGGTGTCGCCGATCCGGAACAGGCCCTCGTCGGTGGCGATCTCGAAGTAGTCGGTCGTGCTGCCCATCACGGGCTCCTCTCGGAAGTTGGGGTGAGTGATCAGGCGGCGGCCGGGTAGTCGAAGCCGTCCAGCTCGGCGAGCAGGCCCGGGTCGGCGGCGAGACGGATCTCCGCCACCCGCGCCCGATCCCCGGACGCCACCGCGGCGGCGTAGTCGGCGAACAAGTCGCTGATGGACAGGACGTTCACGTCGGCCACGAGCGTCGCGGCACGCGCCCGGCGGCCCGGCTCGGTGGCGCCCAGGTCGGCAGAGAACAGGTACGGAGACATGCGGAATCACGGAACCTCTCGGTCAAGGGGTACTTGGGGGTGGATCGGGATGGTGGGCCGTGGGCGGCAGGGGCCGCGGGGGAACGTCATCCCCGCCACCCACGGCGATCAGGGGGTCAGCCGCGCTCGGCGGCCAGTCGGGCAGCCTCGGCGCGGGCGGCTTCAGCAGCCTCTGCTGCCCGCTGGGCTTCCTGCATGCGCTGCTGGGCCAGGGCGTCCGCAGCCTCCTCTTCCGTCACGACGTCACCCCCTGCGGGTGCGGGCGCGGCGGCCTCGTCGGCAACGGCTCCTTCGCCTTCGCGTGCTCGTCGCTCACGACGCGACCTCGATCAGGCGCAACTGGCCGGCGGAGGCCAACGTCGCGCGGGCATCGGCCATCAGATCCTCGGCCGCGGCCAGACTGTCCGCGTCCAAATCCGACATCCGGCCCGACGCAGCCACCGCAGCCAGATCCCGGGCATGCACAGCCGCCGCCTCATAGCGGGCAACCGCCTCCACGACCTGCGGCGGGAAGGTGAGGCGCAGCTCCAGGGAGCGCATCGCACGCAGTGCGGCCGGGGGAAGATTCGACGGGGTCGGGCGGTCGGCGAGGGTGCTCATGCCGCACCTCCACTGACCCGCTGCAGAGCTTCGTCCATGCTCGGGTCCGAGTCACCGGCCGTGTTGTGCAGGCGGGCGGTACGGGCCAGGTGGCGCAGGTGAGAGGCGAAGCTGACTGCCTTATCGGCGAGATCCTCGGCCATCTCCGGCGTCAGATACCCGTAGTCGTTGCCACCGTCCTCGATGACGACGTGCGCCTGCCGCAGCCGCGGGTCGCTCGCGACCGGGTCCGTCTGGATGGCCGCGAACAGCTCCTGCGTCGGAGCGGTCTTCATGAAGGACCGGACGTACAGCCCCTCGGAGTCGGAGATATGCGAGATGTCCACAGCGTCAGCGACCGGGTCCGTGACGTGGTCGACTGTGCACCAGTTCGGGCACTCGACGTACACGATCACACTCGCGTCGTTGGCGCGGCCCACGCGGGCCGGGACCAGGCTGTGCCCCGGCATTACCGCCGGGAAAGGGTGGATGTTCTCGTGAGGTACGGTATTGCTCACGGTTCGGTCTCCTTGCTAGGGAAGGGCGGACCCAAGCCCCGCATTGGTGTTGACGCACCATGCGGGGCTGCCTCGTTTCCGGGGCGACCTTGTGGCTACAAACCTAGGACGGTTCGTGGCTACAAAGCAAGCGGGTGCGCCAAGATTTTTGTAGCCACGAATGCATGTCCGGTTCCTTGCTGTTCGTGGCCACGAGCGTTTAACCTCTGTGCTATGAGTCCTGACGCCGAGTACGACACCCCAAGACGCTTCCGGGCCTCGGATGACGAATGGGAGTCCTTCGAGGCGGCAGCCAGGGCAGTGCATCCCAAAGGGCGTAGCCCTCGCGGGCAGGTACTGCGCGAATTCATGCGCTGGTACATGCGGCGACCCGGCTCGAAGCTGCCCGACCGCCCGGCCGCCGGACCGTGGTCAAAGCCAGCCTCCGCGTCGGACTCAGTAATCGATCAGCAGTAGACCTCCCGTCATCTTGAGCCGAGCTTGCCTCGGCTTCGACAAGTAGGACACCGCAGGCCACAGGTGTGACGGCAGCCTGAAAGTCGATCACTCATAGCTCAATCACAGGCACAGGCACAGGCAGGGGAGCCATGCCCGAGCAGCAGGCAGCCGAGGCGTTCATCGCCGAGTTGAAGTACTGGCGCGACGTGCGGGGCCTCTCGCAGTCCTCGCTCGCCAGCAAGGTCGGCTACACGCCGTCCTACGTGTCCAAGGTCGAGGGCGGGCAGCTGGCCCCGTCCAGTGCCTTCGCCAGCCAGGCAGACGACGTGCTGCGCGCCGGCGGAGCGCTACGACGTGCGTTCCGGGCCCTGGAGGCAACCGGTCGCACGCCCGTCCCGCATCAGGCGCCCAACGGCGAGGACTCCCACGCCACGAGCCTGATCGTGGAGCACGAGGACACGACGCTCTACTACGACGGCCACACCTACCGGGCGACGCAGCGGCGCCGGCTTTACAACGACTCTCCGGATCCGGTGACCCGCTACCTGATCCGCATCTCGGTCGACCGATACCCGGGCAACCCAGAGCGCTCCAACCAGCACTACCGCGAGCACCCCCTCACCTGGGATGAAATCGACCTGAGTGCCAACGTCGATGGCGAACCTCTCACGTGGCGCGTGAAGCACGACCGGGACGCGTTCAAGGAACTGTGGTTACTCTTTGAGAACGAGCACGGCCAATACCCGCTGTACCCAGGGGATTCGGCGTGGCTTGAGTACAGCTACACCGTCGGCGACGACAAGTGGGGAACCTGGTTCCAGCGCGCGGTCCGCCTGCCTACCCGCAGGATGAGCGTCCGTCTGGATTTCCCCACTGCGCTCGACCCCACGGTGTGGGGCACCGAAACCACGATGACAGCCGAAGCCCTGCCGTTCCGTACCGCCATACGCCGCACCGACGAGGACGGCCGGCGTGTCTACTCGTGGTCGACGGACGACCCGCCGCTGCACGCCCGATACCGGCTCGAATGGAAGTTCCGCGCACGCCCAACCCAGGAGGAGAACTTGCACGTAGCGGAGACCGAAGCGACCGCCAGCGAGAGGATGCGAGCCGTCGGCATCGTCCAGGAAGGCGACCCGATCCTTACCAAGACGGCCCGGCCGTTCGACTTCCCGGATGAGGCGGAAGACGCCCGCCGCGTCGTGGCCGAATTGGTCTCTGCCGCCGAACGGGCCTCCACGGTCCACGTCTTCGGCAAGGGCATGGGGATCGCGGCCCCACAGATCGGCATCGACCGGGCCGCCGCCATCGTCCGCTCCCCCGACGGCGAGGCAATCACCCTCTTCAACCCTCGCATCGTCGAGGAGGCACCCGAGAGCGATGAGCAGTACGAGGGCTGCCTGAGCTTCTTCGATGTCCGCGGCAAAGTCCCCCGACCGCTCGCGATCAGCGTCGAGCACCAGGACATCGACGGCACCGAGCGCATCACCATCTTCGAGCGCGGTCTGGCCCGACTCGTCGCCCACGAAGTGGACCACCTGCACGGCATGCTCTACCGGGGACGGATGCGCGAGGGCATCAGCCCCATTCCCGTCTCGGAGTATCGGGGCACCGGGAGCAACTGGAGCTACGGGTCAGGGGCCAAATGATAGTTGAAGCGCCCGTAGCAGCCGCGTAGTCCTTCGATGCCGAGAGTCCCATCCTGCCCGGGATGGGGCTCCCGTCTGTCAGTCGGCCGCCGTGTGGCTGCTGGGTCCTGCGTGATGCCATCTCGGTGACCCGCGCCACAGTCTCCCGTAGTGGCTTGCTGTGGATCTCCGCGGTTCGGAGTCTGGCGTAACCAACTCACCCCGGACTGACCGAGGTTGCCATGAATTGCCCGAGCTCGAAGTGTGGATCGTCGAACGTGCAGTTGCTCTCTCACTACCGGGACAGTCTTCCGCCGGGTTCGCCGCTGCGTGACGTGTACGCGCAGCCGGCCGCGGCGGATGTTTCGTATCTGGCGGCGGCCGGTCTGGCGTTGCTGGGTGTTGTGGCCGTCGTGTCGGGTGCGGTGTTCGCCGGTCTTGCTGCGGTCGCGGCGGGGGTCGGCTGGGGCGTGGTGCTTCACCGGCGTGCGGAGGCTGCGGAGTTGGCTCGGGCGCGGTGGACGAACCGGCGGATCTGTCTTGCCTGCACCGAGCAGTGGACGCCGTAGCACAGCACCTCCCTCCCAGGCTGATACCTGAAGGCCCCACCCGGATCGGGTGGGGCCTCGTGCTGTCCGGCGGGCGCTTGGGGTTGGGTGGGCCTCCGCCCTTGCCATCACTGTACGAACCTCGTACAGTTCTCAGTGTACGAACTTCGTGCAGCGAGAGGGGACTCCCATGGAACAGACCGCCACGGCTACCGGCGACGGCGGCACCGAAATCACCCTGCGGCTGACTGCGCAGGAAACCGAAATGCTCGGCGACGACGCCACGCACATGGCATGCCTGCTCGGGCGCGCGATCTGGGCGATCGCCGACATCAGGAGCGGGACAGAGCGCGAGGCGTGGTGGCCGGTCGCCAAGGACGCCTCGGCCCTCATCCACGAGCTGGGCGGCGTGCGCGACATGGCTCTGCGCGAGTCCCCGAACGCATCCCACGCCGAAGTGGCCTGCTGGCTGGGCGAGTCCCGCAGCACCGTCGCCAGCCGCCGCCAGAAAGGCACCCTGCCCCCGGCCGAGCCGACGCCCTGGGAGACCTGGGCACGGACCGGCAACTGGCCCGACCAGCGCTGACCAGCGCTGACCAGCAACACCAACCATCCACACATCACAGGAGACGACATGCTCGGCAACAAGAAGAAGACCACCGACGACTCCGCCGCGCTGCCCTACCCGGCCCCGATGCCCGGCAGCAACATCCCGGACCAGACCCCGCCGCCGGTCGGCAGCCGCATCCCGGACCAGCGCCCCAAGTGGCTGCGGGAAGCCGAGGACGGAGACCAGAAGAACAAGAAGGGCGGCAGCCTCTTCCGCCGCCGCTGACTCCGCCGGGGTGGCCGTCCACTGCCAGGCGCACGGCCACCCCGCACCGCCCGAGACCCGTCACGAGACCCGGAGGCACCGCCATGTTCGCAGAGTTATTCGTCCTGCTCTACGCCGCGCATCTCGCCGCGGACTACCCGCTGCAGACCGACCACCAGGCCGGGCACAAGGCCGACTGCTCTACCGCGGGTTGGCGGGCCAACCTGGCCCACGCCGGGACGCACGTCGGGGTCTGCGCGCTGGCCCTGCTCGTCGGCGCGGCCGTCCTCGGCGACAGCGCCGGCATCCCCGCTAGCGTGGCCGCGCTGGTCTGGATCGGCGCCACCCACGCGGTGATCGACCGCCGTTGGCCCGTCGCCCGCTGGATGCGGTTCGCCAGGCAGGCCGGTTGGGCGCAGCACGGCGGCGCGGCCCACGTCGACCAGACCGCGCACGTCCTGGCCCTCGTTGTCGCCGCCCTGTTCCTCGCGGCCGTCTGATCCGCCTGTACGGCACGACGAAGGCCCCGACCGGAACCCGGTCGGGGCCTTCGCAACAGTCAACCGAGGTAGTCGACGTGCCGGAGGTACACCCTGCGGACGGGTGGCGCGTCCATGATCAGCAGCGCGGCGACGGTGTGCTGGAGGATGAGGACGCGTCGGACATCGCGAGGGTCGCCGTCACGGGGCTCGGTGTGGGTCCATGGGTCTTCGCACACGGCGATGATGGCGCGGTCGAATTCTTCGTTGGCCAGCTCGGGGAGGGAGTCCCAGACGGCCTCTACTGCCGCTGTGTGGCGAAGCTTGTACACACCGTAGAGACTGTCAGGTCAGGCTGCTCCGTGTGAGTGAAACCGGTCAGCTGCCTGCCGAAGCCGGTCGGTACCATCGATCCACCGGCCGTCGGGCTCCTCGCCGCGCTGTACGGCCGTCACGGTGTCGTCGTCGAAGGCCACGGTGAGATTCTTGGCGATGCGCTCCCACTTCGCGAAGACCTGAAGCAGTTCGTGAGCCGGCGCCCGGTTGATCTCGGCGAGGAAGCGTTGGGCGAGGTCGGGGCTGCCGAGGGCGTCGCGGATGGACTCGATGGTCCACTGCTGCTCGCTCATCTCGCTTACCCCCATCGGACTAAATTCTCGCATCGTGATTTCACCGTAGCGCACCTACGGATGCGCGGTGGTGGGGTCGCGGGGCGAGGCCCCCAAAGCGGCATGCGCCAGGGGGCCCAGAGCCGAGTCGCTACGCCGCCCGCCGTTCCGCGAGCGGCAGCCGGAGCGCCTCCGCGTGTCCGTACTGCGCGCTGCAGCCGGGGCAGCGGATGCCGACGGTGTCGAGGGTGACGCGGAGAGTCCGCCCGCAGGAGCAGGTGACGCCGATACGGCGGGGCGGCTTCTCGCCGGTGATGACGCGGCGGGCCTGGCCGCTGATCTGCTGGAGTTCGTCCGCCAGCTCTTTCACAGCGGGGTGCTCGTCGCAGATGACGGCGAGGTTGGCGAGGAGCAGGCCGCACGACCAGTCGACGATGGCCTCCACCGACTGCTGTTGAGGGATCTCCCACCGCTCCCGCTCGCACAGATCGCGTGCCCAGCCGCCGACGACGCCTTCGATGCCGCCGCGCGAGCGCAGGTCGAGGGCGTCGCCGCCGGGGAGGCCGCGGCCGGGGGTGCCGGAGACGGCCGGCCCGTCGCCCCGCCGGGCGGGCAGCATCGCCTCGGCGAGATCCCGGTACAGCTGTGGGAGTTCGCGGAGCGCGTCGGCCATGCGGTCGCGGCAGCCGCGGTGCACACGGTCGCGGGCGGGCTTGTCGCAGACGGCGCAGGGAAGTTCGGCGGGGTACATCAGCGTGCTCCGTTCGGCGGTATTGCGGTTACGGCTGGTGCGGTGGCGCGTTGGTTATGCATGAGAAGTCGCAGGTTGCGGGAGCTGTCAGGGGCGCCAGCGTTCGATCAGTTGAGGGCGGATCTGGCTCGTGCCGCCAGCTCGACGGTCTGGGCCAAACCGCGACGCCGGCAGGCGTTCGAGGCGGCGCTCCGCCGGGCGGGTGTGGAACCGGATGACGGCCGCGGTGAGGCGGCGCCGCCCGGCTCGGCTTGAGGTCACTCCCCCGTCTTCTCGCCGCCCCACCACCGGACGTCGTTGGCGGCTGCCTCGGCGATGGTCGGCCCGGCATCGTGGGCGGGCGCGGGCCGCTGGGGTCCGCGGATGCAGTTGATGAGGTCGGCGGCCATGGCGCGGGCCAGCGGGTCGGGTGCGTCCAACCAGACGTTGCCGAGGTTCTGCGCGCGGGCGACGGCGGCCTCGGCCTTCTCGGCGCGGTCGGTCTCGCGGATGGAGGAGTCGAGGACGTGGGCGCAGGATCCGCAGCTGGTGCCCCAGTTGATGCGGTTCTCGTAGTCACCGAGCCGATCGAGTTCGGGCCGCAGTTCGGCGAGGACGGCGTCGGCGCGACCGTAGGCGTTCCGCGTGACGATCTCGGGGCGGCGGAGCGTCGCGTACTTCGGGTCGTTGCCGCCTTCGGCCCAACGCATGAGCGCCTCGGCGATGCGCTGCCGGAGGTCCGCCGGGGCGGGGTTGGTCTGGTCGGTCACTGCTTGCCCTTTCCGGGTTGCTGGTTTGGTCTCTGACGGCCTTTTGGCCTCTGGTCGGGGTGACGGCCCGGAACGGGTCTCCCGGGCCGCCTGACGGCCGCCTGTCACGCCGCAGCCCCTGTACGCCTCTCTGCCGCCCTGTCGGCGCCTCCGTCGTCCCGAGCGCCCCGCGCGGGCTCCCGATCGCTCTGAGGGCAATCTGAGGGCCCTGGGGGCGCCTGTACGGCCCCATGTGCGTCACCCCCGACGGCGGCGAGTAGTTCCTCAACTCGCCCTTCCAGGGCCCGGATGGTGGCGTCGGCGGCTTCCCGGTGCCGCTGCAGGGCGCGCGTCGTGTGGGCGAGACTCCGGCGCGTCACGTCGGCCAACCGCCGTTCGGCCCGCCAGTAGTCGGCGAGCACCGCGGCCTCCGGGACGGTGAGGACGCCGCGAAGGGCACGGCCGAGCAGCACGTCAACAGTGGCCTGGCGTTGGACACGCTCGTGCTGGTTCGGTTTCGGGGCGCGGATGACGCGGGGCATCAGCCGGTCACCCCCACCCGGGCGGCGATCTTGTCGAGCTTGGCGGCGAGGAAGTCGTCAGGGTTGCCGTCGGCGATCGATACCAGTGCGACCGCGGCGGTGACGATCACGTCGCAGAGTTCTTCGCAGACGTCGGCCCGGGTGTGGGTGGTGCCCTTGCGCGGGTTCTGGCCGACGGTGCCGATCCATGCCTGGGCGACCTCGCCGGCCTCCTCCGACAGCTTGAGCAGGCGCAGGCAGATCTCCTGCTGGCTGCAGCCGTTCTCACGGTCCAGCCATCCGACTAGGCCGTAGATCGTCTTCCACTGGTCGGGGTTGAGCACGGGTTCCTCCAAGGGTTGGGTACGGTTCGGTGGCCAGCCGCCCGTGATTCGCCCACGGGCGGCTGGTGCGTGGTGGCGGGGCGCTATTCGCTCCAGCCGATGAGGCGGAACTCTGTGCCCTCCTCCTCCAGCTCCTCCTTGGAGCTGCACTGCTCGGACGCCCAGACGAGGCGCAGGATTGCGTCGCCGTGGGAGGGCGGGCTGGTCTGGTACTCGCCCCACAGCTGTCCGTAGTTGTCGAGCCAAACGGCGTCGTGCTTGTCGGTGGGCCGCCCGGCTAGCGGGGCGAGCCCGGCCTCGACTGCGGCGCGTAGCCACTCGGCGGCTTCGCCCAAGAGCACCTTCTGGCTCTGCTCGGTGAGGTCGCCCCATGCGGGGTTGATGCTGGACTCTTCGTGTGCGATGTCCTGCCGTCGCTGGGCAAGCTGTCGGACGCGGGGGTCAATGGTGGTCACGGGTTCCTCCTGGCGGGTCGGTAGGGTTCGGGTCCAGGCCCGCGCCGGATACGCCCCGGCGCGGGCCGCAGTGCTGTCAAGGGACGGGAGTCAGGCGGGCCGGGCAGAAGCGGGCGCCTTGTGGACGGACCAGCGGCCATCGGGGTGGCGGATGATCCAGTCGCCGAAGCGGGCGACATGCCGGCGGTCGGCGTAGTCGGTGGCCTCGACGTTGAAGACCGACAGGCCGTCGACCTTGAGGCCGCGCGGGGTACCGTCCGCCCGGCCTTTGGTGTTCGTCGGGTCGTCGACGTAGAACGGCTTTCCGTTGTCGATCCACCGCCAGAGGCCGCCGATGCTGCGCTCGGTCAGCTGGCGGACATCGCAGCCCGCGGCCTCCAGCTCGACGAGCGGCCAGCAGTCGGGGCACTCGCTGCGGACGTCGGTGAGGTTGCCGCACTCGTCGACATCGCGGTTGTCGGCGTCGCCGAGGTACTGGCCGCAGCCGTTGCAGGCGCGCTTGAGGCGGATCGTGGTCGAGCCGTCGTTGATCCGGTCAGGGGTGTTGGTGCGGGCGGTGGCGGTCATCAGGCGACCTCGCTTTCGTGGGAGTGGGTGATCGGTGCGGCGGGAACGGACTGCTTGCACTTGGCGCAGCTGCACCGGCCGGGCGGCGGGGTGGGTCCGGTGGCGGCGGTGCCTAACGGCCAGCCGCCGGCGTGCGTGATCCGGTAGCCGGGCTCCGGGACCGCGGCGAGCGGGGCCGGCTTGGGCTTGGTGCGGGTACGGCCGGTCAGGGAGATCAGGTAGTCGGTGAGGTCGCCGTCCTCGCGCATGGCGGCGATGTCGTCGACGGTGGGCCTGTCCATCACGACTCCGCCATGTCGACGAAACGGCCGTAGTGGAGCTGAGCGGCGACGGTGACAGTGCCCGGGGCTCCTCCGCGGTGCTTGCCGACAATCACGTCGGCCTCGCCCGCCCGGGGCGACTCCTTCTCGTAGGCGTCCTCGCGGTGCAGAAGGATGACGATGTCGGCGTCCTGCTCGATCGATCCGGACTCGCGGAGGTCGGACACCAGCGGGGTCTTGTCGGAACGCTGCTCGTTGCCTCGGTTGAGCTGAGCCAGGACGATGACGGTGATCCCGAATTCCTTGGCGATCAGCTTCAGCGTGCGGGAGATGATCGACACGGCAACCTGCCGGGACTCGGCGGGCGGCGCCTGCATCAACTGCAGGTAGTCGACGAAGACGACCTTGAGTCCGAACGTCCGCACCAGCGTGCGGATCTGAGCGCGCAGACCCGGCAGGGTCAGGTACGGGTTGTCGTCGATCTTCAAGGGAGCGTCGGCGATCGTCGGGAGCTTCTCCGCGGCCCGGACCAGGACGGTGTTGTCGACCTCGCCGCGCTTGAGGTGATGCACGGGGATCTTCACTTCGCCGCAGAGCATGGTGATCGTGAAGTCATGGCTGGACATCTCCAGCGACCAGATCGCCGTCGGTACACGGTTGGTGATCGCGGCGGCGCGAGCGAAGCAGGCAGCCAGCGTCGACTTGCCCATGGCCGGCCGGGCCCCGATGACGACCATCTGACCGCCGGCCCAGCCCCCGTTCAGCAGGATGTCGAGGTCGATGAACCCGGTGGGAACCCGGTCTTCCAGAGTCGGCTTCGTGGTGGCGCGTTCGATGACGGCAGGCAGCAGATCGCCGAGGTCGGCCATCTGCGACTGGCCGGCGGGCCGGATGAGGGCGTCGACCTCGGACTGGATGGCGGCCACGTCCGTGTCAGGGTCGAATGCCGGATTGGTTGCGCGGACACGGATGTTGACGCCGAGTGCGGCGGCACGGGCCGCGACCGCATTGCGTGCCACCTCGTTGGCCCACCATTCGGCGGCGCCGGGCTGGCCGATGACGTACAGCTCGCCAAGGTCGGTCTCGGTGAGCGGCCGGGAGACCATGCGACCTTCGGCGTGCCACCGCTGCAGAAGACGGGCAACGGCCTGCCAGCGGATCGCGGAGGCGGTCAGCGTGGACGCGAGTTCCTCGACCGCGTACCAGACCATGCGGTAGCGCTCGTCGGCGATGTCCGCGGGGTCGAAGCCCTTGGCGGACAGGTCGTCGACGCAGGCAGGCTCGGCCATGGCGGTGGCGGCGAGGATCTGCTCGGCTTTGAGGCGGTCGTCCGGTTCGGGCGCGGTGGCCTCGTCGGGCCCCCACATTTCGGTTTCGGTGCTCACGCGGCCACCTGCCGGCGGTCCGGGCCGGTGAGGCGGACGACGCTGGAGCCGCACATCTCGGCAAGCCGGGAGGCGACGCGCGGGCCAGTGACTTCGGACAGCTGGCTGGGCAGCACGTCACAGGTGATGATCACGGGGCGGCGGCGGATGTACCGCTCGTCGAAAATCTCGAACAGCCGCTCCTGTGTCCACGCGGAGGCTCGGGCGGCGGCCAGGTCGTCCACGAACAGCAGGTCGACCGTCTGGAGCTTCTTCACCAGCGAGCCGCCCTCGCCGTCGGGGGCGTCCGGGCGCAGGGCGTCGAACAGGGCCGTGGAGCGGTAGGTCTTGATGACAGGGCTGCCGCGCCAGGGCATGCCGGGCGCGTACTGGGCTTCGAGCCAGCGGTGGCAGGTCTTCCATGCGGTGTGGGTCTTGCCGACTCCGATGGCGCCGGTGAGGAACAGGCTGCGTCCGCCGAAGCCGGCGATCCAGTCGGCGACCTTGTCGGGCAGTTCGATGGGGCGGCGGTAGAGGTCGGGGGTGTTGTCGTCGAACCGGTTGAGCGCGATGGACTGGCGCTCCAGGAGGACGGATTCGCGGGGGCTGAGGCTGTCAGCCGAAGCGGAGGTCATCGGGGTTCTCCTCGTCGTCGTGGGAGGCGGTAGCGGGCCCGGTCGGCCGGCCCTTGCGCTGTTCGGCAGCGGCTTGGCGGCGGAGGGTGTCGTATTTCTGGCGGAGCTTGGCCGGGCTGAGGATGTGGGCCTGCCAGAAGTCGTTGGCGTGGGCCCAGTCGATGGCGGCCACGGCCTGCTCGGGCGTGATGCCGTCCTTGTCGATGAGCAGGCGGACGTCGTTGCGCCAGCGGTCGGTGATCTTCGGCTTCTTGCTGCCGCCTTTTTCGAGCACGGCGGCGAGGTGTCGGCAGACGCGTTCGACGTCGGCTCGGGGAGGGGCATCCGCGGGCTCCGAAGGAGTTCGCGTATATCTCTTTTCTTCTTCTGTCTCTGTCTCTGTCTCTGCTTCGGTTTTGCTTCCGTTTTGCTTCACCAAATGCGAAGCAAGTGCTTCACCGTTTGCTTCGCCCTTCGCGGCGGCTCGACGGGACTCACCGGAGCGCTTGCCACCCCTCTGACCTGCGGCGGAACGCTTCGCTCGAAGGTCTGCGACCTCGGAGGCTGACCGCTGGTGCTCCGTGTAGTCGTGGATGACGTATGTGTCGGGGGCTGCTTGGGGGCATCGCGGGCACTCGTGCGCGCCTTCGTGCCACAAGCCAACGCGAACCAGGGCCGAAGCACTTGCTTCGGGTTTGCTTCCGTCGGTCAGCCGGGGAACGAGACGCATGGGGATCACGCCGTCGGTCAACTGGCGGGAGGCGTAGGCGAGCCCGCAGATGTAGAGCCAGCCGGCTTCGCCCCCCGCTTCGATGATCTTCGGGTGGTCCGGCAGGCCGTCGTGCACCTTGACGTAGGTGCGCTTGTCCTTCTCGGCCATCGGGTCTCTTCTTCCTTGCTGATGCGGATGGGTTTGTACGGTGTGCCGCTGGTCAGAGCCAGGCGTGGGTGATCAACGCTTCCGGGATTTCGGTGGCACCGATACGCCAAAACGTGGCCATCTCTTGGCCACCTTCACGGCAGCGCCCCCGAAGGTGGCCATCTCTTGGCCACCTTCGCGGCAGCGACCCCCGAAGTAGGCACGCAAAGTGCGTGCGTTCTTCCTGAGTTGCTGCGAGATCAGAAACAGGTAGGGGCGCTGTTCCCTCTCGTCGAGCGTCAGGAAGTCGGAGTCCTCCCAGATACTGGCGAGGATCCGGCCGTGGCCGCGTGCCATCAGGGCCTACTTTCGGTCGAGTCGAGTTGGATCAAGGTTTCCGCTGCTCAAGAGATCCACATAGATCGTTCGGACAAGATCCGGGGAAAGATCCACTGCCCGCAGGGGCATCCGAAGGGGCTGCGCGCGCGGGGCCTGGCGCGCGCCCGGCACGGCACGGCGGTCACGCGGCGGCCTCGTACTGCTGCTGGGTGTTCCAGTCCTCGCCGAGGACGGCTTCGGCGACCATGGCGAACAGGTCCCGGGCGGAGGGCGGAGTGACAGCGTTCCCAGCAAGCCGGACGCGCTCCCGCTTGTTGCCGAGCCAGATGTAGTCCTCGGGGAACTCCATGGCCGCGGCGTACTCGTCGGGCTCCAGCATTCGGAACCCGAGTTCTTCGACGGCGGTGACGACGGCGCTCGGCACGATCGCGTGTCGGTCGACGGTGGTCACCGTGGGGATCGGCTCGGCGGCCGGGCGAGCGGTGCCGTTGCCGTAGTAGGGCACGACCAGGTTGGGCACGGTCAGCCCGTGGTGGTTGCCGGAGGCGCACACCGTGGCCAGCGGGTCGGACACGGGGCGGTGCGTGGAGCCGCCGCCCCGCAGTTCGACGATGTACGGCGGTACAGCGATGCCGGTCTCGTTGCGGGCGGTGCAGGTCCGCATGGGCAATGCCGCGGGCCGGGCCTGCTTGCCGTCGCGACCTTCGACGGGCACGAGGAGCGGGACCCCGTAGGTGTCGAAGCCGTCGCGGACCCGCTTCATGGTCTTCTCGGCGAGCGGCTTGGCGCGATCTCCGATACGGACCGCGGGAAGCGTCCAGTCGATGGCGTCCGCGGCCGGCCGCACCGCGGGGAAGACTTCGGCGTGACAGCGGGCAGTGGGGCAGCGCCATACGTACTGGCTCTTGTACTTGCCGTATCGGCGGTCCGGGTTCTTCCACACCTGGACGGCGCGCACGGCCTTGTCGCACTTGCCGCAGTGCGCGGTGGGCCGGGTGAACTTGTCGAAGTCGGGGTCGCGTTCGCCTTCCAGCCAGAAGATGACGTAGGCCCGATCGCGGGACTGGGGCGCTCCGTCACCGAGAGCTTGGGCGTGCATGGAGTTGAGGCAGACGAGCCGGGACCGGTACTTCATGGCGTGCATGGCGGAGATCCAGGCAGGCCACAGGATCCAGTCGCGGGCGTCGACGACGTTCTCGACGATGATCGCCCGGTAGCGGTGGTGCTCGGCGAACCGGACAACGTCCCACATCGTCGCCCGAGAGCGCTCCGCGGCCTCGTCGGGGAGGACTTCGCCGAACAGGTCGGGGGTGGCGTCGCGGTGGCGGCGGGCGCCCTTGGCGATCGAGTGGTTCGTGCACGACGGGGAGAACCACGCGAACGTCGTCGTCGGGTAGCGGCGTGGGTCAACCTGGGAGATGTCGGCGCAGTCGTGGTCGGTTTCGGGGTGGTTGGCGTTGTGGACGTCGACGGCGAGCCGCCAGTGGTTCAGGGCGGTACGAACTACTCCCCCGGCCTGGCGGATACCGGTCGAGGATCCCCCGGCGCCGGCGAAGCCGTCGGTGGAGTCCGCGGCGAGAGTGCGGAGGTTGACCAGCATCAGGCGGCACTCCTTTCGGGCTGCTTCCGCTGCCGCTTCTGGCCGGTGCGCCACTCCAGGACGATCTGCCGGACGGTGCTGATGGACACCTCGCCGCCGAGGCGGGCGTGGATCTGCTCGGGGGTCTCGCCGTGCCACGCAAGGTGGATGATTTCCTCGCGGCGGAGGGCAGCCCGCTCGTGGAAGTTGAGGATGCGCGCGTCGGTCTCTTCGGGCTGCTCGCTCGGGTCGTCGATGTCGTCCCAGGCGGCTGGCCCGTGCCATCCCTTCTTGCTGGCGAGGATGCGGGACCGGTCGCTGGGGCCCGGCTGGCGGATGAGGTGCTGGTAGAGGAGGGCGACGGCGTGGGCGGTGGTGGCCCGGACGTTGCGGAGTTCGCCGCGGGCGATGTTGCCGAGGGCCGTCGGGTAGATGCCGAGCTGCGGGGAGAGCTGTTCGATGGGCCAGCCGATGACGGCGAGGGCGCGCAGGCGACGGGTTGTGCCGGTGGCGTCGACGTCTCGGGTGTCGGTCGGGGCGGGCCCGATGGGCACGGAGAGGATGGCGAGCGCGGTCCGCTTGGAGACGTTCGCGGTGCCCGCCTCGACGGCTCCGACGGTGCGGTGAGCGAGGCCAGCGGCGCGCGCGATCTGAGCCTGGGTCCAACCGGCGGCGAGGAGTCGCTCAATGTGATGGCGGGTCTGGGTGGCGTCGCAGCGGCGGCGCTGTCCGCGGTGGCGTTCGAGGCGCAGCCGGCTCATGTACTGGTAGTCCGCCTGCTTGCACTCGGGCCGGGAGCAACCGTGTTGGTAGCAGGCTCGGGACGGGGTGTGGTCGGTGGTCACGGCTTCTCGTTCTCCTTCCGGGCTGTCTGGGTGGTGGTGCGGTTGAGGAGTGCGCCGATTCCGGCGCCGGCCGCGGAGGCGGCGATGAGGGCGAGCCAGATGAGGCCGAGGTTGAGGTGCTGCAGGCGGTCCATCAGGCGGCAGCCCTCCGGAAAGTGGCCGTGCCGGTCCACTGCTTGCAGATGGAGCCGTGGACGGTGGAGCGCTTCGACCGGACGTAGCCGGCTTCCTCGATGACTCCGGCGCGGGCGGCCCCGTTGAAGGCGGCGCCCCAGCGGGCCGAGTGGTCGGGCTCGTCGACGAGGCCCTCGGCGATCAGGTCGGCGGCTTGGAAGGGCTGGCCGCGGCGGGCCATGAGTTCTATCGCGGCGCGGCAGGCGGTCGCCCAGTCCGGCGCCGTGTTCGCGGCGGCGCGGGCGATCCCGTCGGCCTTCGCCGCCTCGCCGGCGGCCGGGCTGACCGTGCCCTGCACCGGCATGGGGAGCTGGAGCTGGGTCATCAGGCCGCCGCCTCGTTCGCCAGCTTCAGCAGGACAGCGGCGTGGCAGTGGTCGGGCTGGCCCGGCTCCGGGAGCGGGCACGTGCACGCGAGGTCTTTGCCGCGCAGCGTGTGGAGTTCGGCGAGGACGCGGCGGCGGTCGAAGACCTGCTTGCCGATGCGGTAGGTCTGTTCGTACCAGCCGCCTGCGGTGCCGACGCGCAGCCACTCGCGGTAGTTCTCGGCGCAGGCGCTGCGGGGGTCACCCATCTCGGCTTCGACGGCGGCGGCGATGGTGAACGGGTTGCCGAAGCGGCTGGGGCGGCTGACGATCACGCAGTTGTCGGGCTTGCGCCACCCGGCGGTGCGGCGGCGCTGGATACGGACGGGACTCATTCTGTGATCTCCTTGAAGTGGCGGGGCTGCCGCAGGTTCGGGCCGCGGCAGCCCCGAAGGCGGTTACTCGGTGGGTTCGGGGCTGGCGTTCAGCCAGGCGAGGAGCGGCGCGGCGATGTCGCGGGCCCCGACGGGCCGTTCGATGACCTTGCGGTGGAGGTCGGGGCAGCGGGACTTGAGGACTTCGAGCCGGTTGTCGAGGTCCATCGCTACGGCGACGTCGAATTCGTACTCGATGCCCTTGCGCTGTTCGGGCCGCATGCCGACCCGCTGGGGTTTGCCGCCTTCCAGCACCCACTCGGTGTAGGAGCGCATCGAGGCGACGACGTGGCCGGGGTAGGCGAGGATCGCGGCGACCATGTCGTTTTGGAGCGGGGTGCCGTCTTTCCATCCGGCGAATTTGTTGCCGCCGTACTTCGCCTTGGCCTTCTCGACCTGGTCGAGGGTGCCGTCGGTGCCCTTCCAGAAGTGGCTGAGGCTGTCGACGAAGACGGTGGGGTAGCCGGCCGTCGCCGCGGAGTCGAGGACGCGGACGAGGTCGCGAGGGTCGTAGCGGTCCATGGAGACCGCGTCGAACTGGATACCGCCGATCCCGGCGTACAGGCTGGCAGCGCCACCTTCGGTGTCGATGACGGCGAACTTGCGGCCTTCGGAGAGGCCGTGGGCGATGGACAGCCCGGTCCAGGTCTTGCCGGAGCCGGATGCGCCCTGGATGGACAGCCGGGCTTTGCGTCCGGCCTTGCTGGCGGGCCGGAACGCGAACTGGGCGTCAGCGTCCTGCTGCTGGGCGGGGCGTGTGGTGCGGACGGGCGGCGGAAGCTGGGACATGCGGGTTGCTCCTAGGCGTACTGGCGCTCGACCCACGAGGGGAGCGCGATCATCGGGTTCGGCAGGTAGCCCGGCCAGTCGCTGGACTCGCGGCAGATGGCGTAGGTGTTGAGGGCGACCTCGTTGAGGTGGCGGCCGATGCCACGGGCCATCGGGTCACAGGTGGTGACCAAGACGAGGTAGGGCGGCTCTTTCTCCTGCACCACGAACTGCATCGGCCGATCCGGGTCGACCAGGTCGAGCGCCGTGCCGCCGACCTCGTACCAGTCCTGTTGCTGGTGGTAGCCGTGCTCGTTGAACGCCTTCTCCAGGTCTTCGCGGCGGCAGGATCGGGCGGTCTTGTAGTCGACGATCCGGCCGTCGTTGCGCAGCCAGTCGAAGCGGCAGCGGCGCCAGATGCCGTTGTCCTCCCAGAAGGCCGACTGTTCGGCGACGCCGGAGCCGGGCTCCAGCAGGCGGGCTGCTTCTTCGTTGGCGCGGAGGGCGGCGGCCATGGCTCGGACCTGGTCCAGCTCGTGGCGCTTGAGCGGGATGTCGCCGGCGGACCGTATGGCCGCTACCTCGGCCTTGATGCTGTCGGTGTTCCACTTCTCGGCGTCGACGAGGACCAGCTCCGGGCCGTCGTCGAGGACGAGTTTGTGGGCGGCGGTGCCGAGTTCGAGGGCCTTGTTGTGGGGCTGCGGGTTGTCGAGCCAGTGCTTGAACTTGGCGGGGCACTCGGTGACGAGCTTGCGGGCGCCGGTGGAGGACAGGCTGCCGCCGGGGATCGGATCGGAGTGGTAGAGGTCGGCGGAGATGTCGTACAGGCCGGGCTCGGCGGCGGCTGCAATGCCATCGGCGCAGTCCTCGCAGAGGCCGCCTCGGGTGAACGGCCCGCCGGTGTTGCCGCACAGGCGGCAGGCGAGCGGGCTCATCAGAACGGGGCCTCCGTGGCGTAGTCGGCGGTGGTCCGCCGCCAGAGCGGGATGCGGTAGTGGCGGAGCCGGTCGGTGCAGTGGCAGGTGACGGGCTCAGGGCTCTCGCCGTCGTAGCCGCCGTCCCACCAGCCGCCCGCGCCGTCGCAGTACCGACAGTTCGGGTCGGGGATCTGCTGGAGGTGTACGGCCCGCTGGTACAGCTCGACCCGCCAGCGGCGGAAGGGGCTCAGGAGGCGCATGTGAGGCTCCAAATGGGTGTCGTGTGGTGGGGCCCGCCGCCCGGGTGGGAGTGCCGCGAGCGGCGGGCCCTGGTGCCGCGGAGCGCGAGGGGGTGCGCTGCCTGCGGCGGCTGGGGGCGTGGCTGGGGCGGTCAGACGCGGGGGCGGGTGCGGTTTACGCAGAACGCCTTAGCGATCCGCTCGCGCATCTCGTCCCGGTCGACCTGGGCGCGAAGGGCGTCGACGTCCTTGGTCCAGTCGGCGAGGTCAGCGATCGTGTGTGCCCCACGAAGGGCGTCGGCTTCGTCCATGGCTGATGCGATCAGCAGGCCGGAGTGGTGGCCGACGCTCCAGCGGTGGATGCTCTCGGGTTCGACCTCGTCGGGGATCTCGTAGACGAACAGGCCGGGGACGGGGCTGGTGGCCGCGACGGTGTAGTCGCCCTGGTCCGTGCTGAATGTGTGAGTGAGTGCGGTGGTGCTGGTCACGGTGTCCTCCGTGGGATGCTGGTTGTGGATCCCCGGGTGTCTGTCGCACTCGGGGCTTCTTCTGGGCGTCCGGTCGGCGGATGACGAAGGCCGCCGGCCGGGCGGGTCAGATGCGGCCGGGGTCAGTGGTGGCCCTCTGGTGCTGGCCGCACTCCCAGGCGTCAGAGAGTTCGGCGTGGTAGCGGTCCTTGGCGACGAGGGCCCAGGTGTATCCGCGACGGCTTTCGTCGTCGCGCTCCCGCTTCAGCGGCACCATGTGCTCGTGCGCCTGCTCGGCCGATGCCAGCACCTTCACGGTCTTGCCCTTCGGCTTGGTCGTGGTGGTGAGGGCGACGATGCAGCCGCACGGGGCGGACTGGATCCAGTAGCAGCCGGTCAACGGCAGCATCTGACCGTCGATCTCGACCTTCAGTTCAGGCATCACTGGTCCCCCATGAAGTCGTCGTCGATGTCGATGTGGCCGCTGGCGATGGATTCGATGGCGTCCGGGTCGGTGATCCAGGCGGGTACGGGGCGGCGGGTGGTCCGGTCGGTGAGGGTGTTGGTGGCGGCGCACCAGGTCTGCGGGTGGTCCCAGTTCGCGGCCGGGTAGGCACCTTGCAGGAGCGCGGTGATCTGCCGGGAGCCGCCTGCCTGGAACGTGAGGACGATGCCGTCGGCGGTGAGGGCGCGGGCGATGAAGTGCCGCATGCCTGCACCGGTGCCGTCGGTCCACAGTGGGGTGATGAGGATGGCGGCGACGCCGGGGGCGATCCGCTGGATGCGGTGTCGGAGCTGGGTGTGGTGGCGGCGCCTGCGGCCCGCGGACGCCTTCCGCGGGCGCACCGGCAGCGCTTCGGCCAGCGGGCGGCTGGTCGGGGCGGTCACCGGGACTCACCACCCTTGGCCAGGCGGCGCACGTCGTTGGCGGCGCCGCGCATCACGCGGGCGCGGTAGCTCTGATCTGGCTCGGAGTCGGCCATGCCGTCGAACATGTCGGCGGCCTCTGCCAATGCCGTAGACCGTGCCTCGTCGCGTTCGGCGCGGGCCGCGGCCAGCTCACGCCTCGCCGTGCGCGTCTCGTTCTCCGCCAGGAGCCGCGCCTGGCCCGACTCCTCTACCTGCGCGTGCAGCCGTTCGTTCGTCTGGAACACCGCATTGCGCTGGTCACGGAACGCGTCACGGGACTTGCGTAGCCGCTCGTGCTCGGCCGCGGCCCGCTGGAGCCACGACACCAGCGGCACGATCGAGCTGCTGTCCCAACCGGCCTGCCAGTCCACGATCCGCCGGTCATACGCGCCCAACTCCACCCCGGCCGCAGCCAGCGCGTCGGTGATCAGCTCCAGGGCGGTGTCCTTGCCGATGTACTGCGCGCGGGGTTCAGTCTCGAACGGACCCTCGGGGATCACGATGTCGGTCATGCCGCCACCGCCTTCCGGGCGGCGTCCCACAGGTCGATGCCACGGCGGATCGCGTGGCAGCAGTACAGGAAGCCCGGCTTGAAGTCGCAGAACTTCCACTCCCGCGTCTCGCCGAAGGTCCAGCCGTCGTACCGGAATGCGTCCAGCTCGGCGCGGGCGCCAGCCTCGTGGCTGATGTCGCCCCACTCGAAGATGTCGCGAGTAACCTCGGCGCCAATACCACGCGGGGCGTCGCCGTTGCGGATCGCTTCGACGACGTGCTGCTTGACCTGCTGCTCGAAGAGGTCATCGGAGAACCCCTCGACTTCGTCGCGTCCTGCGCGGACCTTCTCCGACCAGTAGCCGGGGTTGATCTCGCCGGTGAAGGCGGTCTTCCGGAACAGGTTGAACATGTCGGGGGTGGCGTCGATGTCGAAGTGGAAGGTCCAGCCCGCCTTGACGACCAGGTTGTACGGCCAGGTGATGAGGTCGAACGGGGTGTGCCCGTCGGGCGCCGGGTTCGTGAACCGCAGGTGCCGGTACAGGCCGTCGTCGTGCAGCACCGTCATGCGGTGGCTGGCCGTGTCACGGGCGAACCGGGCCGCGATCTCGGGGTAGTCAGTCATCGGGCACCGCCGGTCTGCTCGGCCTTGAGGCGGGCGATCTCCGCGCGAGCGTCAGCCAGTTCGTTGACGGCAGTGCGCTCCTGCTCGACTCGGGCCGCGAGTTCGTCACGCCAAGCGGCAACCGACGCGGCGAACCTGTCGGCGACCTCCAGTTGCTCGTCGATGCTGAGCTTCCAGTCGAGCTGGAAGGTGATGTAGCCGGGCGCGTGGTGGCCGTCGGGCTCGACGTACAGCGCCGGGTCCACGGACGCGACGCCCCGGATGTGGGTCTTTTCGCCGATGAAGAAGGTGAGGCTGTAGCTCATCGGGCCGCCTCCTCGAACAGCTGGGTGACCAGGTCGTTGGTGGCCTGCGCGGAGTCGTTCCAGCAGTCGAGGCACAGCCACGAGACGGGCATCACGGCGCCGATCGGGTGCCACGGCTGCTCCTCCGGCTGAAAGCGGTACACGCGCCGCTCCCTGTTGCACGCCTCGCAGGTACCGTCATGGGCGGTGTTGGCGATGAGCGTTTCGGCCTGGCGGCGGAGTTCGTCCTGCACCTGCTCATAGGTCAGGCCGCAGTCGCACGGCCCGGGACGGACGATCGATCCGTGCGGGGGCTGGATCGGGAAGCTGTGCTTGCAGAGCGAGACCTTCTTGGTCTCTGTGGCTGATGAGATACTGGGAGCCACGCGGCTCCCTCCTTTCGCTCTGGTGTGAGGGTTGATCGCGTCGAGGTCGCCCGGACTGGTCGTTGGGGCGGCCTCATTTGCGTGCCGCGTCAGGCGGCAGCGCGGGCGGGGGCGTCTTCGTTCATCCAGGCGTCGAGGTCGCTGATCTTGTAGCGGTAGGCGCGGCGCCCGTGACGCTTGCCTTTCGGGCCGACTCCATCGCGTCGCCAGCGGTAGAGGGTGACGACGTGAACGGCGAGGTACTCGGCGGCCTCGGCGCTCCAGAGCCATCCCTTCGGTGGGGGCTTGTTCGGCATTGGTCTATTCCTTGATCGTCGGGACTGATGAGCGAGACGTTCGGTTCGGATCTGGAGACGGAGGGGGCGCGAAAAGGGGGAAGATCGCACTACCGACAGCCTCCGCGAGGGCGGTCGCGTCGTCGACATCGGCGGTCGGCTGCCGACCTGTCAGGAGCTTCTCTATGACCCCCTGACTGACCCCGGACTCGTCGGCCAGGGTTCGGACCGAGAAGGGTTTCCCTCGGCCCGGAAATTCCATGTAGTGCTTGAGGAGCGCTATGTCGCGCAGGATCCAGCGTCTGCTTGCACGTCGGCTCACGATGCCCCCGGTGGTGCGGTCTGCTTGCCTAACAGAGCAAAGCACAGTCGAGCCGATTCGTCTACAAATCCGAGACGACCGATAGGCGTCTACCGGCCAGACCCCCGGCTAGCTAGCATTGATCTGTAGACGATCTGTCTCGGATCCAGGATGGTTGTACGGACTGAGCTGGTACTTTTCCGGAGCACGACGCCCCCTAGAGAGACAGTCGGTATCTGAGATGACGCGAGAGGACGAGGACATGACGGCAGCGGTTCCCGACCGGGCGACCGGTACGGATGAGCCGAGTCCCCGAGGTGCGCTCTCGCAGCTCATCCAGGACGCCAATGATCGTGGCCTCTCCTACGCCAAGATGTCCCAGAGGGCGGTCGACCCCGAGACTGGCGTCAAACTGTCCAAGCCCTACCTGCAGAGGCTCGTTGCCAATCCGCCGACCAGCGCGCCCAGCCCCGCACAGCTGAAGGCCCTCTCCATCGCCCTGCGCGTGACTGAGCGGCGCGTCAAGGCCGCCGCCGCGGCGCAGTGGCTGGAATACGAAGCGACTGAGCTGGCCGGCTACAACGACGAGGTGCGCATCATCGTCAGCCACCTTGCAGGCATGCCTGAGGCCGAGCTGCGCCGCTGGCGGGCAATGATCGAGGCAGACGAGCGCGCGCGTCACGAGAACGACTAGCCGCGATCATTCCGGCAAGTCGCCACACCACCGAAAAAGTCCGTAAGTAGACATTCACCTCAACTGATTGTCGATGTCTGCTCACTGGACGTATCCTTCCACACCCGTGCGCTTCCGGCTCATGCCGCGCAGGCGCACTGCAACAACGGGAGGGTGCATGCTGCGCGTTGTGTACGAAGCCACCACCGATCTCAGCCCGGATCAGGCCGTCGAGATCCTGGAAACCCGCGGGCGGGTCACCATTAAGCTCCGCGCGGGCACTGTTGCGGAGGACTACATCGCCCCGTTGAACAGGGCGCTCGCTGCTTTCGTCGGTGAGTGTGGCTGGTTCCAGATCTGGAGGGGCCAGGTCATCAGCGCCGCCTCCCCCGAGAGTCCGCTCACCGTGCAGTTCGTAGCAGACCCCAAGCTTGACCGCATCCAGGCTGTTCAGATCAGGGAGAGCCGGGGGGTCGTTCGGCTGCACGTCTGCCCCGAATTGACCGCGGCCGAACTCGCCCGCGCCGTGAACCGTCCTATCGAACTGTTCCTGGCGGGCGGCCAGTGGTTCCAGCTGTGGCAGGGTGAGATCGTCACGATGGATGATCAGGGCAGCGCGGCTGCCTGACCCGCACCGTCCAGGAGTACTGCATGCCTGGTTATATCGAGGACCGGTGGCTGACCAAGAAACCGGATCCGGAGACCGGTGAGAAGCGACAGACGGCACGCTGGGGCAAGGGCAAGCGCTACCGGGTGGCCGGCATCCCGGGAGTGAAGGACCGGTCGTTCGAGAAGCTCCACGGCCCCGAGGGCGCCAAGGCGTGGCTGGCGAAGGCTCAGCATGAGTCGACGGCGGGCGAATTCATTGATCCCCGTCGCGGCCAGATGCTCCTGAAGGAGTACATCGAGCAGGAGTGGTGGCCGCGGCGCGACTATGACAATCCCTCGACCGAGAAGACGGTGCGGGGCCGGGTGTGGACGCACATCATTCCCCACCTCGGCAACTACCAGCTCAACGCGATCAAAACCAAGCAGCTCGGCGAGTGGCTGCAGGCGTTGAAAGCCTCGACCGGTCCGGGCACCGCCAACGAGTCGTGGCGCTACCTGTCGGCCGTCTTCCAGTCCGCGATCGACGATGAGCGGCTGACCCGAAATCCGTGCCGGAAGCAGACGACGCTGCGAGTGCCGACGCGTCCCCCGGCCAAGGCCAGGGCCTGGCCAAAGGAGCGCGTGCTCGCCGTGCAGGCCGCCATGGACGAGCGCTTCCAGATCTGCGTCGATCTGGGCGTCGGAGCAGGCATGCGCTCGGGCGAGGTGTTCGGGCTGTCTGTGGACGACATCGACTTCGTCGGCGAGCGGATCCTGGTGCGCCGGCAGGTGAAGAAGGTCGGGGCGAAGCTGGTGTACGCCCTCCCCAAGGGTGAGAAGACGCGCGAGGTGCCTGTCCCCCAGTATCTGCTGAAGCGGATCCAGGAGTCCCTCGATCGGCGCCCAGCCCAGGCGGTAACGCTCCCGTGGAAGGATCCGCGCCCGCCGAAAACGGACCGGGAGGCGGAGGAACGCGCCCCACAGCGGCATGCTCTGATCCTGACGTCGGCGTGGGGTGGAGCCATGCGCCGCGACGGATTCGATCGGCGGATCTGGAAACCGGCCCTTGCTGCCGCCGGAGTGATCCCGCCGCCGGTGGTGACGACGCAGCCCGTGAAGCATCGACCCGGGACTTTCCGGACGGTGACGACGTATGCAGAGAGCCGCGAGGACGGCTTCCATGCGTTGCGGCACACGTTCGCCAGTGTGCAGCTGGACGCACGGGAGACGATCGTGGCAGTCTCGAAGTGGCTAGGCCATGCGGATCCGTCGATCACCCTCCGGATCTACGCGCACATGCTGCCCGAGGCGGACGGCCGGGGCCGCTCGGCGATGCAGAACTGGTTTGAGAGTTCCTCGTAGTGGATCTCCCCAGATTCTCCCCAGCGAGACTGGATCAAGGAAAAGCAAGGGCCCTCCCGGCTCCCGGGAGGGCCCTTCACTTAGCTCTCAGTGTACGCCAACCTGAGCCAGTGCACTCCTCTGACCTGGGGAAAGCTGCGCCGGGAAGTAGAGGTAGCAGACCCCGCCGGTGCCCGAGGCCACCGTTCCACTGGCGTTGTACCGCTTGGTCCTGAGCCAGATGTTCTCC
>NZ_JBHJUV010000055.1:0-60967 GCF_042268025.1 Streptomyces sp. NPDC056161
CCCGGCCACCCCTCCACCCCAGCCACCCACGGCCCGCACACGGTGACGGAGCCCCCGCCCCCTTGGGAGTAAGGGCCCCCGCCGGAGGCGGTCCTGTAGGTATGAAGAGAAGTTGAGCGAACGTCGACTCGACCGTCTCGGCAAGGCCATGAGCTGGGAATTTGTGGCTTGTAGCCCTGAATTCGAGCGGGCATAATTAGGGATTCCGGCAGGTTGAGAGCAGCTTGCCGGTGCAGTGCGGTCGTTCGATCGGACCGGGTCCGCCGAACGACTGGACACGTAGTAACCGAGTAAGGCACGATTAGTGAAGCCGAGAGGTTCGATACTCGGTTCTTCCGCGGAGACGCGGGAGGAAGTGGGGCGGACGGTCAGCCCAATGGCAGTAGTGCTGACCGCCCTGAAGCCCCCTGGCCCCAGGCCCTTCAACAAGCCCATATACCAGGAAGGCATCTACGCATGATGGTAAACGACGCGGAGCTGAACACGGCCCCCGCGCTTGACGATCTGATCACCCTGCACGCCGGGAACACGGCCGGTGCCGACCACGGTCTGCTCTACCGCATCGAGGACGGCCCCCTCCCCCGTGACGGCGGCTGGTTCATCCAGCTCGCGGACGAGACCGCCCACGGCGCCCAGGACTGGGCGGCGACCATCCAGAGCCAGGACATCGACACGATCACCAGGCCGATCGAGTCCGGCGTCATGAACTGGAAGCACGAGGTCGACCAGGACCAGGACGCCGAGGACGCGGACGAGGAGCCGGAGGTCGAGCACGGCCTGACGGAGTCCGGCGTGGTACTTCTGCCCCGCGCCGCCGGCCACGACCAGCACCACCGCGATCAGGGGGCGGGCAATGACGACTGAAGCCCCGTCGCGAGACGGAAACACAACGGAGGACTCCCTCATGGCCATCTTGAACGGGCGCCGGGTATCGACCCGCAGGGAGCTCGCGGACAAGCACGACCTGAGCCTCACGTACCTGGAGAAGCTGTACCGGGAGCGGGAGACGAACGGGCACCCCGAGCCGGTCCCGGACGCCGCCGGCCGGGAACTGGCCTGGTACGACGCCGACTGGCGCCGCTGGTACAAGGACCTCACCGGCACCGCGGGGCTGGAGAGCCGCGCGGAACTGCAGGAACGCACGGGCCTGGGCCGCAGCACGCTCGAACTGTTCTACCGCGAACGGGAGACCAACGGCCATCCCGAGCCGGAGAAGACGGTCGGGAACACCATGTACTGGAACTCCAAGGCATGGGACCGCTGGTACAAGAGCTACCAGGCCGGACAGGAGTGGCGGACGGAGATCGACCGCAGCGGCAACGCCGAGGACGAGATCACGCTCTCGCAGGCCGCACGGGTGCTGAAGATGGAGCCCACGAGCATCACGAAGTACCCCACCAGGAAGCCGAAGCACTGGCCCGACCCCATCAGGGAGGAGACGACCGACAGCGGCCGCGTGAAGCGCTACTACCGCCGCGGGGACATCTGGAAGTACGGGGAGCTCCGCGAGCGGAGTGGCGGCGGTCGCCCCGCCGGCACGGCCGGGACCACACGCCGTTACCCCTACGACGGGGACGAGCGGCTGGAGAAGGCCCGGAAGGCGTTGAAGGCGAACCCTGACATGCCTGTCGCCAAGCTCGCCGGCGAGCTCGCCCGCGAGCACGGTGGAGCTGCCGGGACCTGGTCCCACATCGTCAGCAGCGCACGGCAGAACCCGGAGGACTGACCAGATGGCCACCAGCGTCACCATCGCCTCCGACGTCATCGACCAAGTGGGCCTGAACCAGGCCGCGGAGTTCCAGAGCCGTGTCACGGTGTTCGAGTGCGTGGAGTGCGGGACAGCAGGCGACGCGAGGACGGAGCCGGCCGTGGTCGTGCTGCGTCGCAGTCCCGGCCTGTCCCACCTGGGGGTCGCGCACCATCGCTGTGCGAACTCCCAGGTACGGGACTACGGTCCGGGAGACCTGGCCCTCACAGGGGAGACCGAACTGGTCCCCCGGGTGCTGGGGTTGCCCTCACCGACCGGCACCAGGCCGGTCCTCCTGCTTGCCTACGAGGAGGAGGTCACCGTCACGGAGGACGGTGAGCCGCCCTACGATCCCGTGATTCGCAGTCTGCTCGGGGACGGGCTCCATCAGATCCATGCGCTGGGGAAACCGTCACCGCGAAGCCCTGGGTGGCGAGCGCTCATCGGGCCGGGGACGAACGTACAGGTGAGCTCCAGTGCCCATGCCTGGCTGACGGACGGCGACATGTACGTCCCGCCGGGGTGGCGGGCGCTCGCCGAGCAGGCAGGCGAAGTCACCCTCATGATGGGACGTCTCGAACACGCTCTCCTGCACGCTGTCACTCCCCCGCTGATGGCGTACGCGGAGGCCGCCAGGCAGGGACATCTGGTTGCCGGTGTCGTGGACGTCGTACTGCGGTGATTCCTGGCAAGCAGGCAGCACAGCGGGCAGGCCATCGAGCGGGCAAGTGCAGCTCACAGTGAGTTTGCCATTACGTCTGCCATTACCCTACGCAGTGCACTGGCAAGCGTGTATGCGCAGGTCAGGGCCTGCTTCTTTCCCCGCCGTCATCGTCGCTTCCCTGCCCACTTTTCAGTACAAGTGCTAGCCCCTAGGCAACCCAACTGGCCGCCCTGCTGCTCTCTCAGCGAGGTGGCCAGTTGTGTTGTAGGCGGGCTACCACGCGGAGCAGACAGCGGGAAAGACGGTTGTCAGTACAGCCTCCATGCCACCATGTAGCCACGCGTGCGGCCGGGCGAGGCTGCCATCAGAACAGGAGAGGGAGGTAACAGTGGCGACACCACTAGACATCGCTGCCTACTCGGCATCGCTGGTGAACTGGTCTGAGCTGGGCCATGTCTACTGCTTCGGCAACGGCAAGGGGGGCGTCGGAAAGACGACGTGCACGTGCAACATCGGCGGTCTCGCGGCGGCTGATGGCCTTCGCGTGCTGATCGTTGACCTGAACGTACAGGGCAACGTGGCAGAGGAACTTGGTTACGCCGAAACAGAGCTGGACGACGAAGGAAAGGGCCTGCTGACCGCCATCACGCTTCAGGAAGCGGTCAAGCCCATCCGTAACGTTCGGCCGAACCTGGACGTAGTCCCGGGAGGCAAGCTGCTGCGTCGAGTGCCGGGCATCATCGGCTCCCCGATCAACGATCAGGAACGAGCTGCGGCCGTCCTTACTCTGGCCCGCATCCTCCAGCCAGTGGCCAAGGAGTACGACCTGATCCTGATCGACTCCCCGCCCGAGAACGAGCACATGATGCAGCTGGCGCTGGGCGCCGCGCGGTGGGTGGTCGTGCCGGTCAAGAGCGACAAGTCCAGCCGCAAGAAGGGGCTCAAGGCCCTTGCCACGGACTACGCAGCGATGCGGCAGTACAACCCGTACGTGACTCTTCTGGGCGCCATCCTCTTCGCCACGGGCGCCAACGCCACGGCCATTCGCAAGACGGTTCGCGACGACGTGGAAGCCACCCTGGGCGGAGCGGCCCCCATCTTCGACAACGTCATCCGCTTCGCAGAAGCGGTGGCAGTGGCCGCCCGCGACCGCGGCAAGCTGGTGTACGAGCTGGAGGCCGCTGCCTCCGAGAACCCGGAGTTCTGGAAGATCCGCGCAGGCCTGGCGGACGCGAGCCAGGTCGTGTCGAAGACGTCGGCGTCGGTGAGCGAGGACTTCGCCGTGGTGGCGCGAGAACTCTTCACCCGGGCGGCGACGGTGCAGAACGAGATGATCCAGGAAGGTGTCTGGCCGTGACCACCCCGGAGGAAAACCTCGGGTCTATCTTCGCCCGGCCGACGGCGAGCACCGTACCCAACCGCGCACAGGGCCTCGGCGGTCTGGTCCCCAACCGCGGAACAGGAAGTGCTCCGCCCCCGCAGAGCCCTACCGGCAGCACTCCGCCGCCCCCGAAGAACCCTGAAGACGCCAAGGAGACACCGCCGCCGGCCGCCCCAAGTGGTGACACCCCGCCGCCGCAGGCGCCTGCAGATCCACCCGCAGCGGTCGAGGCCGAGGAGGTCGAGGCCGAGGAGGTCGAGGCGGAGGAGGTCGAGGCGGAGGAGGTCGAGGCTGAGGAGGGGGAGACGGAAGCGGCCCTTGCCAAGACCAAGCACCGCACGACGCTGTACGTCTCGCCCGCCCTTCACCGCCGGTTCGAGCGGTACGTACGGGCAGCACGTGGCCGTACGAACACGTCGGCGGTGTTGGAGGCCGTGGCGGCGAAGAACTCGACCACCCCGCAGATCATTCAGGAGTCCAAGGTCTCGGTTGCGGCCGGGAACGAGCTCTTTCCCGAGGACCCCCGAGCAGTCCGGTACCTGGGTGCGGGGCCCGTGCAGATCCAAATCGCCCCGACGTACGCTCAGTTGCAGGTCTTGGACACCCTGACAGCCAAGTACGGGTTCGAGGCCCGAGCTACCTGGATCGCCCCAGTCCTGAACGCCTTTCTCCCCGGCAAGAAGGAAAAGGTGCCGGAGTGATCAAGGGCTTGACAAGGACCCCAAGATAAGGCATAATTAGGGATGTTGCGAGAGTGGTTCTCGCGACGTAAAGACGAAACCCCGGGCTGCCTCAGCTTGTGGAGGCGGGCATCCCGGGGTCTCACACCAGAGACGAGGCTCCGATGTCGTACTTCAGTATCACCCCAGAATGGGGTGGACGTGCACCTTCCGGTGCACTGCTGCCGGAGGTGGGGGCGTGAACGTGCTTCCCCGTATCCACGCCGTGGCGGAGTCCCTGGGGGTGCCCCCGTGGACAGTGGCTCTCGGCGGAGCGCTCGCGGGCGTGGCGAGCCTGGCCCTGCTGATCCTGGTCGTGCGCCTGGCCGGCCGGGCGGCGACCCGGGCGGTCGAGAAGGCTCGCCGCGACGACGACAGCGAGGCCCGCGCCCGGGTCATGGCCATGATTGACGACCGCTGGCGGACCATCGTCGGCATCTGCGGCATGTCCGTCAGCATGTACGGCCTGTACGGGTTCGCGGAGGACACCGCGGGGCTGCCGTTGCTGCTGCGGATCTTCTTCATCGCGATCTTCGATGGCGCGGAGATCGGCCTCATGCTGGGGCTGGCGCGGTCCCTGGCCGCCCAGGACGTCCCGCGGTGGACCGAGGGCATGATCCGGTCCCGCCGGATGGCGTGGGGCCTGGTGGCCCTCTCGGCGGCGGCGAACTGGGTGCACGCGCCGGAGGGCGGCGGTCTGTGGGCGAAGGTGGCCCTGGCCGGTGTGCCGGTGGTGTCGGTCAAGCTGCTGGAACACGGCCTGGACCTGCGGATCGCAGAGCTGGCGAAGGCCGAGGAGGAGGACGGCGTCCGACCGGGCCCCCTTCGCCTGTTCGTCCTGCTGTGGCGCCGGATCTGGATCGCGGCTTTCGCATGGTTGGGCCTGGACACGACGTCCACGACCAGCGAGACCTCCCGCCGGCTGCTGGCCCAGCGTGCTGCCCGCGCGGTCATCGTGCTGGCCCGTGCCCAGAAGCGTGCCGACCGTACGTTCCGATTCGGCTGGCGGAAGTCGCTGGCGGATCGGGCGGTGGACCGGCGGACCGAGGACGCGGCGGTCGCACTGGACCGCGCGGACGCGCCGGTCAACGTGGACCAGGCGCTTGCCGTGGTCCGGCGGACCATGGGTCACATGCAGGCCGGGCGGCTGGGACGGCTCGACTACGCGGACGTCGACGCCGTGGTGAACACCGTGGTCTCGCTCCCCGCGTTGCAGCAGAAGGTCACGCAGAAGCTGGAGGAGCAGAAGGCCGAGGTGCAGGACGAGCTGCGTGCAGCGGAGCGGGCCGCCAAGCAGGAGCGGGACGAGGCCCTGGCCGCGCTGGAGGCGGAGCGGGAGGAGCGCACCCGGCTCCAGGCGGAGCAGCAGCAGGAGCGCGAGCGCTTCGAAGAACTGGCCGAGCAGCTTCGCGAGCAGGCGGAGCAGCTTCGCTCCGAAGCAGAGCAGGCGAAGCGGGAAGCGGCCGAGCAGGTTCGGCTTGTCCGTGAAGCCGTCGAGCAGAGTGCGACCCGTGAAGCGGAGGACCGCCGAGCGGAGCGGGAGACCACCGAGCAGCGGGCCGAGCGTGAAGCGAAGCGGTGGCACGACCAGATCGAGCAGCTTCGTGACGAGGCGAAGCGGCAGCTTCAGGAGCAGGCGGAGCGCTTCGAGCAGCAGAGCGGCGAGCAGGTCCGTGCGGAGCGGGACCGGTGGAGCAGGGAGCTGGAGCAGCTTCGCGGGGAAGCAGAGCAGCAGCTTCGCGAGCAGGCCGAGCAGCTTCGCACCGAAGCAGAGCAGGCGAAGCGGGAAGCGACCGAGCGGGTCGAGCGCGAAGCGGCCGAGCGGCTGGCGGCGGAGCGGGCCGAGGCGGAGCGCGAGATCGAAGCGGCGCGTGCCGAGGCGGAGCGCAAGATCGCCGCTTCGCAGGAGCAGGCGGAGCAGCTTCGGGCTCAGCTCGACGCGAAGCAGGCGGAGCCGGAGCAGACCGCGCCGGCCGGGACGGCGGAGCAGCCGAGGACGCCGAAGCCGAGGGAGGCGTCGAAGCCGATGCCGTCGCTGGCCAAGGGCTCGCTGAAGCAGCGCTTCATTCAGCGGGTGCACGAGCTGTGCGAGCAGGGCGACCCCCGTCTGCTGGGCCCGGCGGTGACCCCTCGGACCCGTACCGATGTCGCGTACCAGGTGCAGGGTGAACTGGGGCTGGCGTCGCAGGGGACGGCCCGCACCTACATGCAGGAGGCGATGGATCGCTGGGAGGCCGCCCAGCAGGCCGCCCAGCAGGCCGCGGCGGAGAAGAAGGCCCCCGCCAAGGCCGCCCAGGACAAGGGCAAGGGCAAGCTGCTGGACACCTTCGGGCGCCCGATCGCGGACCTGGACGCGCTCGACTCGAAGGGGCCGCTGGCGCGGATCTGATCAAGACGCAAACGGGGGGCTGGCCGGACCTGGAAAGGGTCCGGCCAGCCCCCCGTTCTGCTGCCCGCCGACCTCCCTGGTGGGGCGCCGCAGGAGGCCCTGAGCGCCGTTCTGCGGCCCTGCTGGAAGGCGCCCGGCCGGGAGGTCCGGCGTCACCCCGAACGGCGTCCAGCGGCCGTGAGGCCGGGTCCGAGTCAGGGGGCGGGGTGCCGGTAGGGCGCGGTAGGTAGGTGGTAGGTAGTTGCCGGTAGGTGGCCTTTGACCTGCACATCTACCGGACTACCGGGCGGCGGGACGCGCCGGCCTGACCGGTCGGGGAGCGGGGCGTCAGGTGGTGGTGGTCCACCGGTAGGAGAGCGACCACAGGTGTGCGGGGAGCACGCTGACCGTGACCGCCACGGTCCGGTCGACGGTGGCGGCGGTGCGGGTCAGTTGGATGACCCTGTTGTCCGCGTCGATCTCCAGCGCGGTCGCTTCGTGCTCATATGGCGGGCGGACGTCGACGGTCTCGGAGAAGTCCGTGGGCCGGTGCCCGAGCTCGATGAGAAGGCCTTCTACGCCTCGGGGGCCGAGGTCTGGACGCTCCAGGTCGGTGTTCCGCGCGATGTCGAGCGGCAGGTACGTGAAGACGAGCTGGACGGGGGTGCCGGGATCGGCGGGCGCGGAGCTGGCCGCCACGGCGAACGTCCGCGTCTCGCGGACAAGGGCCTGCCCCTGCCGCTTCAGACCGAGCAGAGCGGCCAGGTCCTGCGGGGCCCGCTCCGTGCGGACGTCGGGGAAGTGACGGGCGACGAGCCCGAGTGCACGCAGCTCCGCTTCGAGCCCGTCGTCCGGGCCCGCCGCTTCGCCGTCGGAGACGGAGCGGAGCAGGCCGTCCGTACGCCGGGTGATCCGCTGCAGGAGGCGGGAGACGTAGGCCCCCGATCCCTTGCGTGTGGTGACCAGGCCCTCGGCGGCGGCGACCCGGACGGCCCGCTCGACGGCGGAGCGGGTGCACCCCAGGTGCTCGGCGAGTTCGGCGGCGGCCGGGAGCCGGGAGCCGGGTTCGTACGTGCCGCCCGTCACGGCCTCCCGCAGTCGCTGAGCGACGCTGCGGAACTCCGGGGTGGCGGACGGGTGCTGTGTCATGAGCTGAGGGTAAGGCTCCGCAGCAGATCACTCAATCTCCCGAGGAGATTTCTAAATCTCCCGTGGAACTTGGTTGACCTCCTGTGGAGGTTGCCGTTTACTGGAGGTACCGCAGGACGCCAACGCGCTTACTGCGGAGTCGCCTTACGCGACAACGGCCCCGCCGGTGCTGAGCACCAACGAGGCCGGATACACCTCGGAGCGACCCCCTACCGCCAAGCAGATGGGCCGCCCCGAGTCCCTATCCCAACGCATGGAACAGGACTCACATCATGGCAGAGCGGAAGACCAGCACGCCTTCGAACGGCTACCTGCGGACGGGCCAGCCGGGCATCCCGGTGCCGGGCGCCGGCCGGACCGACGGCCGCCTCCGCCAGGGCGACCCGATGATCCCGCAGAAGCGCCGTTCCTGACCGCTGAGCGTCACTCGCGTGCCTGGCGCTGAACAGCACCACGGCACAGGCAGGGCCCTCACCCGCAGCGCCACCGGCCGCGACCCTTCGTCGCGGCCGGGGCGCCGCCCCTCCCGAAGGACAGCCGTGTTTGACCTTGCGCTCGGCGCCGCCGTGGTCGCGCTCGCCGCGACCCACCTGTACCGGCCGAAGAGCAGGAAGGTCCGAATCGCCAAGGACGCCGTGACGGTCAGCACCGTCGTGGCGGTCCTCGCCGTTTGGAGCCAACTGTGATGCTGCTTCACCACCACCGTGGACGCGCCGAGCGCGCCCGGCCCGCGACCCCGCCCGGCCACGTCTTGACCCGCACGTACTACCCGTCCGCGCGGTCCTGGACGCCGTACGCGGACGCCCGTGCTCTCGACCTCCCCGCTGGCTTCGTCCGGCACCCGCCGACGGCGACGACCAGCCCGGCCCTGCCCGGGGCTGACGAACTCCGCATCCGGCAGTTGATGACCGACGCCATCCGGAAGTGGGGGTGGCTGGCCCGATGACGACGAACACCGACTCGGAGACGCAGGTGTCCGAGACAGGTGTCCGCGACGTGAGCGACTTCCTCGCGGACCTGGACGACGTCCTGGCGACGTCGACCGCCCCGACGATCCCGGCACCGGCCGCCGAGCCGGACCCGGAGCCCGACGCCGCAGCGACCATGCCCGACGTCGACCTGGACCTGGACGTGGTCGACACCGACGCCGACACGGCGCCGGTTGCCGCCGCACCCGCTCCCGTCCAGCCGCCCGCCCCGGTCGAAGTACCCGCCCCGGCCGCACCGGCGAAGGACTGGTGGAACGACGTCTACAAGGACGACGCCGCAGACCAGGACACCTTCACCGGCAACGTCCCCGCTCCGCCGGTCGTGCCGCCCCCGCCGAAGAACGCCCCTGCCGCCGCTCCGGTCCAGCCGGTAGTCGAGGAGGAGGCCGACGACGAGGACGACGAGGACCAGCAGGGCGGGCCCGAGTCGAAGACCCGACCCGGGCGGAAGAAGGACCAGACCGCCGAGGACGACGACGCCGAGGAGGCAGACGCCGACGAAGCCCCGGCACCGGCGACGACGGGCGGCCGCTTCGCGGCCGCGGTCAAGAACGCCGGGCCGGTCATCGCTGGCACCACGAAGGGCGGCGGCCTGATCAACAATCCCCGGGGCCGTCAGGTCGTCTTCGCCGGCACCGCGTACGCCGCGGGCTGGAGTCTGCACCTGGACGACTGGGTCACCGGCCTGATGGTCCACGCCGAGCAGTACGCCACACCCGTGGCCGGTTGCGCTCTGGGCGCCGGGATTTTGGCCCTGGCCATGCGGTCGAAGTTGGGCGGAGTCGTCTTCGTCTCTTCGCTGGGCCTGATCACGGCTCTGCAGATGGCCCGGCCCGCATGGGTCGTCGGCGGCGGCGTCGCGCTGGGGCTCCAGATCGCCTACCGCATGGCCCGTGGCTGGGTCGGCCACTACGGCGACAAATGGCCCTGGAAGGGCGTGGTCTGGGCCGCCCACATTCCCGCCGCCACGGCCACCGTCGCATTCCTCCTGTACGGCACGAACTAACCGAGAGAGCAGATCACAGACATGGGCCAGATTTTCGGAGCGATCGGTTTCACCGGCGGCGCCGTCGTGATGACCGCGTTCCTGATCGTCGGCGCGCAGGGCAAGTGGAAGATCAAGTTGTCCCACGAGGGCGTGATCGCGGCCGCGTTCATCACCGGCCAGCTCTATGCCCAGGCCGGGGAGACCTTCAGCTTCGTCGGAGACATGAGCGGTGGCCTGTCCCAGGCGATCCAGACCAGCTTCGGGTCCGCGGGCAACTTCGGCGCCGGTGCCGTCGCCATCCTGATGTGCATCCTGCTGTACGGCCTGAAGCCGTCGAAGTTCCGCAACGGCCTGTTCGCCCTGATGCTGCCCAGCATGTTCACGGCGGCCGGTGGCATCTTCGACACGATCACGCACCTGATCAGCAACCTGACCGGAACGGTGGTCGCCTGATGACTGTGGACCTGGTCAAGTCCGACCCGGGCGACGAGGACAAGGACGTCGCGGACGACATCGAGCTGGTGGACGGCGAGGGCGTGACGGTGGAGCAGCCGTCACGCCCTCGGGCGTGGTGGGGCCAGATCATCGAGTCCCTGGAGAGCGAGGCGGACGCCCCCCGGGTGTCCGGCCGTGCCGTGACCCGGCCGGACCTGTCGGCGTATCACGCGTTCGACCGCGCCGGCCTGGTCGCCGTACGGGCGGGGGCGGTGATCATCCTCCGCGCGACCTGGACCCTGACACGCCGGGGCTGGGCGCTGGTCATCGGCCGGGTACGAAAGGGGAAGGGCGCGAAGTCGGCCCCGAAGGCGGCAGCCGGTGGCGACGCCGAGCGTTCCGCGAAGCCGAAGCGGCGCGGAGGGAAGTCTCCGGCGAAGAAGTCGGCAGGGGGCAAGAGGGCGCCCGCGAAGTCCGGGACCAGCACCGGTGACCTCATCATCGGCGGTGTGGTTCTCGTCGGCATGGGGGGCATGTTCCTGGTCAACACGGCGGTCCCGGCGGTGGGGAGGCTGGCGGCGGCGGTAGGGAACTGGGTGGTCGACCACCCGGTGGGCCTGATGCGAGGAGCGGGCGGTTTCGTGATCGTCTTCGTGGTGATCGCCTGGATCGTCGGAGCGGTTGCCGGGGCCAACGAAGATCGCGAAGAGGACGCGGACGGGGGAGTCGTAGAGGCAGACCCCCTTGAAGATCACGAAGAGGATCAGGGGAGTGGGGAAGTGGAACCCGATCCGTCCGGTGGGGAAGTGGCGGAACCGTCCCCCGAAGAGACCGCCGCAGCGGAGCGAATCAGGGTCTATGCGTGGGTGCGCGAGAGCATCCGGACCCGGGGGAATGGCACCGCCGTGCACCTCCGTGAACTGGCCCTGGGAAGCCTCCCCGAGGGGGGTGACATGCGGTCCGAGATCGGCCGAGTGAGGGCCCTCCTGGCGGCCCACCAGATCCCCGTCCGGGACGGCGTGAAGGCCCCTGCATCGGACAAGGACGGGGCCACCCGTAACCGGCCCGGTGTGCACTCCGCGGACCTTCCCCAGGGCTTCACTCCCCTGCCGGCCCAGGGGTCCAACCTGGTCCGCCTACTACCGGTAGGTCAGCCCTCTGACCTGCAATAACTACCCGCCACCTACTGCCCGCCTACCGATTCGGTAGGCGGGCTACCTGCCGTCCCGCGCAGGTTCTAGGCTCGATTCCCGCATCAGCAGCCGCCCACCCGCGGGCGGCCCGTGAGAGGAGAACGTCCCCGTGGCGTACTGGAAGTGCGGCGCCTGCCGCACCCGCTTCCCGATCGGCCCGGAGGGGGAGACGGCTGCACGCGAAGCCCACCGCCAGCAGGCCCACTTCGGGGGCATCCCCGACGGTGAGGACGGACCCGAGCAGAGCGGCGGTCAGCCGATCACGGGCCGCCAGGTCCTGTACGGGCTAGTCGTGCTGGCCGTGCTCGCCGTCCTGGCCCGCTCATGCGACCTCCCGCTCATGAGCTGATCGGAGTCACGGCACAAACGGAACGGGCCCGCCAGACGATGGTCTGCCGGGCCCGTTCCGTGATGTCACGCGCCGACGAGCTGGGGTTCCCGCTTCAGGACGCCGTCGAGGAAGCACAGCCACTCGCGGTGGGTGTAGACGTGCGGTGCCCCGGCGGTCGCCTCTCGATCGCTGAGCACTGCCGAGTCCGCGGTGATGTCGATCGAGATCCGGGAGCCCTCAGCCGGCACCAGACCGCGCAGATGATCCAGGAAGGCGGTCCACGTCGACCTGGGGTAGAGGTGGGCGGGCTTGGACACGTCCTTGCTGTCGCGTACCGCGACCTGGCCGTTGTCGAGGAAGGCGACCTCAACGCACCCCTGGGCGCTTTCGGAGAGAGATGCCTTCCGCCACAGGGCGTTGCTGAGGTCAGGGTTCGTGGTCATTTCATCTCCTTCAGCACGGTCTTCATGAACCGCGCCGACTCGGCTTCATCGAGCGCCATGCCGCGCAGTCGACTGTGGGACTGGTCAAACCGCCGGGTGTCCTTGGCCTTCTGGAGGTACAAGTTCCCGCCGGGGCTGTCCACGTAGACCACTGCGGGCTCCGTGGGGTCGGGAAAGTCGAGGATGGTGAAGGCGCCGGTAAGGGCTGTGTGGGCGCCCTTGCTGTAGGGGAGTACCTGCACCGTGATGTTCGGGACCTGCTCGGCCTGCTCGATGAGGTGCTTCAACTGCTCGCGCTGGCAGTCCAGTCCGCCGATCTGGCGCCACAGGCACGCTTCGTCAAGGATCACGACCAGGTCCAAAGGCAACTCGCGGGTGAGTACCTGCTGCCGCTGCATGTGGAACTTGACCAGGGTCTCGATCTCGTCCGCCGGCGCCGACGGGCTTGTGCCGCGCAGAACCGCCCGCGCATATTCCTCGGTGCGGAGGAGGCTGTGAACGGAGGCGAGGGCGAACACCCTGAGCGCGGCGGCCTCGGCTTCGAGGGCGATGTACGTGTCCAGGTTCGGCGGCAGCTCGAAGTTCGTCCACCACGACGCTTCTGGCGAGGCGCTGTGCATGGTCAGCAGGTGCTCGCGGGTTTCACCCGGGGCGTCGTACGCCTCCAGGAGTCCCTTCAGCTCGATCAGCTGGACGTCGCGCTTGCCGTTCTCGATTCGACTGATCGTTGAGTCCGACCGGCCGATTGCGGCGCCCGCCTCTTCGATCGTCAGTCCAGAAGTTTCACGGAGCGCCTGAAGCTCACGCCCTATCTGGCGTCGCTTGACCATGGGTCCTTGTGCTCTCGCCATACCGGCACCTCCCCTCAGTCTCCGCCTGCGTACACGGCTCCATCCTGCCGCACGGCGGGGCCCAGGAGTAATCGGTCCGTCCACTGTGACCCTCCGACCGTCAGAAACTTCGGTGAATCTTCCCATTGAAGTTGCACAGAGAATCTTCTGAGGCCATTCTAGGGTGACGGGCTCATTACGGCTGGTGATCACGTCCAGCCGGTCGCGGCGCGTGGACGCGTGGAGCGCAGCGACTCGCCGAGCCGGGAGGGAAGCCCCCGATGAAGAACGAGAGAGTTCCGCAGGCGGCAGCACCGATCCCAGACGGTGAACGCGGTCCCGCCGACGCGACGGCGATCTGCCGCCGGTTCGAGGTCCCCGAAGTGAGCGGGGCCGTCTTACGCGTGCTTCATGGGGCTGCCTGCCTGTGCTGCCGAAAGCCGGACGGAGAACTGCGTAACGCCGGCCGCGCGTGCACGGTCAGCCCGAGCGGCGACACGCTCTGGTGGGACGTCAAGGCGCACGAGAAGTGCATGGCGGCTGCCGGGGGTGAGTCATGACGGCTCACCAGTACGCCTTCGACGGCGACGACCAGGCCCCGGCCCGCGCCCGTCACCACGTCCGCGAGGCCCTGTGTTCCTGGCGGATGCCGGAGAACACCGTCGACACGGCCGTCCTGCTGGCGTCCGAGATCACGACCAACGCGGTGCGGCACACCACGTCATCCAGCATTCAGCTCGAACTGCTGCGGCGTGACGGCGAAGTCGAGGTGGCCGTTCGTGACAGCGGTCCCCGGCCCGCCAGACCGCTCCGCGCGATCTCGGAGGAGACCGCCGACCTGTGGGACGAGCACGGCCGCGGGCTCGACCTGGTGCGCCGGTTGTCCAGCCGGTGGGGCGCCACGGAAGCGGGGCCGGGGCTCAGGGTGTGGGCCGCGATCGAGGCGACGGGCGATGTCCGATGACCGAGTCTCCGGCCGGCCGCGCTCTCGCGGAGCGCGCACCGAACACCACAGCCACCGCGCCGGACTGGCGAGCACGCCGTCCGGCGCGGACCCCGGGCGCCTTACCGGCGCCCCCCGTGCCGCCCCTGGCAGGGCCAACCCCCCGTATCCCGCGCCGGGGGCGGCACGCCTACGCGATAGGGAGCTGCTGATGCAGTCGACGTACGCGGTTCACGCTCCCTCGGTCAGCGCCGAGAAGCTGGCTCGGATGGCAGCGGCCTTGCGGAGGATGCGCACGCTCCCCGAAATCCTGGACGACATCGGTGACGCGCTCGACCCGCAGCCTCCCGAGGAGGACGAGGTCGAGGAGATTCACGGTCACCTGCGTGACGACCTGGAGCGACTGGCCGCCATCGCTATTGCGGCGGAGAGCAGGGACGCCGAGGTACTGCGGCTCGCAGAGCGGGCCGCCGGCCTTCAGGCCGTCGACCTGCCAGAGCGCTTCCAGGACCGCGTTCTCCACCTGCGGCTGGTGGGCGCCGTCGCGAACGACCTCCTGGAACGGCTCACCGCCACGCGAGCGATCAAGCAGGTCGCGTGAACCAGAGCGTCCAGCGGACGCCTTCACCAACACGGACCACCGAGAGGACGAAGCGCTATGTGTCCGCACAACCCTCCCTGCCCGGCAGTGCACGAGTCGGACCGTGAGCACGCCAGGGTGGTCGGCCGGGACTACCTGCTGGGTTGGGCCCTGCTGTGCAACGGGACCATCGTCTTCGACGACACCGGGAGCCTGCTGCCCGACGGGCAGGTCATCGCGCCGCACCGGCCCAAGTTCGCGGGGGCAGCGGCATGACCGTAGCTCAGTTCCACTGGCGGGGGCTCCACGTCCCCTTCGTTGCGCCGTGGAGCGAGGAGAACCCGCTGCCGACCAGGCTGATCAAGCGGGTCGGCCCGGACGGCGCGGAGGGAATCGGTTACGCCGACGAAGTCAGCGGCGCGGACCGGAGGGACGGCGCCCTCTGGGTGCGGTACCCACTGGTGCGGGGGAGGGGAAGGCCCCGTCTGGCGGACATCCACCCTCTGCGTCAGCGTCAAGCCATGTCGCACATGCTCTGCATGGTCTGTGCGACCTCCACGTTCGACAACGACGAGTTCAGCCGCTGGGGCGGGAAGCACCTGTTCATCGGACGCGCGGTTGACGGTCGACCGATTCGCGACGGCGATGTGACGGACACCCCTCCCGTGTGCCTGCCGTGTGCCGTCGAAGCTGCCGAGGCTTGCCCGCACCTGGTCAAGGGGCACACCGCCGCCCTGGTCGAGCGGACAGAGCCGTGGGGGGTTTCCGGGATCGTCTACGACCCGCGAACCCTTCGGCCGGTCCCGACGAAGAGCAAGAACGGCCTCACCGACGTCGCGTTCGAGGACCCCGCGCTCCGGTGGACTCTCGCCGCCCGCGACGTCGTGACTCTGCACGGCTGCACCCCCGTGGACCTGGCCGAACTCGCGACGCCGAGCGTCGCGGCCTAAACCCCGTCCGGCGGCCCGGTGCCTCGCGCCCGGGTCGTCGGACGGTCAGCGCCGGCGGGCACAGCGCCCGCCGCACCATCCTCCGAAACAACCGAGAGAGCGAACCGCCATGCCTGACTTCCCGTACCTGCGTCGCATCCGCGCGAATCGCCCGCCGCGGCAGGACTTCGAGCCCCGCACCCTCATGGACATGCTTCTGGACCAGGACCAGGACCAGGAGCAGGTCGAGGGCCGTGCCGTGCAGGTGTCCGCGGTGACCGTCTCGTTCTTCGGCTTCCGAGCGCAATCGCACGGCAGGACGGGCTTCGCCGCGCTGAAGCACATGTACCGCGACCACCCGGTGCTGGTCCGCTGCCTGTGCACCTACCTGGGCGCCATGTGGACCGTGACCGCAGCCGTGGCCGCTCAAAACCTGCTCTGAGGCGGACCGGCGTCGCACCGGTGCCGCACCGCCAGCCGGTGGGCACCGGTCTCTCCGCCGTCCCGTCACCGACGACCTGACCGCGACCGTCGCGGACCATAGAGAGAGGGCCTTTCCGTGCTGGACGTTGAGGGGACGAAGTCCGTCAGTCTGCCGGGGCAACGCGTCGCGCAGGCACCGCTGATCGGCCGGGCCGATGCGGAGGCGCTGGCGGGAGAACCCGCGCACTGGGAGCAGGTGACGGACCGCAGAGGCGCGGCCGTCTGGCAGGTGTCCGGACCGCGCGGGCTGTGGGCCTTGAAGGTCGGCACCGGCGAGGGGGCCGCCGCCGTTGCCCGCGAAACCGCGGTGCTCCAGCAGACGCACTCCCTGGTGCCCGGCCTGTCGTACGGAGGGCGGGCGAAGGCGGGCCGAGGGACCGGTTCGGCGTGGCTCATCACGCCGTGGCTCGAAGGCGCCTCCACCTGGACCCGGTTCGAGAGCGTACGCCAGCAGCACGACGAGGACCGGTCCTCGGCCCTCGCCGCAGCGGTCGACGTGTGCCAGGCCGTCGGAGCCCTGCACGCTGCCGGATGGGTGCACGGTGACCTCCAGCCACACCACACCGTCCACACGTCCGGCGCGGTCCGCTTCATCGACTGCACATGGGCGTCGGGCCCGGTGCTGGCACCGTCGCACACCTTCCTCGGCGGACTGGTGCACCTGATGTCACCCGAACTGATGCACCGCATCGAGGCGGGAGAGCGTCCGGTGGTCACCGAGCCCTCGGACGAGGTGTACGCCCTCGCGGCCGGACTGTGGTGGGCGGCGACAGGCACATGGCACCGCGACTACGCCGCGGCCGGGGTCGACCCGGCACGGTTCACGGCGGCAGTGCTCCGCGGGCTGCTGCTGCGTAACCGGCTGCCGCACGGGCACATCACGCACTGGCCCCAGCTCGAAGAGGTTCTGCAGTACGCCCTCATGCGACCGCCGGCTGCACGGCCCTCCGCCGAACAGATGGGTCAGTGGCTCCGCCAGATCGGCCCCGGATAACCCTCACTGCACGACCGCAAAGCCCCGGATGAGCGCCAACTGCCGCCCACCGGGGCTTAGTTGTGCTCTTGTCACATGCCCCGGTCCTTGTCCCTCCCATCGGCGGGCCGGGCGCCGGACGCAGTCGGGCGCAGGCGCCGAGGAAGCGGAACCATGCCTCATTGATCGTCAAATCGCACTTTTCGGATCAAGGAATACATACGTGGTTAAACGTTCCCTCTGGCTGTAACTCATTCTGTGGGTTTGTCGACAAAGGGTTATCTCTTCTTCGCCTTTTTTAATGGGGCGCTATTCCTGACGGTGTGTTCGTCGGTATTGAAGAGAGCTCCAAGTATTGGCACCCATCTGTCAGGCAGAACCTGACGCCCCGTCTCGACATCGCAATACGTGCTGACGGCGACTTTCAGCGCTTGCGCCACCTGTGCCTGCGTGAACCCCAGGAACCGTCGGAGTATCCTCAACGTCCAGTCAACGTCGAGAAGTTCGACCAGATCAAGAGGGGAGACGTCGAGGCTTCTGGCCAGCCGGAGCAGATGCCGTGGACTGGGCCGCTGATTCTTCGACTCCCACATGGCGACGGCGCTACGAGAGCACCCGACCGCTGTTGCCAATACCTTCTGGGAGATTCCACGGGCCTGCCGCAACTCAGCGACAAGCCATCCCCGCAGACGCCATCCGTCTGCCCCCGTGCGCATGGCGCCGCACTCTACCGCGACCCATACGAAATTTTTTGACGCACTGTGGCCGATCCGCGTACTGTCCAGATCAGTTCGGGCCTATCGCGGGGAAGGTCGTCTGGGGATGAGTGCGCTCAAAACGGTCGTGTGGAAGGTTCTCAACCTCCCGGAGCCCCGGAGCAAGGAAGCACCAGCTCCCCAAGCGGAACCGCCCCATCAGCAGACCACACCGTCAGCCGGCGCCGCCCACTGGGTAGCCGCAGGGAAGCGTGTCCAGGCCGAGCGCAACGGGCACAGCCCGACTCAGGTTGCGACCGAACCCAAGCAAACACGGACGCCTGCCACCCCCTGGGTACTTCAGGAAGAGAAGACCGGCACGAGGGCGCTGGTCGTCACCGGCCGGATCGTGCTGTGGGTGGTGGTTGGCCTGGCCGTGATCACCGGGGTCAGGTCCTGGTTCTGGCCCAGCCAGCCCGCGCCTGCCCCGGCGCCGACGGTCAAGCAGGGGCCCACCTACCCGGTGCAGGACGCCCAACTGGTCGCCGCGCGATTCGCGTACTCGTACCTGACCTGGGACGAGGCCGACCCAGACCAGCGGGCCAAGGCCCTGGCGCGGGACATGCCCAAGGGCACGGATACCACCGCGGGTTGGAACTCGAAGGGGCAGCAGACCGTACTCCTCGCCCAGCCGGGCGCGGTGACGGAGCTCGGCGACAAGCGCGCCCGGGTGCACGTGACCGTGCTGGTCAACGTCCCCGGCGAACCGCCCAAGGACAAGAAGAAGGACCCGGCGCCCGCCCAACGGAAGTGGGTGGGGCTGGAGGTCCCGGTCCTCAACACCGCAGGCCGCATCGTCGTCACCGGCGAGCCGGGCATCGTCGGCGTTCCCGCCTCCGGCCCGACCGTCACCGACCAGAACGCCGTCGACAGCGACGTCGAGCTCTCCGCCCAGACCCAGAGCACCGTGGAGACGTTCTTCACCGAGTACGCCAAGGGGGAGGCGGACAGCGTGACCGCCCCGGGCGCGAGCGTTCCGCCGCTGCCCGACGGGATCACGCTCCATGGCATCCAGAGCTGGAACGTCGACCAGGGTAAGGGCAGCGACCGCACCGGAACCGCCGTCGTGCGTTGGCAGATCGGCGCCGCCGAGCTGGAGCAGACCTACCGGGTCGAGCTGACCCGGGTGGCCTCGGCCGCCGCCGAGCGGTGGCAGGTCGCCGAGGTCCACGGCGGAACCGTCTAACTCCGCCTGAAGGAACCAAACGAGGGGATACGAGGCATGTCTGCCGACACGGTGACGCTGGCGCTGACCAGCGGCGCAGACCTGAAGACGTGGGTCTTCCTGATCGCGGGAAACATCTTCCTGATCATCCTGGTGGTCCGAGCGATCGGCCACTACGCCAAGCGCGAGTGGGGTGAGCTGATCGGCCACGTCATCACCGGCATCCTGGTGGCCGGGTTCGTCTTCGCCACCGACACCACGAAGAACATGTTCGTGGAGATCTTCAACAAGGTCGCGGGCGCGTGAGCAGGGTCGGACACACGTACACGCGCCATTTCGATCTTGAAACTCGCCAGCACGAGATCTTCGGCATGGACCTGGGCGAAGGCCCCTCGCGCCGAATGTTGGTCACAGGCGTAGTCGTTTACGTCCTGTGGACCGGTTCTCTCCTGATGCTGTTCGGGCTACCCAGCCAGCTGACGTTCACGCTGTACTTCGCGCCTCCGGCAGTGATCACGTACTACGGGGCCCAGCGCAGCCGGAGGAACGAGCGCCGGTGGAACCTCACCCAATGGGCGCTGTGGGTCCGGTACATGACGCTGGGACACCGGCCCGTGATCAACGGCGGGCGCCGTGCGGCCGAGAGGCACGAGTGGATGCCGCTGCGTGCCCGGCTCGGTGAGCGTGCCGAGGCGTTTGTCGAACTGCCCGGCATGGGCGCCTTCGAGAGCGCGCTCGGCAAGGACGCGCCCCGGCCCACTGCCGGCCGGGCCGTCCCGTTCGACTCCAAGACCCGGATGTACGGGCCGGACGCGGTGTACCGCGCCCGCAAGCGCACCGGCGGCAAGCCGCAGTAAAGAGGGGTACGGGGATGAAGATCACGAAGGCAGTCGGGAAGTTCCTCGGAGTCGCGGGGGACCGGTCGGCGCCGCCGCCGCGATACCTGGCTCTGGCGGACGGACTCACGGTGACGGAGACCCACGCGGAGGCGTGGTACGTCCTGTCCAGCAGCAACACCGACCTGATGTCGGAGACGGCGCGGGACGCCGAACACGACCAGGCATCCAGTGCGCTCGCCCGCACGCTCGCCGGGCACGACTGCCACCTGCGGATACTCTGGAGCCCGCTGAACGCGGCGGACTACCGCGTCGAGGCCGAGGAGCTGTTCACCGCCGGGAACTACGCCGCGTGGGCGGACGCCCGGGTGGAACGGCTCGATGACCTTGCCCTCTCCCAGCGTCAGCTACTGCTGGGTGTCCGCATCCAAGAGCGCTCGGGACAGACGCAGGCCCGCAGCCGCAGCGGTGTGCAGGACGCCTTCGGCATCAGGAAGACGGGCATTCCTCAGCGCGAGCTGGCTCGGCTCGATGCGCTCGCGCGCCGGCTCGGGCGCCAGTTGGAGACGACCCCGTGGCGGGCCAAGCCCGCCCCGGTCGAGGTCCTGGCCTGGATGGTCGCGCGGGAACAGCACCGGGCCACGAGCCTGCCGACGCCGAACTCCGCAGGTGTGATCTCCGGGGCGAAGTTGGCCGCCCTCACCCGCGGCCGTGTCGTCCCCTACCCGGACCACGTGCGCGTGATGGACGCCCAGGGCGAAGTCGCCGCCTGGACCAGTGTCCTGACGATGGACTCCTTCCCCGAAGAGATGGAGTCCCCGGGGCCGGGGGAGTGGCTGCGGACGGTCAGCGAGATCACGTACGTACCCGAGTACGACGAGGACGGCGTCGACCCCGATGTTCAGATCCTCCCCGTCAACCCCGAACCGTCCGTGCGCTTCAAGGTCCTGCACCGGCGGGACGCGCTGAAGCTGACCGAGGAGACACGGAAACTAGCCAAGGAGCAGGGCGACTCCGCTGCCCAGCACTCCGCCGCCACCCCCGCCGCCGACATCATCGAGACCGAAGAGACGATGACCCAGCTCGCGCGCGACATGAAGCGCGAGGACGTCACCCTGCTGGAGGACCACCCCCGGCTGGTCGTCTCCAGCGACGTCTCCCTGGAGGACCTGCGCTCGAAGATCGACGCGGTCACCACCCACTACGGCGGTCTCGGCATCGAGGTTTCCGTCGGCACCGAGGAACAGAAGGAACTCTGGCTGGAGACGCTGCCGGGCGACAAGGTCCGCGTCCCTGACCTCTCCCACATCCGTACCGTGAGCGCGCTCGCCGGATCGTGGTTCTGGGGCGGCGCCTCCGTCGGTGACGACACCGGCCCAGTGATCGGCTACCTCACCGGCTCCACCCCCGGCCTGGTCCGAAACGACCTGACCGGCGGCAGCCAGCGCGGCGACGCGACCACCACGGCGTTCATCGGCCGAAGCGGACGCGGCAAGACGACCGCGATGATGATGTCCCTGCTGGACGCCGCGTTCCGCGGCAGCTTCGTCCTGGCGCTCGACTTCAAGGGCGACATGGGTGGTCTGGTCGCGGCCGGCCGCCGCTACGGCCTGAACGCGCACCTGGTCGAGACCGGCGCCCAGTACGCCGGTGTCGCTGACCTGTTCACCCTGCTGACCGGCGAGAGCGCCGAGCGGGCCCAGACCGAAGTTCCCGCACAGCTGGGCATCGCCCTCCCTCAGCACCTGCGGATGCGCGGCGCCGAGACTCCGATCCAGTCGGCCGTCAACGAGGTGATCGCCGCCGGGGAACCGCGGGTGTGGAAGGTCATCGAGCACCTGCGCCAGTCCACCGACGAGCTGTCCAGGGAGACCGGGCAGGCCCTGTACGAACTCGCGCAGACGGGCTTGGGCGCACCGTTCATGGGCAGGGCCACCGGCGACAACATGTTCATGCGGCCCCAACCGGGCATCTGGGTGGTGCAGATCCCCGGCATCTCCCTGCCTGCCCCGGACGACGACCGCGAGGACTGGTCCGTGCACCAGCGGCTCAGCGTCGCCCTGGTCCACTCGATGCTCGCGTTCGGCATCTCGATGGCCGGCCGGAAGGACCTGCGCGGCCTGCGCAAGGCCATTGCGGTCCCCGAGGTGCATGTGCTGACCGCGACCCGCGAGGGAAGCAGCTTCCTCCAGTACATCGCGAGGGTCGGCAGGGCACTCCAAACCGCCCTGGTCATCGACACGCAGGACCCGGAATCGCTGGCCAAGTTGGTCGGGTTGGTCGAGCAGATCACCACCATGTTCGGATTCCAGCTCACGACCTCTGAGCAGCAGGACGCTCTTGCGACCCTGCTCGACCTGCCCACGGGTGAGCACACCCGGGCGCTGATCCAGGCCATCGGCATTGGCTTCGATCAGGAGATCCGCCACGGCCACGCGATCATGCGCGACCGCCGATTCCAGTCCGCCACCGTCCAGTTCGACGTCCCGTCGGCCGAGCTGCTGGAACTGCTGAGCACGACACCGGAGGTCGACACCGGTGGGGCCGACCTGACCAAGGAACCGCAGGGGGTAGGGGTATGAAGCGGGCAATGATCATTGCCGCCGCGGCGGCCGTCACCGTTCTCGCCGCCGGGTGCTCATCTCACGACGAGGGGGAGAAGGGCGAGTCCGGCGACGGTGGTGGCGCCTCCGACACCACGGCGGCCGCGGTGCAGACCGCCCGGACCTACCAGAGCGCCGTCAACGGTGACGACTGGGCGAAGGCGTGCGGCCTGCGGACCGAGCGCTACCGGCACGGCTCCGTGAAGGAGTGCGTCGCCGACAACGCGCCGAAGACCCAGAGCCCGGAGCCGAGTCCGACCGAGTCCGACGAGTTCCCGCCGCTTCGCCGGGCGGACGGCTCTGTCGTGCGCGGCAAGCCGAAGCCGAGCGCCAGCGGCCCGGACCGGGCGGAGACGGGGGAGGTCAAGGCCAGCGGGCCGCAGAGCGTCCCCGCCATCGGTGACCACCCGGCCGGCACGGGCGTACGGGTCGAGTACACCGTCACCTGGCCCGACTCCACCACCACCAGCCGCAAGGCCCTGCGCGTCGTACAGCAGGGCGACACCTGGCTGGTCGACCAGTCCGAGGACATCGCCGAGTCCGACGAGGCGCACGGCAATCCGGTCCACGACGCACTGATGAGGGGATGACGTCGTGATCAGTCTCGAACCGCCGAAGAAGTACCGCTTCAGCGTGTTGAAGCTGCTGATCCGGCTGCAGAACTTCCGGCTGCCCCGCAAGCGAACGATCCTGATCCCCCTGGTGGGGATCTACGTGACGCTGATGGTCACCGCGCAGTCGGCATGGGCGAAGGACTACACCCCAGTCGGCATCGGTGACCTTCTGCCCTCCGTTGACATCCCGTACACGAAGGGACAGGGGACGCTGTACGAGGAGTACGGCAACCCCCTGCTCTACACGGTCACCGACGACTACGGCATGTGGGACGTCATGGACCCCATGCTGGAGATCCCCGCGATCATCTGCATGGCCCTCACCGCCGTGATCGGCTCCGCCGCCGTCACGATCGTGCAGTGGATCTTCAACGTGACCACGATCCCGCCGCTGGAGAACGCGATCACCGCCTCCGTGGGCGGCGCGGCGAAGACGCTCACCGAGACGCTGCTGCCCTCCGCGATGGTGATCGGCGCCCTGGTCGCGTGGGCCAACCACCGCCGGGCTGCCGGATCGGGCCTGTCCCAGTTGGGCTGGGTAGCGGTCTCGACCATCTTCTCCATTTCGCTGCTGATGGCCCCGCAGACCTGGGTCAACGGGATTGACTCCGCCCGCAACGTCGGCTCCAGCGTTGCCATGAACGCGACCTCCGCCGGCCTGGGCGACGGCACGAAGGAGCCCATCGACCTCGGCCACAAGACCACGTACGGCAACAACGAGCGCGACAACATGCTGCGGAAGTCGAGCGATGCCGTCTGGCGGACGTACGTCGTCACCCCGTGGTGCGTGGTCGAGTTCGGCAGCCTGGATGCCTGCAAGGCCGAGGGCAAGGGGCTGCTGGACGCGGGCATCAGCCCGGAGAAGCGCAAGGAGCACATGAAGGACGTGGGCGACCGCATCGGGGGTGACTCGAACTCCTGGGTCGACGGCCACAACCCGGTAGGCCGCATGATGGTCGCCATCCCGGCCCTGATCTGCGTGATCCTGTTCGCGGCCCTGGTCCTGATGCTGGCGTTCGCGAGTCTGGCGTCCCTGCTCGGCGCCCTGATGATGCTGGTGACCGGAGTGATTTTCGCCTGCCTGTGGATCATTCCAGGCAGGCCCAGGACGTGGGGCGTCCGCTGGTTCGACTTCCTCCTCGGCTACACCCTGCAGAGCGGCATCGCCACGATGACCCTCGGCTCGGTCCTGGTCGTGACCACTGCGTCCACCAAGATGATGGGGGAGTACGGCTATGCGGCCGCCGCCGGAATCAGCATCGCCACTGCCATCGTCGCGTTCAAGTTCCGCAGCGTTCTGGAGTCCATCGTCGGTGTCACTGGCCTAACCAGTCCGGCCGCCGCTGTCGGCGGACTGCTCGCCGCCCGTGCGGCAGGCAAGGCCGGTTGGGGTATCACCAAGGGACTCGGCCGCGGACTCGCGGGGATGCGTCTTCCGCGTATGCCCCGTATGCCCCGCCGCAGCGGTGGTGGAGGCGGCGGTAACGCCGACAGGCCGACGACCCCGCAGCTTCCGCCGGGCGGCAACCCGGGTGCCCTGGCCGGTACCCGCCGCCCCATGCCGCCGCTGCCCTCCGGCCAGACGGCAGGCGCCGCACTGCCGAACAGCGGCAGCCGCAAGGAAGTCGGTCCCCTCACCAGCCGTCCGGAACTGCCGTCGTCCACCGCGCCGGCCCGCGGCCGGTCCGTTGCCGACGGCCCGGCCAAGGCCGTCCCGGGCACCCGCCGCCCGGCGGAGGTCGGAGGCACCCGCCGCCCGGCGGAGGTCGGGGGCTCGGTGCCCCGTCAGGCACTGCCCGCCGCAAGCGGCTCCGCGCAGGCGGCGGCGAACAGCACGAGCCGTCCGGCAGCGGGAGCGGCCAGCCGTCCGTCCCCGACGCTGCGGACCGAGAACAGCGGCGCCAGCTACACCTTCCGGCAGGGTCCGAAGACGGGCACCTCCGCGCCGAAGGTCATTCCGCACAAGGTGGTCCGCTCGACACCGAACCGTCCCGGCGGTTCCACCGGGCCCAACCCCACCCGGCCGGAGAACCGCAGCCGGGCCCGCAGTCGCGGCCGCGGCCGGGGTCTGTCCGTGCCGACCGTGACGCGCCGCAACGGGGGGAACTAAGTGGCTGACGACGACAAGAAGCCGCGTACGCCCGCGGACTTCCGCGAGCTGCTGCAGGAGGTCTACGAGGTCCCGGAGGTCGAGGAAGGGGGCAAGCGGCGCCAGCGTCGCAAGGCCCGCCGCCAAGCCCGCCGTACGGCGAAGACCAACCGCAAGACGACGATGAAACAGGTATTGGAGGAGGAGCGGGCCAAGGAGCCCATGAACCCTGCCGGTGCCGCCCTGATCATCGTCGTCATCCTGGTCGTGGGATTCGGTGCCACGAAGTGGATCACCGGGGACGACAAGGGACAGCAGAGCGTCAGCACCGCCCCGAGTGCCACCGCCGCCGATCCCGCCGGCGGGGGCACGACGGCGAGCTCGCCGCCGAGCCCTTCCGCATCGGCGTCGCCGTCCGCCTCGCTTCCGGCCGTGGACTTGAGCGCGCCGGAGAAGACGGCGGAGGGCTGGGGCCGGGTTTACATGACCCGCAACCCGCCGGTCGACAGGGAGCACGAGACCGTGGTCGAGCGGGCGGCTCCGTGGATGACCGAGGCTCTGGCCCGCAATCTCGCGGGCACCCGAGACAGCCTGTGGGACAACCTGATCTCCAACGGCGGGGTGTCCACCGTGACCGGGGTCGAGGTGGGCAAGGCCGACGAGAAGCTGGGCATCGATACCCCGCTACGGGCCTGGCGGGAGGTCAAGGTCAAGACCGTCATCGAGGGCTACAAGAAGTACGACAAGACCTATGTCTTCCAGGCGGAGATGACGCGCGACGGCGACCAGTGGCGCGTGTCGAGGGTGCTGGGGGTCTGACGTGAATTCGCGCCAGGCCGCCATGCTGGCCTCGGGGGTGGCGCGTCGGGGGGCGGCGCTGAAACTCGTCGTCCCCGCCGGCATCCTCTTCTTCTGCTTCCTGATAGGACTCGGGATCGTCGGCGGCATCGCCGGTAGCTCCCAGGCGTCCGCCGCGTCCTGCGGCGGCGCCGGTCTGCCCGATGCCCAGTACGAGAACGACGACGAGAGCGACGACGGGGGCAGCAAGGACAGCACCGACGGTCTCCACGCCCAGCAGATAGACAACGCCAAGACGATCGACAGGGTGGCCGCTCAGGGCGGCCTGCCCGGACGCGCAACCCTGGTCGCGCTGATGACCGCGCTCCAGGAGAGCACGCTCATCAACCTTGACCACGGTCCCGGCGACTCCGTGGGCCTGTTCCAGCAGAAGCCGCAGTACGGGTGGGGCACCAAGGAACAGATCATGAAGCCCGAGTACGCGGCGAAGATGTTCTTCTTCGGAGCGGACAGCGGCAGCCCCCGCGGCCTGACGGACGTCAAGGGCTGGGAGTCGATGGCGCTGGAGAAGGCCGCCGAAGCCGTCCAGCACTCCGAGCAGGGCGAGCTGTACGCCGGCCAGGAGTCCGAGGCCCGCCGGATCGCCAAGGAAGCCGGTATCAACCTCGCGCACCCCGGCCGGGCGGACAGCCAGCCGACCGACGGCCCATCCGGCAGCACGGCCAACCCGTCCGACGCCCCGAGCGGAGCCCCTACGGAGCGGTGCGAGAACGAGGACGACCAGCAGGACGGACCGGCCCCGAAGCCGGGCACCGCGTTCCACGACGGCAACGCCAACTGGCCCGCCCAGGTGAAGAACCCCCGGTCCACCGCCGACGCCGTGAAGTGGGCGCGGAGGGAGGCCGACAGCGGGTCCACCGAGTGGTACCGCAAGTGCCTCGCCTTCGTCGCGATCTCGTACGGGTGGTCATTCTCCGGAACGAACTACGCCATAGACCACTACTGGGAAATGCCCTCCACAATGCGTCACAACCGGGACCGCAACCCCCCGGTGGGCGCCCTCATGTACTGGAGCACCGACAGCCGGGCCGGACACGTCGCCATCTACGTCGGCAACGGCGAGATCGCATCCAACGACATCCGCTCTCCCGGCCGGATTTCGATCGTCCCGGCCACCGACATTGAGTCGAAATGGGGTGCTACGTACCAGGGTTGGGCGCCTCCGTACTTCCCCAAGGGTGGATAACCCGTGGCATGTCAGTGCTTTTTGAGATGATCTAGAGCAGAGCAAAGGAGACGGGTGTGGCAGATCGGCTGATCCTGGTTGACGACCTGGACGAGGAGAGCATCAAGGGCGTTGAGCGGATCGACTTCACGTGGCGTGGGACGGAGTACGAGGTCGACCTCAACCCGGAACATCTGGCGGAGTACGACGAAGCCCTCGCTCCGCTGCTGAAGGTGGCCCGGGTGAAGCAGGGCGCCGGCCGCAAGGGGCGCAAGGCGGCGAAGCCCAAGTCCGAGACGGCGGCCGAGACGAAGAAGGTCCGCGACTGGGCCAAGGCGAACGGGCACGAGGTGCCCGACCGCGGCCCGGTCCCGGCGGCGGTCCGCGAGGCGTACGCCCGAGCCCAGGCCGAGCCGGGGCCGAGCGTCCCGCCGCAGGGCACACAGGATGACGCCGCCGAGCCCGCGACCCAGAACCCCTATGCCGGTCGCTGATCCGAAGGGACGCACCCGGCCCTCCGTGGCCTGGCGGCCCCTGACCGAAGAGGCAGCGAAGAGGCTGACCGAAGAGGCGGCCTGCTTCGTCTGGCTCAACCTCACCACGGGGGAGCTGGACGTGCGCGCGACCGACGAGTTCGCGGCCTGCCCCCCGTGGCTGGTGGCCGTGTGTTGGACGCTCCGCTGGCCCGTTGCCCCGCTACCCGCGGACCGGGCCAACAAGCTGATGGACGAGATCGCCCCCCACGCTCAGCACCTGATCGACGCCACCAGCACCGAACTGCCCGACCGCGAGCGGCCGGGAACCGTTCTGTACTACGGCGCCGGGCCCGCGCTCGACGCCATCCAGAGGTGCTGTGCCGCCACGTGGACCGACCCGGACCGGCTGCACGCGAATACGCTGTAAGGAAGTGGCCCGATGCCTGTTGTGACCGACCATGACGCCGTCCCCCTGACCCCGGTCTACACGATCGTGATCCGCGAGAGCGGTGAGGCCAGCGTCGACGGGCATCCAGTGGACACCCTTCCCGGCCAGGACGCCCGCGACGCCGCCCTGGCGCACATCCAGGAGAAGGCTGCCCGGCTCGATCGACCGGTCCGCGTCAACGCCAAGGAGCCGGACGGTAGCACCTGGCCCCTGATTGTCGACTGGGACGGTGAGGTGACGCCGCTCGAACAGCCTCACCCGGCGCCGCCGGCCCCGCCTGCAGCACGCAGAGCTCCCGAGCCGCCTCCCGCCGCCGCCCCCGTCCACCTTCCCCCGCCCACCGGCGAACCGGTCATCCCCAGCCCGCCCCCGGCCGCCCCCGGCGTCGACTGGATGGCGCCCCTGCCTCCCGAGTACCGGGAGATGCTGGACGCGGTGAGGTCCGCGGATGTAGCGGGCAACCTGCCAGCCGCCGAGGTCGCGGCCAAGGATCTCGAAGAGGCGCTGGACGACGCGTACGGAGCCTCGCACCCCTACACCGTGAACGTCGTCGCGGTCAGGGCCAACCTGGCATTGCGCAGGGCGGCGTGGGCCACCAGCCTGGAACTCCACATGCGCGCGGCCTGGCTCCGGCATGACCAGCAGGCCCCCCGGGACGAGACGCTGCGGCTGGCCCGCAACGCGCACTTCTGCTGGAAGCACCTGGTCGCCCAGTGCCCCAAGCACCCAGGGACCCACGACCCCGCCCAGGCCCAGCAGCGCGTCCAGGACCTCCTTCGCGTGCTCCGGCACGTCGACGTCGAGCCGATCATCATCACCACGACCGAGGAGTGGGCGGCGAAACTGCTGCCCGTTGCCTCCTGACGCACCACCACGAGACGGGGAAGACGGATGGCGATCCGTGTGGGACCGGGCCAGTCGGCCCAGCAGGAGTACAAGCGGCGTCTCCGGTCCTGGAGGGCGTCGGCACGGCGGCGGTTCCTCATCGGGCTGGCCCCCGTACTCGCCCTCGCCGGGGTGCTGGAGTGGTGGATCGGCTGGCACGGCATCGGTGTCCCGCTGTTCGGCCACATCGCTGCCCTCGCCGTCGTCCTCGCGTGGTGCGGAACCCTCACGGCCCCTCAGCACGTACGGGCCTGGCGGTCCGGCGCGGAAGGCGAGCGCCGGACCGCGCGGATGCTCGCCCCGCTGGCCCGCCGCGGCGCGGTCATCCTCCACGACCGCGCACTCGGCAAGGTCGCGAACCTGGACCATCTCGCCATCGGGCACTGGGGGATTGCCTGCATCAACACCAAGAACTGGCAGGCCAAAGGGGCGCGTGTCGCCGTCAGCCCCGACGGCGGAACCCTGTGGTACGGCGCCCACGCCCAGAACCGCGAGGTGGCGAAAGCCCACGGTGAAGCGAGGCAGGCAGCCGCCGCCCTCCGGCGCCCGCTGGACGGGCTGCCGGTCGACGTCCGGCCGATCATCGCCGTACACGGGGCTCCGGTTGGCCGTCGCGGCATCTTGGTCTTCGACGGCGTGGTGGTCATCGAGGCCCGACGCCTTCGCGGCTACCTGCGCAAACAGCATCGCGTCCTCTCGCCGGCCGAGGTCGCCCAGGCCGGGCAGGCAGCCGACCAGGCCCTTCCCCCGAAGGAATAGAACGCCGCTTCGCCAGGAAGTCGAACAAACCATGCCAATGGCCCGGGAGTCTTTCCGGGTCATTGGCATGTGGGTTTCCCGAACGGTTTAATGGGTGTATGGCAGCAACGCAGCGCGTCACCGTCCACATGTCCGAGGATCTTGCTGCACGGATCAGCAGTACCGCCAGGTCGTACCGGCTGGCTGAAAAAACCTGGCGTCGCCTTTCCCTGCTAAACGCGAGAGATTCCCGAGAGCGTAAGAAGATTCGAGTAGAGGCAGAATTGCGCCGCAGAACGGAGTGGCCGACAGAGGATCATCTTGTCGAAGCCTGTGTTCGTGGCCGCATGGCGCAGCCGGACCTTGCCCGCGACTGGCGCCCGCTGACCGAGGAGGAGAAGGCCGAGCTGTCGTTGCCCGGCATGTGGCCCGGATCGGAGCGGCCGGGGGAGGACTTCGGGACTCCCTTCGCCTGCACGCTCGACTATGACCTGGTCTGGCGTGCGCGCACGGCCGCATGGCGGATCAGTGAGCCGTGGATCGAGGAGATCCTGAGGCAGGGGCTGGGCAACCTGCGCGGGCTCACCGAGGAACAGCGTGACCGGCGGGCCGCGCTCGGTGCCCATGTGCTCACCTTCGGCGCCATCGTCCGGCAAGGGATCGCGGACCACTGGCCCACCAAGGGCGTTTTGCAAACTGAATCACGAAAGGGTTCTGACCAATAACGTTATTTTGACTCAACATATCCGCGGATCGTTTCCGAGCCGCCTTTCTGACCGATTGCCGATTCTGCTTGTCAAGCGCCACCGGTACTGCTATCCATGAAATGGCTTCGGTGAAGTCAGCGAGAAATGGAAGGCTCTTAAGATGTCCGAAGAGGTGGCGGTCGCGGCGCAAAAGGCGCGGCCGAAAGTGGTCAACGGAACACAGTTGGCGGCCGAACTGGGCATCGAGCCCTGGATGGTCACCCGGGCACAGGAGCTGGGACTCATCCCGCCCCGAGACAAGTCCAAGGGGTGGTCGCGCGAGGCAGCCGACGCGCTCGCTCCGCGGGTCGAGGAGATCTGCGAGGGCATCGCGGACCGCGAGGGGTACGGCGCCCGGCGTACGGCCGAGCTGCTGGCCGAGCTGACCGGACTCGCAGTCGAGTCCGCCGACGTACCGCCCCTGGCCGAGAAGACCAGGTTGCGCGTCGTGGATAAGTACAAGGGCTGGGATCTCTACTCGGTACGCGACGCGCGGGCCCTCGCGGCGTCCGACGACGCCAAGGCGCTGATGACCGAGCTGATCGCCGCTCGGCAGGAGGCGAAGGCCCGCAGCGAGGCCGAGTGGATCGCGTGGGTCGAGGTGAGTCTGCCGCCCGACGAGGCAGCCGGCCGTCTGGGGTGGAAGGTGGCCGAGCTGAAGCAGGTCGCCCAGGACGGGCGGATCAGCGCGGGGAGGGGCGGGCGGTTCGCCGTCGAGGACCTGGACGTGCTCGCCGCGGACGAGGAACTGTGCGAAAAGGTGACGGGGGACCGGCTGATCCGGGCCGACGAGGCGGCCGGACTGCTGGAGATCCGGTATCCCACCGACTGGCAGCACGTGGTGGCCGCAGGCTGGATCACCCCGGCTTCCCACGTAGAGGCCCGGGTCGGCAAGCGCCGGTGGATCGACGTCCCGCTGTTCCGGACCCGCGACGTCGAGGGCCTGCGGGATCTTCCGGGTGTGCCGTGGGAGGAGGTCCGCGCGGTACGACCCGGAGAACCGAGTCCGCTGCGCGAGTACAGCCGGGTGACGACCCGCGCCGAGGCGATCCACGCCTTCGCCGCCGCCGTCGCCGACCGGCACCAGGTCGAGGTGTGGGCCTTCCACGACGACCGCACCGGCGCGTGGGCACTGGACTGGGCCCGCAACGACCAGGACGGCCCGACGCGCGAGCAGGTCGCCGCCGAGCTCCGTGCCGACCAGCAGGCCGCCCGCTACCGCGCGGACGTCACGGTCGGCGGCACCCGGTGGGGCCAGCGCGCACGTCGCGCACGCGAGATCCTGGCGGCGGACACGGCGGTGCTGCTGTGCACCAGGTCCTCCGGGCAACCGACCAACGATGCCGAGACGACCGAGATCACCGAGATCGCCGTCATGGACGCCTCCACCGGCAAGGTGCTGCTGGACCGCCGGGTGAAGCCGTCCGTCCCACTGGGGGAGCGGTACGCCGGAGGGCTCTCCGACGAGGATCTGGCGGACGCCTCCCCGTGGGAGCGCGTACTGGTCCGGGTGCGGGACGTGACCCGGAACCGCCTGATCGTCCCGGGCCGGCCGGGAGAGGACCAGAAGCTGATCGCGGCCGACACCGCGCGGGCGGGCAAGCGCCCGATGCACCTCGCCGCCGACGAATCCTGGGCCCTGCGCCAGGGGGACGACCCGGTCACCCCGGTCAGGGGACTGCCTGCGGTGAAGGGGTGCGAGTACGTACGCGAGGAGCTGTTGCGGCGGTCCCGCGCCCGCGGCCGCGCTCACCTCCCCGAGGCCGCTGTCCGCCAGGAGGTGACCCGCTGATGGCCGAGATCCGGATCATGGGCGCGAGCGTCGAGGAACAGGAACAGGTCACGGACCTGATCAGGAAGGCCCTCGCGGCGTACCCGGTACCGGTCGCCGTGGACGAACCGCGCCGTCTGCAGAACCGGCGGTCCGAACCCGGTACCCCCGCCTACCGGATCGTCTTCACCGTCATCCCCGCTCCCGCTCCCGCCCCGGCGCCGGCCGCCGAGGAGCACACCGTGCGCGTCGAGCGGGAGGAGCCCGCCCGCCGAGGAGACCGCCGCGGCGGACGCCCGATGAGCGGGCGCCGGAACCGCCCCGCCCTTCCTCCGGGCACCGGCCGGTAGCCGCCGGGACTGTCGGTCGTATCCCACACGGGCCCTTGCCGCCGCTACTCTGGGGGCGAGGGCCCGGCGACCGTTCCGGAGCCCCGTGCCACGGGAAGGCGGTGACCATGCGCGAGGTGACGAATCCTGGCGAGGGGGAGTGGACCCCGGACGCCATCGCTCACGCCCTGACGCCGGTCCAGCGGATGGAGTTCATGCGTCAGCTGAACCTCACCCCGTTCAGCGAGCTGGAAGCCCTCGGTGCCCGGTGGCGGAAGCTCATCGAGGACCTGCGGGCCGGAGCCGCGAAGGCCCCCGAGGTCCTGGACTACCAGCGTCAGCACGGCGGCGCTCTGCCGCCGGAGTACACGGACGTCACCGAGCTGATCAGCGAGCGGCGGGTCGCGTGAACTACCGGCTCTACATGGACCCCACGCAACACGAGGTCTACCGGAGCCTGCCCGAGCGGGCCCGCGACCGCCTGGCCCGCTTTCTGCTCGACTCGCTCACTGACCCCATCACCGCGACCGAGCCGTACGGCGACGTCGATGACGGCGTGGTGCGGCTGTGGGCCGCCGGGGACCTGGCGGTGGTGCTGATGGTCGGCGCCGAGACCAAGACCGTCACGGTGCTCAGCATCGCGTACGCCGGCCTGGACTGACGACGAACGACGAGGGGCTTCTCCTGCTACCCCCGCGGGGGTAGCAGGAGAAGCCCCTCGGTGTCTTCAACACCCTTCCGCGGGCGGACCGATCAGCGACCGTTCCGAAGACACCGCTCGGCGCCGAGCGTGAAAGTCGATGCGGAATGACCTCCGCCGAGATGAACGAGCGCTCGCCCGTGAGGTCACGCGGGAACGAGCAAGCCCAGCGCCGAAACGGGGGGATTCGGCGCTGGGCTATTGGCCCACTCTGCCACGGAATTGCCCGCCCGTACCCTGATTTGAACCTGCGGGTGCTCCGTACGACCGAGCGTCTGTCAGGCGAGAGCTTGCCCAAGAAGGTCCCGTGGACGGCCATCGAGTGCCTGGTGCAGGACCTCGGCCCGAGACCGGATCAGGCCGTCACGGTAGGGGGCCGGGAGACGGTCGAAGATGCCTGCCGCCATCTCGGCAGCCGCTGAAGGGTCGCCGTCGAGGCGCAGGCAGGCAGCGGTGTCCATCGCGATCAGGGCCCGGGTCATCACCGATGGGGAATCGGTGAGGTCGAGGGCATCGTCCTGGGCCGCGTAGGCAGCCTCCGTGTCCCCGAGGAGGGTGTACGCCTGGGAGAGGTGGACGAAGTGCTTCTGTCCCGGATAGCCGAACCAGGTGTCTGCTGTCTCCTGTCCGTCGAGGTGTTCCACGAGGTTCCGCACGTCTGTGACTGCCATCCGGGCGCCCCGAAGGTCACCGATGGCGGCCAGGGAGCGGGCCGTGACCGCCGCCGCCAACGCGCCGGCGGCGGTGGGCGTCCGACCGGCGGCCCTGCGAGCTCGGGAAGCGATCCGTACGGCCGCCTCAGGGGCGCCGTAGTTCAGCGGCACCATCGCGTGCCGTGCCAGCACCCAGGCGGTCATCCTGCGATCACCGGATTCGCGGGCCGCCTTCTCCGCCGTTGCGAACCATCGGAACGCGTCCCCTTTGTCGCCGCGATCGTGCTGGACGATGGCGACGAGACCGGCAATCCCCGCAGCGGTACGGGCGAGATCAGCCCGTGCCCCGGCGGGGTGGGGCTGGTTGAGGACCTGACCGAGGAGATCGAGGTCCGCCTGCATTTCGCTCAGCACGTCGTCGGGAGCTCGGCCGTGGTAGCCACCCCGGTGCCGCTCGAATGCCGACTCCAGGTAAGCCAGATCACCGGCTCCGGAGCCCGTGAGGGCCCCGTCGATGCCCTCTCGCGCCTGCGCGATGCCCGGCAACGCGGTTGAACCTACGGCCGCGGCCGCCACCCCGAGGAAACTGCGTCGCTTCACGTCCTCTTTCTCCCTGCGCTGGCTACGTCGGTGCTGCCGCGATGCGGCGACTGCCCGCTGCACGTCCGCCACGCTCAGCCCGTATGCGCGGGCGATCGTCTCGTGCCAGTCCGGGACCGGTAACCGCTTCTCCAGTTCCCACCGCTTGATGTTCTCCCAGTCGAACCACCGGCCGCCCTGGGCCTGTTGGACGACCTTGGCCTGCTGATCTCGGGTGCGTCCGGCGCGTTCGCGGATCGATCGAAGTAAGACGCCGATGCCGTCCGGGGCCACCATGACACTTTCCCTCCGTCGCCGTCGGGTGCGGCCCTCATCCTGGCCCCCCGGAGCGGCCCCCCGCCGGGAAACGCACCCCTTCGTGGCCCCTCATTCCTTGTGTTCCCCGGCAGTTCAATGGGCGAACGCCGCCGATCCCTCGGCTCGCCGCCGGAACGGCTTCGGCGGCGGGTCGAGGTTCCACCGGCCGCACGGCGCCACCCGGACAGACAGACCAACTGGAGGGGATCATGGACACCGCAGCACCTGTGGATCGGCTGCCGGCTCGCGCCGCATGGGAGGAGACGGGAACGGCAATCGTTCCCGGTGTCCTGGAGCCGGACCGCTTCAAGGCCCTGGTCGAGGAGGCGCACGGCCGGATCGACCTGGTCACCCCGCACGTCCACGAGCACACGGCAGCCCACCGTGACGGCAGCTTCGCCTCCCCGGTGCACTGCGGCTTCATCCCGCCCGGCCCGGTGCTGGAGACCCTGGCCTACGACAAGACCCTGCTGATGGCCCTGCGCGAGGCCACCGGCATTCCCCGGCTGATCCCGCGCGGTGGCGCCGTCGTCCTCTACAAGGAAGGCGACTTTCAGGGCCTGCACGTGGACTCGGTGAAGTCCACCGTGACCGTCGCGGTCGCGCTGACCGAGGACCTGCCGCCGATGGGCTGGGCTCCCGACCTGATGGGAGCCTTCCCCGACCGTCTGGGGGAGGTCGTCACCGAGCACGGCATGTTCCCGGAGGGGGAAGGCTTCACGACCCTGGCCCACCCGTACGGCGACGGCAGTGTCCGGGCGTTCGCCGGGTACCACGTGCCGCACTGGCGCCGGCCGGTCACGTCGACGGGCCTGCTGGTGACGATGTCGTTCATGGACCTGTGATGGCGGCCATGACTCCACGTCAGCTCTGGCTGGCGGAAGGACGGGCGGTCGTTCCGGAGGACGTGGTCGACCCCGGGCTCTGGGAGGAGCTTGCCGAGGAGGCCGACCGGTGCGAGCCGCACGCGGTCGTCCGCCACAACCGGCGGCCGGGCCTGCTGGTGATGCGGGACGGCTCGATCACCTCCCCCCAGCGGTGCCGGGTCCACACCGGGGGAGACGCGCTCAGCCGACTGGCCATGTCCAAGGGCCTCGCGGAGGTGGCGGGCGAGGCGACCGGACGGACCCGGATGACCCCGATCCGCTTCGGCCTGAAGTTCTACGAGCCCGGCGACTACATGCACGTCCACCGCGACGACGGGAAGTGTGAGATCACCTTCTCGTGCGGCCTGACCCCCGGTCTCGTCTCGATGGGCTGGCTGCCCCGCTTGCGGTGGCTGACCACCCAGCAGGTGGCCGACCGCCTCGGTAACACCCCGTACCCCGACGGCGGCGAGACCTTCCCGGTCCGCCACCGCGTCCTCACCGGATTCGACGGAAGCCGAATCCCCCACTGGCGTACCCCGCTCGACTCCCAGTCGCGCGAGGTACTGATCACCATCTGCTTCACCGACCTCTCGGTGTAGCAGCGTCCTTCCCCGGAACCCAGGAGGAACGACCATGTCCCAGCAGATCCCGTCCGCCACGACGCAGGCCGTGGACCCGGCCGACTTCGTGGCCGAGCTGCACGCCGAGGGCAACATGCCGCAGAACTCCGGCGGCGACCCGGCCGTGCCGGACTCCGCCTTCCCCGACACCCACACCTACCCGCTGCCGTCCGCCTGACGGCGCCGTAGGCGGTAGCTGAAGCCGCCCGGCCGCCGGGGCACCCTTCATGACCTGGGTGTCCCGGCGGCCGGGCTTCGGCATCTGCGAAGGGAAGATCCCATGCGCAAGGCGTACTTCGACGGCACCCATCGGACCCGTCATCCCGATGAGACCTGGGAGGCGATCCGCCCGCTGCTGATGGCGTACGGCATCACCCGCGTCGCCGACGTGACCGGCCTGGACGATCTCGGCATCCCGGTGACCATGGCCGTGCGGCCGCTGGCCCGCACTCTGTCCGTCGCTCAGGGGAAGGGCGCGACGCTGTCCGCCGCCCGCGTCTCCGGGGCCATGGAGGCGATCGAGGCATGGCACGGCGAGCGGGCCGTCCCGACCGCCGAAGTGCGGGCGCCGGCGGACGGTCTCGGCCTGGAACTGCCCTATGCGGTCACCGCCCTGGAAAGCCACCCCGGCTCTCTGGTCACCGGCCGGACCGTCCTGGACTGGATCACAGCACGATCGGCACTGGACGGCGAACCCACGCTCGTTCCGGCGGCGTGCGTGCAGCTGGGCCGGGAGGTCCACGACCGATGGCGGTTGCACCTGCCCAGCGCGTCCACGAACGGGCTCGCCTCCGGCAACACGCGCGCCGAGGCCATCGTGCACGCCCTGGCCGAGCTGATCGAGCGCGACACGATCAGTGCGCTGGCCGACGGGTCGGGGCACGGCCGTCTCATCGACCCCGGCACCGTTGAGGACGAGCACTGTGCAGCTCTGATCGACCGGGTGCGGGTGGCAGGGGCCTGGCTGGAGCTGTGGCATCTGCCGAACCGTTTCGAGGTGCCCGTCATCAGCTGCTACCTGTGGCGCGAGGACCAGCCCGCCCTGCTGGTCTCCGGCTCCGGCGCCCACCTGGACCCCCACGTGGCCGTGTCGAGGGCGATCACGGAAGCGGCTCAGTCCCGGCTCACCCAGATCACCGGCAGCCGGGAGGACATCCACCCGGCCGCCTACCAGCCCGCCGTACACCACGGCCCCCAGCCGTCCGCCGGCCGTGGCGCCCCGTGGGCGGAGGTCACGGGGCAGCACACCACCGGCTTCGCCACGGACGAAGGCGAGGCCGAGCACTTGGCGGCCCGCATCAGCGCGGCCACCGGCCACTCCCCGCTGGTCGTGGACCTTACCCACGGACCCCACCAGCGACGTGAGTTCGCCGTCGTCAAGGTGCTGGCCCCGGCCCTGCGCTACGACGCCCGGCACGTCATCCCCCGACCGACCCAGGAGGCAGTCGCGTGAGCGTTCACGTCTTCTCCGGGCCCACCGTGCCCACCGCCCGCGTCAGGGAAGTCCTCCCCGGCGCCGTGACGCACTCCCCGGTCCGGCACGGGGACCTGATGCGACTCGGAACCGGCCCCGGCGACACGGTGCTGATCATTGACGGTCTCTGGCATCAGAGCGCCCCGGTGCGGCACAAGGAGATCCTGGCGCTGCTGGCCGACGGCGTCACTGTGGTTGGCGCCGCCAGCATGGGAGCGCTGCGGGCCGCCGAGCTCGCTCCGCACGGCATGATCGGCATCGGGCGGATCTTCGAGGACTTCCGCAGCGGCGTCCTGGACGCGGACGACGAAGTCGCCGTGCTCCACACCGACGACGACCGCCCGCTGTCCGAAGCCCTGGTGAACCTGCGGGCCGCTCTGACCCGGGCGGCCGCCGACGGAGAGCTGGAGACCACCGAGGCGACCCGGCTGGCCCACCTGGCTCGCTCCCTGCCCTACACCCGCCGGTCCTGGACCGCCCTGGGCCGCCTCGCGGCGGGGGAGGGGTTGCAGCCCGCGTTCAACCGGGTGGACGCCTGGCGTCGCGTGCACCCCTGCGACGCCAAACGGGAGGACGCCGAGCGTGCCCTTGCCCTGGTGGCCGCCGGCCTGCCCCCGGCCCCCGGCACAGCCGGGGCATGGGCTGGCGAGCCGTGGCAGACCAGCTTCGTCCGGTACTGGCAGGCGACCTTCCGGCCGGTCGCGGAGGCGAACGGGCAGTCCGTGAACTGCCTCGCTCTCCTGAACTATCAGCAGCTCTACGACCCGGGGTTCCCCAGCCGGTGGCGCACGCGGGTCCTGGCTGCTCTCGCGCAGGAAGAGGGCGACGACGTGTGCCGCCCGGTGCGAGCCGCGGCAGTGGAACGGTCCGCTCTACGGCGCGTTGCCGAGGCCGGTGTGGAGCTGGGCGGCATGTCCGGCGACCAGCTCGCCCACTGGCTCACCGAGGACGAGGTGAGCCAGCTCCCGCCGGAGGAGGCGCTGGTGCGGATCGTCGTCCGCTCCGCCCGCCTGGACGGAGCTTGGACGGTGTGGCCGGTCACGGTGGCCGAAGCGGGCGACCTGATCGGCCCCGTCCCCTCGGTGGCCGAGGCCGTGGCCGCCGCGTTCACCTTCAACGCCGAGGTCGAGGCGGCCGACCCTCACCACACCACGGCCCACCTGAGCGCTGACCGCATCACCGCATCGCTGGTCCAGCGGTGGGGGCTGCCCGAACGGTGCGGCCGGACCGTGCTCGACGCAGCGGCCCGGGACCGGGCGTTCCGCGACTTCGCCGGCGCCGTCGAGGTGGCCCGAGCGTTCTACCTCTCCGCCCGCGCCGGTACTGCCGGGCCGTCGCCCTCCTTGACCACCAGCGGCGCGAGGCAAAGCCCCCGGACCTGAGCAATGGCCAGCGGCACGACAGCGGCGGCCGCGATGATCAGGGCGCCCACCGCCAGCGTCGTGCGAAGCCCGAACACCTGAGAGGCGGGGCCCGCCAGGAGGTATCCGAAGGGCACGGGAAGGATCTGCCCGAGCGTCGAGTAGGACAGGGTCCGGCCCAGCCGGTCCGCCGGAATCCTCTCCTGCACCAACGAGGCCCACACGGTCATGCTCACCGCCAGCCCCGAGCCCGCCAACGCCGTGGCGAGGGCGAGGACAGGCAGCGGTACGGCCGCCGCCATCGCGCCCAGCGGCACCGCCATGGAACCGGTTCCCGCACAGACCACAAACCCGACCCGACGCGGCTTCCACATCAGGGCGAGCGCCGCCCCGGCCACCAGCCCCGCGGTGAAGCCGGAGACCACCACGCCCCACGGGGCGGCGCCGCCGAGCACCCGCTGTCCGTACACCGGGCCCAGGAGCTGGTAGCCGACCAGCCACACGGGAACGATCACGGCGGCCTGGCAGACCATCACCCACAACCAGCGGCGGGAGCGGAAGTCATCCCAGCCCTCGCGCAGGTCGGCGGTGAAGCCGGTCCGGACCTTCACGTTCTTGGCTCTGAGGCTGATCCGGGAAAAGAGCAGGGCCGAGGCGGCGAACGTGAGAGCGTCCCAGCCGAGGGCCCAGCCAGGGCCGACCACGGCGACCAGGACGCCGCCCAGGGCGGGCCCCGCCACCTTCACGGTGTTCTGCCCGATCTTCAGCAGGGCATTGGCCGCGTGCCGGAGTTCGGCCGGGACGACCTCCACGACGATGCCGCCGGCCGCGGGGGTGAAGAAGGCCCCCGCCGCCCCGCAGACGGCCGACATCGCCACCAGGTGCCAGACCTGGGCCGTGCCCGAGAGGAGCAGGAGCACCGCAGCCGCCTCCGCGGCCGCGCAGACGATGTTGGACCACACCATGACTCGGTGTCGGGGCAGCCGGTCCGCGACGACGCCGCCAACGAGCAGCAGCAGGATCTGGGGTACGACGCTCGCCGCGAGGACCGCGCCTAGCGCGCCGGGCCCGCCGCCGATCTTGAGCACGGCGAAGGCCAGCCCGATGGGTGCCACGGCCGAGCCGGTCCAGGAGAGCAGGCGGGCGGCGAAGTGCAGCCGGTACGGTCTGATCGCCAAGGGGGCGCCTGCCTCCCGGACCCGGGCCGCCCAGCTGATACGTGGGACGGGCCCCGCTGAATTCCGGTCGTGCAGCCGCGCCTTACGCAAGATCCAACTCCACCCAGAGAACACGAAATCCCGGCAGCGAGGCGCCACCGGGAAGATGGTCCCGACTCTAGAGCAACCCGAAGATCGTCTGTCGCAGACGCACCAACAGGTACCCGCAGAGCCACAGTGGGGGCGGTCCACCTCAACCACAGAACGGAACCCCTCAGCGCCCGCAGTCGAGGACCGACGAGCGGAGGTACCCAGCCGTGCGGCCCCCCAGGCCGTACGGCGGCACCCCCGCGGACATCAGCCACGCTTCCCGTTTTTGATCGTCACGGCGCCCAGCCGCCCGAGACTCAGAGCCGGTGCTGCTGTCCACCGGGCGTTCGCGGACGACGTCGCCGCACGCGAAGCGAGCCCAGCCCCGCGACCGTCCACGGCAACCACCGGCGAGGGCAGTTCACCCTCCGGGGTGGCCGGGCGGTACGCTGCCGTTCAGCGGCAGGACGCGCACGCCGCACGCCACGAACCCACGCTGTGCCGGACGACGGCCGGCCAAGGACCCCCGGGATATTCCTGGCGCGGGCCCGCGGACGCAGTACGCCCTTGCCCGCGCTGATAGCGCCCGAGCCCGGCGAGACGCGTGGGGTCTCGTGACGGAGGCTTTCATGACCAAGAACGGAGCCAACGGCCCCAAGTCCCGTGCCCGCGCCCGCAAGGAGCGCAGCGGCGCCAAGTACACCCAGGCCCGGCGCGGCGCGGCCGCGATCCCCGTCACCGGAGACGAGGTGACGCTCCGGTCCTTCACGAGGGGCGAGCCCCTGCCGTGGAGCGAAACGGTCCTGAGCTGGCAGTGCCACCGGTGCGGTGCCGCCACGGACACCTGCGCGCTGGTGTCCAACACCGGCGTTGTGCGCCTGCGTCCGTACTGCCCCGGATGCCTGCCGCCTATGGAGAACTCGCCCGCGCTGCGGGCCTTCGCCGACTACGTCCGAGACCTCTACCATGCGGCCGGGACGCCCTGCGTCGCTGCCCTCGCCTGGCAGGTTGAGGCGGTGACGGGCTACCCGGCGGCCGCCGCGGTGAACAACGTACTGACGGGAACCGTCCTGGTTCGGCGGGACACGGCGCAGGCCCTCGTGCATGTCCTGGAGGGCGATGTCGACCGCGCCCTGCAGCTGTGGCAGGAGGCCGACCGGGAGCAGAGCCAGGTGCCGGGGATGACCTGCTGACCGGGTTCGATCCCGGGGCCGGTTGTCGGTGGCACCTGCTTCACTGTCCCCCATGAGCCACGAGGACTTCGAGCGCGCCGCCAGCTCCCTGTCGAGCAGCACCGTGCACACGAGGGGCGAGCCGATCCGCGAACTCGTGCGCATCGCCCGCGAGGACGTCGTCCACCGGCAGCAGGCCCTCGCCACCCTCGATGACTTCGTCACCAGCCAGCGCGGCCGGCCGGGCTACCGCTCCGAGCCGGTCCTGCGGGCCCGCACCGCGCTGTACGCACTGGACCCCAAACGCACCGTGCGGGCCCGCGCCGGACTCGAAGGCGCCATGGCGCTACTGCTGGCCACGGCCAGCACCACCGCCTACGTCCTCACGGAGAGCACCCTTTTCAGATTCCTGGTCGCCGTAGCCGTCTGGGTGTTGCTGATGCTGCCGGTCTCCATCATCCGGAATCTCTGGCAGCCCTACGTGGGGTCCTGGGTCGTCCTCTCCAAACAGACACGCTGGGCCCGTGGCACCGCCGTCGTGATCTTCGGATGGCTCTTCACGAACGTGGTGACGACCGCGGCCACCTCCCTCACCGAAGCCCTCCTGTGGGGTGCGTGTGCCTGCGCGGTGGGTTGGGCGCTCTGGCAGCCCCCCACATCCCGACGCTCGTAGAGCCCGCGGCGCCAGCCACGCAGATGGCCCTGGACCTCATGCGCGAGGTCCAGGGCCATCTGCAGGTCGTCCGGCTTTACCCGGCCCCGCCGGGAGGCTCCGGGCTCCACTCGGGCAGGCCCTGAACGCGAGGTCCCGCCGCCGGCCCGGTCGGCACGTCCAGGAACGCCGTGGCCTCCAGGAAGCGGCGCCCGGCGTCGTCCTGCTCCGCTTCGCGCTGCAGGAGATCCGTCCGAACGGTCCGCGTCGCAGCGATGACGTCGTACGCGGCTACGCGGTGCACCTGGATGTCGTCCGGGGAGGTCCCCCGTTCCACCGCGAGCGCGTCGATGATCGCCTGGCGGTACCTCCAAGTGGCCTGAGCTTCCTTGTACTGCGGGCTCCGCTCGCCGTACTGCCGGGCACGGCTGAGCAGGGCAGCGCACTGCCGGATGTCCTCGCGGATACGCTCGGCCACCGCGCCGGGCGAGTCGCGCAGTTCGGCACGTTCTTCCACAGGATCAGCCCCCTGACAGTCGATCGGACGATGTCATTTCACGCACCCGCGCCAGGAGGAGGCGGCAGTCCTCCACGGCCGTGTGCGGCCCTCCGAGCTTCTGCGAGCGGTAGCGCCCCCGCTTGACCGACCACAGGCCCTTCCAGACGGCGTACGGTTCCATCGCGTCGTGCCACCGGCACCCGTCGAGCCACCGGGCAGCCGCCTGCACCGAGCTGTGCCGTTCCAGCTCCCGTTCCAAACACCCCTTGTCGAAGGGCAAGTTGTAGGCGATGCACGTCCGCCCGTGCAGAGCCTCGGTGAGGGCGGGCAGCAGCTCTCCGAAGGTGGGCGCGTCAGCGACCTTCTCCGGCGTGATCTTGTGGACGGCGATGGCGTCCGGCTCGATCCCGGCCTGCGGGTTGACGTATGAGTCGAAGAGCACGGTGCCGCTCTTGTCGGTGGCCGCGATCTGTACGGCCCACGGCTCGTTGAGGCCGGTGGTCTCCACGTCGACAGCGGTCAGGGACTCGTCGGCGAGGAGCCGCCGGGCCCAGTCCGAGACCTGCGCCCGCTCGCGCGGCCATGACCGGGGCCGACGCAGGGCCCGCACCGCGTCGTCGAGGACGTCGTGCCGTTCGTGGGACTGCCCGAGCCGCCACCGCGTCCCGCCGCCGGACTGGTCGGAGTAGAGCATCCCGAGGAAGTCGCTTCCCTCGTACACCCCCCAGTTGGGCAGGTCGGTGTCTGCCGGCCGGACGAACTGGGCGGACCGCCCGTCGACCTCATGGGTGAACAGGTCCTCCAGCAGGGAGGGGTCGGTGAGCGTCACTGGACGTCCTCCTTGCCCTCGCTCTGGACCGGCTTGCCCTGGTCATCCACGATGAGGGACTGCCCGGGGATCGGTTCGTCCTCGGCCACGGCAGCGGTGACCTGTTCGCGGCCGTGCCCGTCGTCGGCGGGGGAGGCCGACGCCGACTTGCCGCCCTTGCCGCTGCTGGGCGCCGACTGCCGTCCGAGACGGCGGACCTGGGTCTCCAGAGCCTTGCGAGCCTTCTCCGTCCGTTCGGCCGCCGCCGCCTGGGTCTTGCCGAACTCCCGGCTTTGCTTGAGTTCTTCGAGCAACCGGTCACGGTCGGCGTTGTGGCGCTTGATCAGCTCGTCGCGTTCGTCGTTGTGCTGCTTAATCAGGTTGCCCCGGTCGGTCAGGTGCTCTTGGATGAGGTCCTTCCGCTCCCGCTTGGCTTCTGTGAGCTGAGCCGTTGCCGCCTCCGCCGTCGCCTTGTGCTGGGCGGTCTCCGCCTGCAGTTCTTCGACGCGTTTCCGGGTGGTCCGCTCGATGGTCTCGACGTCCTTGCGGGCGGCGGCGATCTCGTCCTCCGCCTTCTTCTGGGCGGCGGCGACCTTGTCCTCGGCGTCCTTCTCGACCTGGACCCGGTGTTCCTCAATCCGTTCGTCGGCCGCGACCTTGGCCGCTTCGATCTGCTCGGTCGTCTCGGTCCTGACCCGCTCGATCTCGGCACGGGCGGCTTCCTGAGCGTCCTGCGCCCGCGCATCGGCAGCAGTGACCCGTTCCTCGGCCTCCCGCTCGGCCACGTCCTTGGCCCGCGCGGCGTACAGCGCGAGGAGGAACATCAGGGCGGCGGTCGACTCGGCCTGTTCACGGAGGCCGTCCGCTTCGACCGCCGCCTCCTCCGCCGTCTCCTTCAGGCCTTCGAGCCGCTTCGCCTTCTGCTCGGCGGCGACCCGGGCCTCATGCTCCACACCGAGCTTCGTCTCTGCCTCGGTGACGCGCAGCCGGGCGGCGTTCTGTGCGTTCGCGACCTGGACGCTCGCCAGCTCAGGGTCGCCCGCGGCCTCCACCGCCGCCAGGTGACCGGGGAGAACTTCGAGGACCTGGACCAGGAGGGACCGAAGACTGATCTCCGTGGTCTGGGCCTCCGCCACGGCGGCACTGTGCGGGAGTCTGGACAGGTCGTCCGGCACCGCGTCCTGACGAGCGGCGGCATCCTTGCCGTGCCTCCGCTCCCAGCGCAGGGCTTTGAGCGCGGTGTGGTCGGGGTCATCGCAGTATTTCGACGGGGGCCCGGGTGTCCCGGGCGCCTTCGTCTTCGCCGGCCGGGAACACCCGGCGGGGAACTCACACAGTCGGACGGCGGTCTCGGCGGGGCTGCCGTTCTGGTCAGTCATCGGTGGATTCCGTTCCCCGTCGCTCAGGCGGCGGTCTTGCGTGTGGGCAGGGCGATGACGGCGGCTTCCTTCGCGGATTCGAGCGCCGTGGTGAAGGAGGCGGCGACGGCGGCGGCTTCACCGGTCATGCCTTCGATCTCGGCGACGGCGAGGTCATCGCGGGCCGTACGCGCGAGGAAGTCGAGGACGTCGTCGCTGCCGTCGGTCAGGGCCTGGATCTGCTGCAGTTCGCGGTAGCGGTCATCGGCTTGGGCCACCTGCTTGGCGTACGACTCCAGGGCGACCACGCGCCGGGTGATCCCGTCGAGGCTCGCCCGCAGGGCCCGGCGCCGGGTGTCGAGCAGCGCGGCGACCTTGCCCCCTTTGGGGTTGGAGGGCTCGGCCTTGACCAGCCGGGTGTACTCCCGCAGTGCTTCCGCGATCTCCCACTCCTGATGGGGGAGGGACACCTCGTTGCGCTGCCGGTCGATGAGGTCGAAGCGGTGCACTGCCGAGGTGAGCACGGCCTTCTTCGCCTGCTGAGCACGGGCCAGGAGAGTGCGGGCGTCGTCGTTGAGCTCGGCGGGCCGGACACACCGGTCCCTGAGTTCGGCCAGCCGTCGCGCCGACTTGTTTCGGGCGGCCGCGTCCGTCGCGTACACGGCCGCTACCAGAACGAAGGCTCCGACCCCGAATGGCCAGGCGTAGGTGAGGGCAGAGTGAAGCGCGTCGAAGACGCCCTGCATGTTCCGGCCGATGACATCCGAAGCGGTGGCCCGGCCGTCATGGGCGTTCGGGTCGTACCACTTCCACTCTCCGGTGACCCAGGCTCCGCCCGCGAGACCAGCGACGCCGGCACCGGGGCGAACCAGACGCGGGGCGGTGGCCCACCAGACGCTCATCTCGCCCTCGCTGTACGAACGGGGATGCCGTTCGGCCCGCTCCAGGAGGTCCCGGTCCTTCCCTGCGAGGTCCGGGTCCATCACCGCGACGGCGGCCAGGCGCGGTGACGGCGGCGGTTTCTTCTTCACCTTCGGGCCCTCCCCGGTACCTGCGTGGACTCGTGTGCGTCGCGGGACCTCACGGTCTCATGCGCCACGGACAAGTAGGTCTTTGGTTCCAACATGGGGTCATCCCCTCATCAGTGCGTCGTGGACCGGATTGCCGTGCGCCTCGTCGGACTCGGCGATGTCCTCGGACTGGTCGACCAGCCAGGTGTCGCCCTGCTGTACGACGCGCAGGGCCTTGCGGCTGGTGGTGGTGGAGTCGGGCCAGGTGACGGTGTACTCGACCCGTACGCCCGTGCCGGCCGGGTGGTCACCGATGGCGGGGACGCTCTGCGGCCCGCTGGCCTTGACCTCCCCCGTCTCCGCCCGGTCCGGGCCGCTGGCGCTCGGCTTCGGCTTGCCGCGCACGACAGAGCCGTCCGCCCGGCGAAGCGGCGGGAACTCGTCGGACTCGGTCGGACTCGGCTCCGGGCTCTGGGTCTTCGGCGCGTTGTCGGCGACGCACTCCTTCACGGAGCCGTGCCGGTAGCGCTCGGTCCGCAGGCCGCACGCCTTCGTCCAGTCGTCACCGTTGACGGCGCTCTGGTAGTCCCGGGCGGTCTGCACGGCAGCGGCCGTGGTGTCAGCGCCGCTCCCGCCGTCCCGGTCGCCCGTCCCCTTCGTCGTCCCGGTACCCGACGAGCACCCGGCGATGACGAACGCCCCGGCCGCCGCTACGGCCGCCGTAACAACCCGCCTCACAGACACCCCGGTGGCTCCTTGTTCTCGACGGCGGTTCTTCCTCACTCCGTTGTCCTCCCCTTGCGGCTGTACGGAACTCCTGCGTGCGCAGCAGGACGGCTCTCAGCGAAGACCGGTGTACCGACCTGACTCCGCAGTGTAGTCGAACCCGCTTCAAGATCGCAATGCAATGTAATGAAACGTAATGCAATGCAACGCAATGAAATTGAATCGCCACAGGGTTTGATCAGGCACGATTCGACACGCGCCGATCTGAGGAAGGAGTTTCGTTTCAGTGCAGGTACCTACCGGATCGGGCAATGAGTGCCGCAGATCGGTACACAGCGGCTCGCCCCTCCGGCCGCCGCCGTTGCCTGCCTTCCCCCCTCGCGCACCGACGAGCGCGGCACCGGCCCACCGGCCGCGAGGGGGGCGGAGCGGAGAATCGCTCTCACAGAACCGTTAGACAGTCGAAGTACCCGTCCGGGCGACGCCGAAGGCCCCTGCCGGCCGCCTGATTTCCGATACCGTCTCCTTAGCGGAAATCAGAAACAGCGCGCTTGCAGACGCCTACAACAGGCGCTGACAACTACTGGAGGGGGCGGCGATGCCGGAGCGAGGCGAGTCCGAGGAGCCGGACCGGTCGGCCGGGGAGGTCCAGCGGCTGCTGGCGGTCGAGGCCGAGCGCCGCGGCGTCAGCGGACGCGAACTGCTCGACCAGCTCGCCCGCGAGGGCCGGTACACCGGCCTGGTCGACACCGACCCGCAGGGCGACCTCACCGGGTGGACCACCACGGTGGTCGACCGCAGCGGCATCGCCCGGGGCGGCGAGGAGAAGACGGTGTCCGTCCAGCCCCTGGTGTCGCCCGAGCTGTTCGGCGGCGGACCGGTGACGATCCTGGACGGCGTCGAGGGGGCCGCCATCCTGGGCCCGCTGAACAGCGGGAAGACCAGCGCCGTCGAGCTGACCCGGGCGCAACTGGACGCCGCCGGCGTCGCGTACGAGGAGCGGGCCGTCACGGAGGACTTCGGCGTCCAGCGCGTCGAGTTCACCGTCGAGCGGCCGGAGAGCGGCGAGTGACCGGCGGCCGGATGCCGTACGGCCGTTGGTGCATGGAGGCCGATGCGGCGGACGCCCAGCGCGGGGACCTGGTCCCGCTCGCCGAGCTGCCCGGCCTGGCATCCGGCCGGGCGAGTCTGAGCCGGGCGCTGGAGCTTCTGCAGGAGGCACCCAGCCGGCCCGCCGCGCTGGACGAGGCCCGCGAGGCGATCCGAACGGCCCTGGAGCAGGTGCCCCAGTCCGGCCGTGACCAGCACTGTCACGAGTTCCGGTGGCGGTCGGGGGATGCTCCGGTGTGCTCGGTGAAGACCTGCGGACGGTGTGCTCCGATCCGGGCCGCCCGCGACCGGCAGGGCGCGCTGTGACCGCCCCGTACACCCGGGCGGAGGCCGGGCGGGACCGGCTGGACGAGCAGATCGCCACGGCCGCCGGGAACATGCAGCGTCTCGCCGAGGAGATCGCGGCCGAGGCCGCCGAGCTGGGGCGACTGGCCGCAGCCGGGGCGCCGTTGAGCGCGCAGGCCCGGAAGCTGACCGACTGCCTCCAGGGCGTCGCCCGGGGCGCCGCACGGCATGACGCCCTGACCGACGCGGTGAGGATGGTGTACGGCAGACCGGCCGTACCAGCGGATGCTCCCACCGCAGTCCTCCCCCTTCCCGCGCCGCCGGACGAGCCCTTCCGGGGAGACCGCTTGATCCGGCTGACCGCCGCGGAAGTGCAGGAAAAGATGCGCACCCTGAACAACGACACCCCAGGCACGGAGGGCACGGGCCGGTGAGCCAGACCTTTGAGCAGGCCCGCACCCAGGAGTGGGGGCCCGAGGCCGAAGCGATCAAGACCCGGGTGCACGCAGCTCTGCGGCGCGGCCGTGGCATCACCGTCTTCCCGCTGGTGGAACTGCTGCTGGAGGGCGAGGAGTTCGACCTGACCGGCCTGCCGGACGAACGCCGTCGGCTGGAGATCGGATTCGCCTACCGCGCCGGCCGGATGGAGGTCGAGACCTTCCCCGCCACCCTGCCGTCCGACCCGGGCGAAGCCGTCCTGGTCTACCGAGCCCAGCCGCTCGACGGCACCCCGGACCCCGTCGCCACGCTGCTGAACGCGCTGAAGACGATGACCCGGGCGTCCGGTACGGGCGCCGAAGCCGTCCATCAGACCGCCCAGGACGCGGCGGCCGCCGTACGCGCCATGCTCCCGCCGACCCGCACCAAGCGGAAGTAAGACCCGGAGGCCCCTGCCGTGACCAGCACTGACATCGCCCTCCCGCCGTCTCGCCCCATCGCCCGGCAAATGGAGACGGTGACCACCAGGACCGGAATGCGCCTGTCGGCGTCCGCTGCCAAGTGGTTCGAGGAGAGCGTCCCACGGTCGAGCCGGGACGCGCGGGCCTGGCGCTGGCAGGAGTACGCGCAGTGGTGCAGCGACGTCGACTGGCACACCGCCGAACGCGGCGCCGTGGCGTCGTTCATCGCCGCCCTGGCCGACCGGGGGCACCCGGTCAAGACGCTGCAAGCGATGTCGGGCACCCTGCGCGGGATGCGTGCGCTGGACGGATCGCCGCTGGACGCCGAGGAGTTGAAGGCGATCGAGGGCGTCATCCGGGGACGCGCCAAGCACGAGGCGAAGGGGATCGGGGGCGTCCGTCCCGGCCCGCTGAAGGCGGACGGCGTGACCCCGGAAGACCTGCGGCGCATGGTCGCCACCCTGAACGTGAGCACCCCGCGCGGGGCGCGGGACGCGGTCACGCTGGTGCTCGACTGGTGGATGGCCGGGCGGTGCAGCGAGCCGGCCGCCCTCAACATCCACGACATCCGCATCCTCACCGTGGAGCTGACGGACGAGGAGACCGGGGAGATCCACGAGGTTCCCGCGCTGGAGGTCGAGGTCAGGGAGTCCAAGGCGGACCAGGACGCCGAGGGCGAGACCGTCCGCATCCTGGCGCCCCTGGACGCACCGGAGTTGTGCCCGGTCACCGCCGTGCGCCGGTGGTTCGACGTCCTCGCCGACGCCGGGCAGCTCACGGACGGTCCCCTCCTCCGCCGGATCGACCGGCACGGGAAGATCGGCGCGGACGCCGCCGGCCGCCGTAACGACGACGCCGACCGCCAGGGCGGCATCACCGCCCGGACCGTGCGGACCATCATCAAGACGGCCGCCCGCGCGGCCGGGCTCATCAAGGACGAGGACGAACGGGCGGTCGCCGAGGTCTGGGAAGACCGCGCGGAGGCGGTCGCCGCCGCGGCGGCGACCGACAGCGAGGCCGAGGCCAGCAGCATCCTCTCCGGCTGGCGGCTCCGCCTCCGCCGTGCTCTGCAGCAGGGCCGCCGCATCACCGGACACAGCATGAGGCGCGGGTTCATCCAGGCCGCCCTGCGCAGCAAGAAGCCACCGCACCAGGTCGCCATCCACTCCCGTCACGCACCCAAGAGCCGGGCGTTCTGGGAGTACGTCGACAGCGTCCCGGACTGGGAGCAGAGCGCGACCATGTCCCTGCGCCTCGCGGCTTAGGACGTCATCACGAACGGCTTGTTGCACCCGCCGCAGATCACCGGCGGCCCCTCCCAGGTGCCCGCCGCCGCCCGCAGGGTGCGCACGGGACGGCACTGGCAGCTCGCCGGCCGGTAGTTGGTGTCCCGCCGCGTCTTGCCGCTGGCGGTGACGCCCGAGGCCGGGATCGTTCGCTCCGCCCGGATCGCCGCCTCCAGCGCGGCGATCGGCTCGCGGTAGCGCTGCCGTGCGATGTCCGTGATCGAGGTGATCGAGTAGCCCTTGCGTTCGGAGCGCTCCACGGAGAGCCCGAGCACCTGAGCCGAGTCCCGGAAGAACTTGTTGTGGTACTGGGCAGCGTTGCAGTCCTCTTCTCCACGGGTGGAACACCGCCCGTGGGCGGCTTCGTGCAGCAGGCTGCCCATCACGTCGGCGGCGCCGCGGGCCAGGCCCTCGGCGGCGATCCACACCTCCGGGACCGTCTCGCCGCCGGTGAGGCTCCACTGCTTTGCCCAGAAGTGGGCCCAGAGGCGCTTGCCGTGCCGAGTCCCCATCGTCACCACGGCGTCCGGCACGTCGGGATGATGGCGGCGGATGTCCTGCCACCCCGCGCAGAGAGCTTCGGTGATCGCGGCTCCGACGCTGCTGAGTGTCGCGTTCTCGGCAGGACCCTCGGACTCCGCTGCTGACGTGGTGATGATCGCTTCTCCCATTCTCGCGTCTTAATACGCGAGAATATCGGACCCGGGCGCTGATTTCACCGGCCATAGGTCGACTCGCACAGCTGCGAGAGGGAGGGGTCGACGGTCCCCTTCGACATGGCGCACACCGTGCCCATGTCGTACGAACGGGCAGGGCGGGGACGAACCGGAGGCCGCTTCGGCACCGTACGCGGCCGTGGGGTCACGTGCTCGACCCGGGGGCGCGGACGCGGAGCCGCGCGGCGTTCGGCTGCGGCCGTTGCGGCGCGGGCTGGAGAGGCCGGGGGCCGTGGCGGCGCCTTCCGTGTCTCCTTCGCCGGCCGGGACGACGGCGCGGGACGTGCCGAGTCCTCGGAGGTGTCCACGAGCGCTTCGAGAGCGGGTGGAGGTGAGGGCGGCGGTGTCTCCGAGAAGATCATCGGCCGGGCGTTCGCCGGGGGCCGTGTACCGTCCGGGTGCGGAGCCTGCCCGGCGACGCTGACACACCCCGTGCACCCCACAGCGAGCAGGACGAGGGCGGACAGTAGACGGCGCACCACCCCACCGTGCCCGAGCCGGGAGGGAGCCCGCCCCCGACACGCGGAAGGACCACCGGTACGTGTGACCATCCACCGGCAGGTGCTGACAGGGGGCCGTCAGGCCCACTCGGTGCTTGTCGAGCAGATGGCAGGCAGGGCCGCTCCCGCCACCAGGTGGTGGACGACCCCGAGCGCGATGAGCCCGCAGACGTGCAGCGCTTCCTCGCGCTCCATCGTGTAGACGCCGAGCCCGCGGACGTCGAGCGCGGCCACGATCCGTTGTGCCTGCCGCCAACGCGCCCGCCGGACACCGAGCGGGGCGGCCTTGAGTACGGCCCGCCGGCGCAGCCGGTGTATGAGCAGCTTCTCGGTGCGCTGCCACCGGCTCATGTACCGGTCGAGCTGCACACCGATGCGGCCGCTCTGCTCTGCCGTCCGCCACTCGGCGCAGGCCGTCAGGTACGCCAGGGCCACGGTCACGACGGCCGCGTCCTGGCCCCGGCGCTGCAGGAGAGCGTCCACCGCGTCCCAGTCGGGAGCGGTGGCACCCAACGCGGCGACCCCGGCCACGGCGCGGTCCCTGGCCCCGTCCTCCGGAGGCCGGGTCACAGCGACTCCTGCGGCCGGTCGGCTTGTTTCAGCGGCCGGTCAGCGTACGGGTAGAGCGGACGTTGCCGCGCGAGTTCCGGCGCCCGGTCGAGGCGGTCGATCAGGCTCGGCTCGCGGTAGTGCCACCGCGCCCAGTCGAGGGCCGCCCGCTTCGTCTGCTCGCGCCGAAGGAGGCCGAGGTCGGGGTGCCACACCACCCAGTCCAGATGACCGCCGCGGCGAGAACGCCACAGCACGAACAGCACGAGCGCGACCACGGCGCTCAGCCCGGCCCACGGCAGGGCGAGCAGTGCGGCCGCATCGCGGAGGTCAGAGGGCTGGGCCCACAGCAGTAGCAGGCTCAGAACGGGAGACACCGCCCAGGCGACCCAGTACGCGTAAGCACCGCGCATGACCCGGCGGTACACCATCACGGCGCCGAACAGTGCACCCGCCGCGACGAGTACCGGCCACCGGTGCCCTGAGCCGGCCGCGAGGACGACGCACACCGCGGCGGTGCCGGTCAGTCCGGCCGCCGTCGTACGGTCCTGCCGTGCACGAGCGTCGGCGGTGGTGTCGGGCATGTCCGCAGGTCCTGATCAGACGGGAGAGTGGCGGCCGCCGCTGAAGTGCCGCACCAGCGGGTCGAAGACCTGGTGCCGGACCGCGTGCTCGGCTGCTTCGTACTCTACGGGGTGGTCGAGGTCCGGGGAGTCGTCCGGGCCCAGCCCCAGGTTCGCCGCCCACTCCACGCAGTTGTGGCAGCCGTCGACCCGGGGCGGATTCAACCGGTGCACAACCAGTTGATGCGTGGTCCACGCGTTCTCGGCATCGAACACCTCTCGTGCCGCTTCCCCGGAGTTCACGGCGGCGCCATAGGCGGTGACCCACGTCTGCATGAGGTCGCGGCCGTCGAGGCAGCACGGTGTGGGCAGGCCCGGGACGGCGAGCGGGGAGAGCGCGAGGGCGTTGTCCGGCATAGGGCAGACCGTACCGGGCGGACGCCCGCGACGAACAGGGAACAGGTTTCCCGGACGGTTGGCTGGTTCCCGCAGTCGTGCATCAGTGCGCTGCTGCTGAGAAACCGGTGTGACCAGTAGCGTTTCTCCGGGGGCCGCGGCAGCGGCACACGGGAGCCGGGAAGAGCGGAGAACACGGTGGACGATGTCGAGGGCCTGCGGATCGAGGTGTACCGCACGCTTCAGCTCGCGGGCCTTCCCCTGAGTGATCTCCCTTCCACTCCGGTCAGCGCCGGCGGCGGCGTGGACGTCGTGGAGTCCCGCGAACTGGGGGCCGTCATCGTGGGGTGGGCGTGCAGCGCGGAGTTGCTGAAGCAGGCCGCCGACGCCATCGACCGCGAGGAGGACGAGCACCCCGACGTGCAGCTGCAGGATGAAACCGAAGCGGCGATGGCGGCCGCGATCGACCGGGTGTTGCGGCGGCGGGGTTTCGCCACGCGCGTCCGTGCCGACGTCCCCGGCAGTCACCAGTTGGTCGTCACCCGGAGGGATAGCGACTGACCGGCTGAGCGTTCGTCCTCAGAAACTCACGTCAGCGCTGGGTTCCTGAACGAGCGCTCCCCGAACTCCGGTCGGCCTCACCACGAGTTCAGCGACTGGGACGTCATCGCGGACCCCGCGCATGTCCCAGCCGCGTTCCAGTCGCGCCGACCTGGCCCCCGCATCCCCGGTCCCTTCGGTTCTCCACTGAGGGGACCGTCGTACGTCCGGCAGCATCGCGAGGCCGAGGGCAGCCCGCAGCACTGCCGTAGGAGCCGACACCCAGTCCAACGCTCACAGAGAGCGAGGGTGACGAACCGTCACCCTCGCGAAGGGCACGAGCCCCGCCGTCGTTGACGCGCCGGCACCACAGTGGCAAGCCGACATGAACAGGTCGAAGGCCGGACATTCCGCGTTGAGCAGGGCGGGGCGCACGTGAAAAAAGTGCCCCGACACGCGTGATTCGTGATGCACGGAAGGGGTCCGGGATGGCAAGATACGGATCATGGCCGGGACTGGGAACAAGCGGATGCTCACGAATCGTGAGTCGAGCTATGACCCTGCCTCCGGCGAGAACTGGCGGATCACCGTCAACCTGCCGCCGGTGGTGGCAGAGGCCCTGATTCCGAAGCTGCGGGAGATTCACCCCCGCCTGGCTGCCGCTGGTCTCATCGGCGCCGTCGTGGAGCACCTGGTGCTGCGCGGCGACGAGCCGCTGGACTGGAAGCGCACAGCCGAGATGGTGAAGAAGGAGATCCAGGGGATCGAGGGGGCATCGCGCCCGGCCAACCCGGCTCAGGACGCACCCCTCCCTCGGGGTAGTCGCCATGGGGGCATATCGACGTAGCTGATACACGCCCCGGGGACTCACCCGCGGGGCCTTCCGAAAACTGAATCCCAAGGCACTGTCAGCGATCAGGTTGGTCGCCAGGGAGCTGACCAGCGCCTCTTCCATCGACGTCGGCGACACCGCCCGATGCGGGCTTTGTGCTGCCTGATGTCGTTCAGTTCTGGAGACCATCATAGCCACAGGTCCCCGGGCCGGCACCTCCTTGCCTCAAAACGGTGTGTCACGCGCATCGTTCGCTGAGGTACCCACCGCCGAGCCCCGCACGCGCAAAACGGTGGCCACCGAGCCGCTGTTCTCCCTTCCCAGCACTCCGACGCTGCCCCGGCAGCAGACGGAGGACAACACCGAGAGCGCAGCCGAGCGAGCCCGCGTGGCCGCCCTGCTGCTGGACGACCTCCTGTTCGCCGCCCCCGTCTTCTGCATCGACAGCGGAAACTCGAAGGTGGCAACCGACCGGCCCCTGAAGTTCCTCAGCGAGGCCGCCGAGTTCGTCCGTACCGGCCGCGCAGCCTCCTACGTCGCCACCCTCCGGGAAAGCGCGGTCGCCGTCGACATCGACGGTGACGACGACGACTGGAGCACCAGCGCGCTCGAACACCTCACCAGCCGCGCCAGAGAACTGGACGGCTGGTTCGTTACCCGACGCTCCGGCGGCGGCGCCGGCCGCTGGCACCTGATCGCGTGTTTCCGCACCCAGGCCGCCCGCGCCGAGTTCAAGACCACGGTGGAGACCGTCCGCGCTCACTGGGGCGCCACGGCCCGCCAGATCGACTGGCGCCGTACCCTCCGCCCGCTCTCCGCACCGCACCGCAAGAGCGGCCGCGTCGACCTCCCCGAGTTCGTGGAGGGGGCCGCCAACACGCTGCCGTCGTGGGCCATGAACATGCCCCAGTACACCCGGCCGGTGACAACTCTGCGCAAGGAAGTTCCGGCAACTCCCTGGCAGCGTCGTATCTCCACGATTCCGGAGGGGGAGTTCTGGGAGCGTCTTCGTAAGCCCGGCCCCGATTACTGGGTGGACCGGTCCCTGAGCGAACTGCTCTCTACCGCCCGCCTCATCATTGCGGGGTTCGACGCCGAGGCCGCATGGCAGGTAGTCAGCGACCCCGCGCACCTCGGTTTCCACCGCGCCCGCAAGCGCGGCCACCGGTGGTGGGTGAAGCACTGCTGGAACGCGGCCGTCGAGTACGTGGACGACCACCGGAACAGCCGCACAGGGAAATCCGCGTCCGAGCGCTGGAAGAAGGTCACAGGCCCGCTTCTGGCAGGCGTACGGAAACTCCACTGGCCGAACTGGACCACCGCCACCCGGCACAGCAGGGAACACATCCTCGCGGCTATCGGGGACCGCATGGCGCGTCAGGGACTGGCCTGCCGGCCGCTGCCGGAACGGGATCTGGAGAACGACACGGGGAAGTCCCGGAACACGATCCGGGACGCCCTGGAGGCGTTCGTGGAGGACGGAGTCCTCATCCGGACCCGGACGTACGACCAGAGCATGGGCCCCAAGGCGTCGCACGAGTTCAGCCTGAACCTGCTCGCCCTGGACTTCCGTGCTGAAACTTCTGCCCCACCTTGTAGTCACTCCCCCGCCCCTCGCAGCCGCTCCTGGTTCAGCCTCGCTACGACCCTGGCCCTCCACCCCGGCCCCCTCACGGTCACGCAGCTCTACACCCTCAGCGGCTACACCCCCACCCCCTCACCCACCCGGGCCCAGCTGACGAACGTGGAGACCGGCCTCCAGGTGCTGAGGAAGCTCCGCATCGCCCAGGCCGGACGGAAGGGCTGGGCGCTCACGGGCCAGGCCGTACGGGAACTGCGGTCGATGACCCAGCGGAAGGCAGCAACGGCAGCACGGATCGAGCGCGAGCGGAGTGCGTTCGCGCGGGCATGGGAGGCCACCAGGGAGAAGCTGCAGCGCCGTTGGCAGGAGCAGAAGGAGAAGGCCCTCCAGAGGCGTGCAGCGGCCGACCAGAGCCGTCGCGAGCAGTGGTGGGCGAGTTTGCCCGCGGAGGAGAGGAAGACCCGTCGAGACGAGTGGAAGGCCCGTTTCCGTGAGCTGACGCCGGCCCAGCAGAAGGCCCGGGTCACCGAGTTGCGCGAGCGCCGGTACATGGCGAAGTGGGGAGCTGCCGCCTAGGTGAGTATCGCCGGGTAGCCGCCCGCCAGTTCGGCAGCGCGAACCCTGCCAGCAAACTCAGAGTTTGCCGCAGGGTGTAAAACCATGTGTAAAACAGGGTGTGACAAAGGGTGCTCCCCCCACCCCCTCTGACCTGCCCTTTTCCACGTGCTGCATCCTGACCACCCACTCCCATCGTCCCTCAGGAAGTGGGTGGTCAGGATGCAGCACGTGGGTTCAGATCAGAGGGGGTGGGGGGAGCACAGGTTGAGTGTGGTGGAGGTAGGAGAGGAACTGAGAGGAGGAGAGTGAGAGAGAGTGAAAGACAAAGACGAAGGACAAAGACAAGGACAAAAGAGAAAGACAAAGACGAAAGACAAGAGAAGAGAGAGAAGAATTTAAGAACTAGGGTGGGCCGGTGGGTGGTACGGAGGAGTGGTATCTGCAAGTTGTCGCTGGTGAGTTACTGGGCGGGGATGGGCAGCGAAACTTGAAGCCGGTGGGGGTACTTGCTCTGGCGGGGGGCGGTGGGTTCGCCGGGAGGGTGCCGCCAGGAGGTGGGTCGGTGTGCGGACGGTGATCGGCTCTGATCTGTGCCGTCGTGATGCAACCTGTCCACCGGTGGCGAGTTCCGCGTCTTGAGGGTGTTGGTTCGCTTGCTTCCGTCGGCGGCGAGCTGTCGAGTTCGCCCCGTGGTGGGTGGCTGGGCGAGTCGGAGAGTTTCCGTCGGAGTGGGGCGAGGTTACTGAAGTGGGCGCCCTTCGGGCGGCGTTTGGTGGTCCGGCGGCGTTCACCTGGCGGCAGACGTCGGCCCCGGGGGGCCTTTGGTCTGCCACCAGGGCGCCGGACCTTGGTCGACCCCTGGCGGGGTCGGCTGCTTTGATCTGGTGGTGGCCTCCTACGTCGGCCACCACGGCAGGGGCTCTCGTTCCTCGGCCCCTGCGGGCGGGCGAGGCCGGTTTGAACCTCAGAGTTTTGCCGTGTGCCGCACGGCGCGCGTTCGTAAGTCACGGTGGGAGTTGGTTGTCGTGGAGGTTGTAGTCCGCGAAGTGGTGGTGCCCAAGGGTAAGAACTGGCGGCTTACCGAGCGGGACGTGCCGGTTCTGGAGTGGATCGGCCGGTGGTTCGGCGTAACGGCAGAGCAGGTCACGCGGCAGTTCACGGGAGACGGCGGAGTTCTGCCGTCTCGTCAGGTGGTGTACCGGAGGCTGCGAGCGCTGACGTCGATGGGTCTGCTGTCAGCCGGCCAGCTCCCCGGACGGCGCGCTCAGGTGTTCTGGCTGACGAAGTCTGCGACGGAACTGCTGAACATTCCTGGGAACGCAGTGACGCCGAATATCAAGGAGTACAACCACGACCTGGCCGTGGTCGACCTGGCTCAGTACATCAGCAGCATCAGGCCGGACGATGAGCTGGTGACCGAGCGGGAGATCCGTGCTCGCGATACCCCGAACCAGTACGCGAGCACGGAGCCCACCTACGCGGTGTCGACCGGGGAGAACGGGCGCGGCCGCCGTTACCCGGACCTGGTGGGTCTACGTCCGGACGGAACCGTGTGGGCCCACGAGCTGGAGCGAACCCAGAAGGCGCGTCAGCGTCTCGTGAGGAACATGCTGCTGTACGTCAACGCCGATCACATCAGTTACGCCATGTACTGGGCCTTTCCCAAACTGCTGAAGAACGTGGAGTTGGCCGCGGAGGAAGCGAACGCTTCCGCCGTCGAGCTGGGGCGGGGACAGAAGATCTTTGTCCGCGCCTGGGATGTAGAAGAACGGGGAGCAGAGTGAGTACGCCACGGAGCCAGCGAGCACGAGGGAACATCGCAGGCGGACCTACGACCAAGTGGCAGGGTTCGCAGCCCATCAACCCAAACTCCGGTGAGGCCGTGGCGAGGGCGGCAGGGGTGATCCTGGCCGTCCTGAACCCGGTCGCGGCGATTCTCGTGCTGGTGCTGGTCGCGGCCGGCCGCCGCTTCCCGCCGCGGGCCCGGCACTGGGTGTGCTGGGCTGGGTGGGGTGCCGTAGTCGTCGGCGCGCTGATCGGATTCTTCCGGTGGTACCTGGTGCCGTACCGCGAACTGGGGACGGCGATCTGGGACAGCCCGAACCGGGCCGCTCTGGCAGAACTGGCCCAGGAGAACTGGGCGAGCTGGGTGGGCAACCAGATTCCGTTCAGCGTGACCGTCGCGGCCGGGATCGGCGGAGCCTGGCTCATCCGGCGAGCGAAGTTCACAGCGGAGTGGCGGACGGTGAAGGACCCGGTGCCGCAGAAGCGGATCGAGGCGAAGCTGCGGGAGCTCGCGCAGAACGATGACCGTCCCCCGGCGCAGAGTTTGGACGACCTGCGTATCCGGCTGGGCGTCGACAAGATGACCGGCGACGCGTGCGAGATCAGCGGCCGTGCCATGAGGCGCCACGGATTCATCCCGGGAGCATCCGGCTACGGAAAGTCCCGCACGATCGAGCAGCTGGTGTACGAACTGGTCGTCAGTCCGCACGCGCGTCCCCTGGGCATCGGGTTTCTGTTCGCCGACATGAAGGCGGACCCCATGCTGATCGAGGCAATGGCCGGAGGAGCGCATCACGCGGGGCGCCGGTTCAAACTGGTCACGGTCACGGGAGCGGGCACGACGTACAACCCCATCCGCCACGGTTCCGCCGAGCAGATCCGCAGCCGGATCGTGGAGTGCCTGGACCAGGTGGCCGGCGGCGGGTTCTCGGAGCCGCACCACCGAGAGGCGGCTGAAGAGTTCCTGCTGTATGCCGTCCGGGCCCTGGACGACCTGGTTCGCGGAAGCGTCACCGAGTTGTTCCCCGACGGGACGACGCGGGCCTGGCGCCGCGACCTTCCCGACCTGGCCCGTCTGCTGACCCTGAAGTCTCTTGGCTCCCGGACGAACCACTTCTCGCCGCGGCTGCAGAAGGAACTGGGCGACTACCTGAACTACCTCAACACCGAGGCGAAGGACCTGAAGCGCTCGATCCCGGGCCTGGCCACCCGCATCCGGAATTTGGTGTCGGGCGACGCCGGCCGCGTCCTGATCGAGACCCAGGACGGTGTCGACCTCTACGAGTCGGTCAAGCGCGGCGACATCGTCCTGTTCTCCCTCGCGGCGAACACCGACGCGAAGGCGGCGCGGCAGATCGGCAACCTGTTCCTCACCGACCTCGGATCGGTCGGAGACCGGCTGCTGGCGGAGAACTTCGGAGAGAACGGCGGACTGTTCATCGCGGGCGTCGATGAGTTCAGCGGACTCGGCGGATCGACGATGACGGGTTTGTTCCAGCGGTTGCGCGCCGCCGGCGGCGGTCTGTTCGTGTGCACCCAGGACCTGGCGGACCTGGCCGACGTGTCCGACGCCTTCCTGGCGGCCGTGCTCACCAACGCGGACGTGCTGATCCTCCACCGCACCAAAGCGTCCGCAGAACAGGTCTCCGAACTGCTGGGAACGTACGAGGGGTGGGAGGAGACGCTTCAGGTCCAGGAGGACATCGGAGTTCTCGGCTCGACCACGGCCGGGTCCGGAGTCGGCTCCCTGCGCCAGGTCGACCGCTTCAAGGTTCACCCGAACCAGCTTCGGGAACTGGGCGTCGGCGAGGCCATCGTCGCCATCGGTCACCCGGAGGACTCTTCCCAGACGGTGCAGATGGCCCTTGCCCCGCGGTACCCGGTGCCGGAGGCCGAGCCGGACGCGGTGCTGGAGCAGCAACCGCCGGTCGACCTCACGAAGGAACTTCCCCCTGCGTCGCCGCCGGCCCGCAAGGCCGTCGAGGCCGTCGAGGTAATCCCGGAGAGCTCGCCGGAGGACGCCGCCGAGTTCGAGGGCTGGGAGGAGGAGCCTCCGGAGGTCGAGGAGGAACCGGTCGAGGCGGACGAGAAGGAGTCCGTGGAAACCGGCGACGACGCGGCAAAGGCGCCCGCGGAGGAAACTCCGGTCATCGTGCCCAGGCCCACGCCGAGCCCGTCCCCAGCAACGCCGAAGCCAGCCAGCGACCCGTTCTGACGAGGGGCTGAGGTTCACGATTTTCTGCCTCCGGCGGGCCCTTACTCCCAAGGGGGTGGGGGCTCGTCCTGTGTGTGCGGGCCGGGGAGTGGCTGGGGTTGGGGGGTGGCCGGGGGCTCCCCTCGGCCGGACGGGCACCCTTCGGGCTACCACCGAACCTGCGGGGGGTGCCAGGCCGAGCCGCTTCGCGGTCGCGCAAGCGCGAGCCTGGCACCCCCCGCAGAACCGGCGGTACGGCGGAGCTGCCCGACCGACCGAGGGGAGCCCCCGCCCACCGGGCGGAGTTGTGGCGGAGGCCGCCGGGCAAGGCCCGCGCGGAGGGGACGGAAACCGCCGCCGACCTGCGGAAAGATGTGATGCAGGTCACCCGTTCGGAGGACTGTTCCAGGTGGACTCAGGCACTCGAATAAGGCAGAATTAGTGATGTCGGAAGGGGATGGCAGCCCCGGACGACAGGCCCGAACCTTCAACACCAGGGAGAC